>NZ_JADBQQ010000006.1:0-247205 GCF_014895985.1 Enterobacter cloacae complex sp. P2B | reverse complement strand
CAATTCCGCCACCTTCGCATACCATCGATACTGTAAAAGTATCGTAACCACGGAGGCGCATTCTAGATGTTTTCAGCTTTACGTCAACAGAAAAGTGCGCGCCTTTTATTGATTGCTGCAAAAATGGACGGAATTGCGACGCCTGCTTGCCGGATGGCGCTGGCGCTTATCCGGCCTGCATTGTATGGCGAATTATTTTTTTGCCTGACGCGTCATCACGGTGCGGTAGACCTTAAAGCGGCCCGTCTGGGCGATCACTTCGTGGAAGCCGAAGGTTTCGTCCAGCACTTTCGGGTACGCCAGGAAGGCGTTCGCCACGATGCGCAGCTCGCCGCCGCTGTTGAGGTGACGAGTCGCGCCACGGATCAGGGTTTGCGCAGCTTCGAGGCTGGTTTCCATCCCGTCGTGGAACGGCGGGTTAGAGATGATCATGTCAAAGCGGCCGGTGACGTCAGAGAAGACGTTGCTGGCAATCACATCGCCTTCAATGCCGTTGGCCGCAAGCGTTGCGCGGCTTGCTTCAACCGCCGGGGCGCTCACGTCACACAGGGTTAAGCGCACTTTTGGTGAATGGCTGGCAAGCACCGTTGAAAGCACGCCCGCGCCGCAGCCCACGTCCAGCACTTTGCCTTTGGTGTGCGGCGTCAGGGTGGAGAGCAGCAGCTTGCTGCCCGTATCCAGCGCGTCACGGCTGAAGACACCCGGCAGGGTTTTGATGGTCAGGCCGTCAAGCTGGTACTCGTCCCAGTATGCCTGCGTATCAAACGTTGTCTGTTTTTCCAGACGGCCATGATACAGACCGCAGCGACGTGCGCTGTCGACTTTGGTCAGCGGCGCGTAGGCTTCCAGCATCTGCTCGGCGCTACGGACACCGCTGCGGTTTTCACCGACCACGAAAATATCGCAGCCAACCGGCAGCAGGGAGAGCAGGTTCATCAGCTGGAACTGGGCTTCTGGCTTGTTCTTCGGCCAGTAGTAGATCAGCGTATCGCAGTCGGCAATATCGCTCTGCTCCGCCACCAGGCTGAAGCGTGCGCGCTCGCCCATCTGGCGGCTCAGCACCTGCCAGTGGTGGTAGTATTGGGTGTGGGCACGGCTTTCAGCACAGTCGAAACGCGCGGGCAGGTCATCCTGCATATCTCCGGCAAACAGAATACGGCTTTCTTCGAAATCATCACTGTGACGCAGCAAGACTTCACTTGCCGGGGTAAATGCAGACATGAATTGTTCCTCAATAAACTCAGGCGGGGATTATAGTAGGTAGATGGCGCACTTTCGACACATTTGCTATATTTGCGCGCCTGAGAGACAGGAGTTATCCCTATGACATCCCGACGAGACTGGCAGTTGCAGCAGCTGGGCATCACCCAGTGGGCTTTGCGTCGCCCGACGGCGTTGCAGGGCGAAATCGCCATCTCCATCCCCGCGCACGTTCGGCTGGTGATGGTGGCGGAAGAACTGCCTGCCCTGAATGAGCCCCTGATCGGTGATGTCCTTCGCAGCCTGAAGCTGACGCCCGACCAGGTCTTACAGCTGACGCCGGAACGGGTTGCCATGCTTCCTCCTGATAGCCGCTGTAACAGCTGGCGCATCGGAGAGACAAACGACATCTCTCTTCAGGGGAGCCAAATCAGCTCACCAGCGCTGGACGAGCTGAAAGCCAATCCAAAGGCGCGCAGCGCGCTATGGCAACAAATCTGCGAATATGAACACGATTTCTTCCCTCACGACGCCTGACCTGACCGCAGCGTTCGCGATTGAAACACGCGCCCACGCCTTTCCGTGGAGCGAAAAAACGTTTGCCAGCAATCAGGGCGAGCGCTATCTGAACTACCGTCTGGACGTTGACGGCACTCTGGCCGCGTTTGCCATCACGCAGGTGGTTCTTGACGAGGCGACGCTGTTTAACATCGCCGTCGACCCGGCGTTTCAGCGCCGTGGGCTGGGCAGAGAACTGCTTGAGCATCTCATTCGTGAGCTCGAAACCCGCGACGTTTTCACCCTGTGGCTGGAGGTGCGCGCGTCGAATGTCGCCGCCATCGCGCTCTATGAAAGCTTAGGCTTTAACGAGGCGACAGTCCGACGTAACTACTACCCCACCGCAGAGGGACGTGAAGACGCCATTATCATGGCTCTGCCAATTGGATAACGAATATAAGGTTGTAACGATGAAATGGGACTGGATTTTCTTTGATGCCGACGAAACGCTGTTTACGTTTGACTCGTTCGGCGGCCTACAGCGGATGTTTCTCGACTATAGCGTGACCTTCACCGCCGAAGATTTTCAGGACTATCAGGCGGTGAACAAGCCGCTGTGGGTGGATTACCAGAACGGTGCCATCACTGCGTTACAACTTCAGCACCAGCGATTTGACGTCTGGGCGGAGCGCTTAAAGGTCAGTCCGGGGACGCTGAACGAGGCTTTCCTTAACGCCATGGCCGATATCTGTGCGCCCCTGCCGGGCGCGGTTTCCCTGCTGAATGCGTTGAAAGGCAAGGTAAAACTGGGGATCATCACCAACGGTTTTACCGCCCTGCAGCAGATCCGCCTTGAGCGCACCGGCCTGCGCGATCATTTCGATGCGCTGGTGATCTCCGAAGAGGTTGGGGTGCCGAAACCGGATCCGCGAATTTTCGATTATGCGCTGGGGCAGGCCGGTAATCCCGACCGCGATCGCGTGCTGATGGTGGGTGATACCGCAGAGTCTGATATTCTTGGCGGTATGAAGTCAGGTTTGTCGACCGTCTGGCTGAATGCGCATGGCCGCGTGAAGCCTGAAGGCATCGAGCCAACCTGGACCGTCACGTCATTGACCGAACTGGAGCAACTCCTGTGTAAACAATGATTGCCTGCCCCCCGTTGATGGGTAAAATAGCCGCAATTTTGTATTCCATGATGCGTGGCGTGCTGCCACGCTTATAAAAGAAGATTTAATTATGACGTTGTCTCCTTATCTGCAAGAGGTGGCCAAGCGCCGTACTTTTGCCATTATCTCGCACCCGGATGCCGGTAAAACGACCATCACCGAGAAGGTGTTGCTGTTCGGACAGGCGATCCAGACTGCGGGTACCGTTAAAGGCCGTGGCTCCAGCCAGCATGCAAAATCTGACTGGATGGAGATGGAAAAGCAGCGTGGTATTTCGATTACCACCTCCGTGATGCAGTTCCCGTATCACGACTGCCTGGTGAACCTGCTGGACACCCCGGGGCACGAAGACTTCTCCGAAGATACCTACCGTACCCTGACGGCGGTGGACTGCTGTCTGATGGTGATCGACGCCGCGAAGGGTGTAGAAGATCGTACCCGCAAGCTGATGGAAGTTACCCGTCTGCGCGATACGCCGATCCTCACCTTTATGAACAAACTCGACCGTGACATCCGTGACCCGATGGAGCTGATGGATGAAGTGGAAAACGAGCTGAAGATCGCCTGTGCGCCAATCACCTGGCCAATTGGCTGCGGTAAGCTGTTCAAAGGGGTTTATCACCTCTATAAAGACGAAACTTACCTGTATCAGACCGGTAAAGGCCACACCATTCAGGAAGTGCGCATTGTGAAAGGTCTGGACAACCCGGATCTCGATGCCGCCGTTGGCGAAGAGCTGGCCGCGCAGCTGCGCGACGAGCTGGAGCTGGTGAAGGGTGCGTCTCACGAGTTCGACAAAGAACTGTTCCTGAGCGGCGAAATTACCCCGGTCTTCTTCGGTACCGCGCTGGGTAACTTCGGCGTTGACCACATGCTGGACGGTCTGGTGGAGTGGGCACCTCAGCCGATGCCGCGTAAAACCGACACCCGCGAAGTGGAAGCGAAGGAAGAGAAGTTCACCGGCTTCGTCTTTAAAATTCAGGCCAACATGGACCCGAAACACCGCGACCGCGTGGCCTTCATGCGTGTGGTGTCCGGTAAGTATGAGAAGGGCATGAAGCTGCGCCAGGTGCGCATCGGTAAAGATGTCGTGATTTCCGACGCGCTGACCTTTATGGCGGGCGACCGTTCGCACGTTGAAGAGGCATATCCGGGCGACATCATCGGTCTGCACAACCACGGTACGATCCAGATCGGCGATACCTTCACCCAGGGCGAGATGATGAAGTTCACGGGTATTCCGAACTTCGCACCGGAGCTGTTCCGTCGCATTCGTCTGCGCGATCCGCTGAAGCAGAAACAGCTGCTGAAAGGCCTTGTTCAGCTCTCTGAAGAGGGTGCCGTCCAGGTGTTCCGTCCAATCGCCAACAACGATCTGATTGTCGGCGCGGTCGGTGTGCTGCAGTTCGACGTGGTGGTTGCGCGCCTGAAGAGCGAGTACAACGTGGAAGCGATTTACGAATCGGTCAACGTGGCGACCGCGCGCTGGGTTGAGTGTTCTGACGTGAAGAAATTCGAAGAATTTAAGCGTAAGAACGAAATTCAGCTGGCGCTCGATGGCGGCGACAACCTGACCTATATCGCGCCAACGATGGTCAACCTGAACCTGACGCAGGAACGTTATCCAGACGTTCAGTTCCGCAAAACGCGCGAACACTAATCCCCTCCCGCAGCACGGCAATCGCCGTGCTCTTCTTTTATTCCTGTCTTATTAGTCCCTTGCGGAATGTTCTTAATTCACCGCAAATTCACGCTATTCGCGCGTTTTTTACGCAATTCTGAAAGCGGCATTGTGAGAGTGATCTATATTTAACTCAGTGTTTAGCACCGGGCATGGATGAATTAACTGTTCAATGCATGTCGATTGGTTCTCCATTTCGCCCGTGTGTTTATTCGCGATATATAAAACTACTAAGGAAGTATTTAGCCCGAATAACGGGTAAAACACAGGAATACATCGATGAATATGACAAGACTGAAGATTTCTAAAACTCTGCTGGCTGTAACACTGGGTAGCGTTCTGGTTAGCGGTTCCGCCCTGGCGGAAAGCAGCACCATGGATAAAGCACAGTCCACGGCCGATACCGCAGGGCAAAAAATCGATAGCTCTATGAATAAAGTCGGTAATTTCATGGACGACAGCTCTATCACAGCAAAAGTGAAAGCCGCACTGGTGGATGATGAAGCCATCAAGAGCACCGATATTTCCGTTAAGACCGACAAAAAGGTCGTTACCCTGAGTGGCTTTGTTGAAAGCCAGGCCCAGGCCGAACAGGCTGTGAAGGTGGCGAAGGGTGTCGAAGGTGTCGCATCCGTGAGCGATAAACTGCACGTTCGCGACGGTAAAAACGCCTCGGTGAAAGGTTATGCAGGTGATGCCGCTACTACCAGCGAAATCAAAGCTAAACTGTTAGCAGATGACATCGTACCGTCTCGTAAGGTGAAAGTGGAAACCACCGATGGCGTGGTTCAGCTTTCCGGTACGGTTGATTCACAGGCGCAAAGTGAACGCGCCGAGTCAATTGCGAAAGCCATTGATGGTGTTAAAAGCGTTAAAAACGATCTGAAAACGAAGTAATTCTGGACCATTCGCCCGTAAGGTTTAACCCTGCGGGCGAAATAAGAACGACTCTGGAAAAACGCCGGTGAGTGACCTGAGCGCTCACGTTTAGCGGCCGACATTAACTATGGTAAAGGAGAAGCTTATGTTTCGTTGGGGCATTATATTTCTGGTTATCGCGTTAATTGCCGCCGCATTGGGCTTTGGTGGTCTGGCAGGTACAGCGGCATGGGCAGCTAAAATTGTCTTCGTCGTCGGTATTATTCTGTTCCTGGTCAGCCTGTTTACGGGTCGTAGACGTCCGTAGCAAACGCAATATTCCTTCAACAAAATAAAGCCAGTCACTGCGACTGGCTTTTTCTTATTTGCGTTACAGGTCGGGTGCGTTACTGTGGAGTGATAAAATAATCAAAACAGGAAAGCAGAGGTGGGGCAACGAATTCCCGTTACGCTCGGCAATATTGCGCCGCTGACGTTAAAACCGTTTAGTGCGGGTCAACTCGCACTGGTCTGCGAGGGGGGAGGACAGCGCGGCATTTTCACCGCTGGCGTGCTGGATGAATTTATGCGCGCGCAGTTCAACCCGTTTGACCTCTACTTCGGCACGTCCGCCGGGGCGCAGAATCTCTCTGCCTATGTCTGTAACCAGCCCGGCTACGCGCGAAAAGTGATCATGCGCTTCACCACGGCGAAAGAATTTTTTAACCCGGTGCGCTTCGTGCGCGGCGGTAACCTGATCGATCTCGACTGGCTGCTGGAGTCGACCTCCAGCCAGATGCCGCTGGCCATGGATACCGCTGCCCGCCTGTTTGATAGCGGCAAAGAATTCTGGATGTGCGCCAGCCGGGGGGATGACTATTCGCCGGGCTATTTCTCACCGCAGAAGGAGAACTGGCTCGACATCATCCGCGCCTCCAGCGCCATTCCCGGTTTTTATCGTACCGGCGCGCTGCTGGATGGCATCAGCTATCTGGACGGCGGCATCAGTGACGCGGTGCCGGTGCAGGAAGCCGCGCGACGCGGGGCGAAAACTATCGTGGTGATCCGTACCGTTCCGTCGCAAATGTATTACACCCCCCAGTGGTTTAAGCGGATGGAGCGCTGGCTGGGCGACAGCAGCCTGCAGCCGCTGGTGAACATCGCGAAGCAGCATGAAACCACCTACGGCGCGATGCAGCGCTTTATTGAAAAACCCCCGGGCAAGCTGCGCATCTTTGAAATTTATCCGCCTAAGCCGCTGCTGAGCATGGCGTTGGGCAGCCGGCTGCCTGCGTTGCGTATGGATTACAAAACGGGGCGGCTGTGCGGGCGTTACTTCCTGGCGACCGTCGGGAAAATGCTGGCCGAGCAACCGCCTCTGCATCGGCATAAACGCATTATTACGCCACCTGCAATTGTCGCCAATGACGCCCTGACCATGCCGCTGGTGGACATTCCGCAGGCGAATGACGCTTTATTAGATAACGAGGATCTGGCGTGACGCACCGCTTTGTTGATACCCACTGCCACTTTGATTTCCCGCCGTTTACGGGGAATGAAGCGCAAAGCATTGCGAAAGCTGCCGAAGCCGGCGTGCAGGCCATCATTGTGCCGTCGGTTGAAGCGGCCTATTTTACCCGCGTGCTGGATCTTTCCGCGCGATACTCCGCGCTTTATGCCGCGCTCGGCCTGCATCCGATTGTGATTGAGCGCCATCGTGATGAGCATCTTGAAGAGCTGGATCGGGTGCTGCAACGTGCAGGAGAGAAACTTGTCGCCATCGGCGAGATCGGCCTCGATCTCTATCGCGAAGATCCGCAGTTTGAACGCCAGCAGACGATCCTGGACGCGCAGCTTCGGCTGGCAAAGCGTCACGATCTGCCGGTGATCCTCCACTCCCGACGCACTCATGACAAACTGGCGATGCACCTGAAGCGCATCGACCTGCCGCGAAGAGGCGTAGTGCATGGTTTTTCCGGCAGCCTGCAGCAGGCGCAGCGTTTTATTGAACTGGGCTATAAAATTGGCGTCGGTGGCACCATCACCTATCCGCGCGCCAGTAAAACCCGTGACGTAATGGCGCAGCTGCCTCTCTCTGCGCTATTACTGGAAACGGATGCCCCCGATATGCCGCTGAATGGTTTTCAGGGGCAGCCGAATCGCCCGGAACAGGCGGCGCGGGTATTTGACGTGCTGTGCGAACTGCGTCAGGAACCTGAAGAGGTCATTGCCAGCGCGCTGCTCGAAAATACCCGTTCGGTTTTTGGTATCACGCTATAGATAAAGCGCCGGACGAATCACCGTTATCTTCTGTTTTTCCAGCGCCCGCGCCAGCGGTTCAATATCCTCCTGCGTGGCGCTGCGCCATGACGCCGCCTCGCCGTAGACCCCGTGTGCATGAAACGCGTTAATACGCACCGAAACATTCCCCAGCTCGAGGATGAACGCGATCAACGGTTTGATATGTTCCAGATAATCACACTGTTCCGGGATGACCAGCAAGCGGAGCTCCGTCAAACGGTGACGGTCTGCCAGCCAGCGAATGCTCTCCTTAATCTGCGGGTTTTCGCGTCCGGTCAGGAAGCGGTGATATTCATTCCCCCACGCTTTGAGGTCCAGCATTGCGCCATCCAGCACCGGCAGCAGTTTTTGCCAGCCGGTTTCGCTTAGCAGACCGTTGCTGTCTACCAGGCAGGTTAAATGATGTAGCTCAGGATCGGTTTTGATCGCGGTAAACAGGGCGATCAAAAACGGCAGTTGGGTTGTGGCTTCGCCGCCGCTCACGGTGATCCCTTCGATAAAGGGCGCGGATTTACGGACCTGAACGAGGATCTCGTCGACGCTCAGGCGGTGCGCCATGGGCGTGGCCTGCTGCTGGCACAGGCGCAGGCAGGTGTCGCACTGCTGGCAGTGACTCTCCTGCCACCAGACGCGTCCGGCCTGAATGGTCAGCGCGTCGTGCGGGCAGTGGGGCACGCAGTCCCCGCAGTCGTTGCAGCGCCCGATGGTCCACGGGTTGTGGCAGGTTTTGCAGCGCAGGTTACAGCCCTGCAGGAACAGCGCCAGGCGGCTGCCCGGCCCGTCCACGCAGGAGAAGGGGATGACCTGACTAACTAAAGCGCATCTGCTGTTCATGGCTTATCACGCGCGGCTGACGTTCCAGAATACGGGTATTGCGTGCGGCCTCTTCCCCCAGCCACGTGGTGTTCGTTCTTGAACCCGCTTCCCGGTATTTCTCCAGATCCGACAAGCGAACCATATAGCCGGTCACGCGTACCAGATCGTTACCGGCCACATTCGCGGTGAACTCACGCATACCGGCCCTGAACGCCCCCAGGCAAAGCTGAACCACCGCCTGCGGATTGCGTTTTACCGTCTCATCCAGCGTTAAAATATCGCTGATCCCGGAATGATAGTGTTTATGGTGCGGCGCTACGGCCAGCAGATGACTGACAGGATCCGGCTCGTCACCGTACGGCAGACGCGCCCCCGGCGTGGTGCCCGAATCGGAGCTGATGCCTGACTGGGCGTGCAGCATCGCGCGATGCTTCCAGCCGTGCTTCACCGGCGTATTTTCAACAAACGCCGCAAGCTGTTCGCTGATGCGATAACCCAGCGCGTTGGCCTGCTCGTCTTTCCCGTAACGCCCCGCCATGCCTGCTTTCTCACACAGTACGTTCACCGCTTCGGCAAGACCGTACATGCCAAACATCGGCACAAACCGATCGGCATCAATCAGCCCCTCTTTCACCAGGAAGCTATTCTCAAAGAAGCCGGATTGCCCGTACAGAAAATTGCAGCGCGCATCGATGATGGCGATTTGCTGCTGGCAGTAGTGCGGGAGCGAGCGGGTGAAGAAATCGTCAATGGATGTGCTGTGTTCGGCGATTGCCTTGAGGTTAAGGCGCACCAGGGTGCTGCCACCGCCCGCCAGCGGCAGAGAGTTGTAACAGCTCACCACGCCAAAACGGCCTTTTGTGAAAATTTTATCATTCACCGGACCGTTTGAAATATGCGGTTTGCTGCATTCACAAATGTTTTTTGCCACCTCAAGCAGTAAATCGTCTGGGGTGATATCGGGATCGTAGATAAAGGTCAGATTGGGCGCAACCTGCTTCAGTTCAGCATCTGCACGCAGAATGGCACGGGTGACAGGGCCGTCGGCGGGCCCGATGTTGGCGTGCATAAACGCATCGGGCAGCGTTCTGTCGAGATAGCGCCAGAAACGTTTTATTCGGCTATCGATTTCTTCTTGTGTTAGAATTCTAACATACGGATTCAGTAGCGCATCAAGCTGCCCCAGATAGACCGGCATTGATGTCACTGAAGGAACATGGTGATAGAGAATAGTTAACAGAGAGAGGGCGTCATCAAGATCTTTCGCGCCTTCCAGCTCCAGCCATTGCGAACCGTTAGCCAGGAATTTTTCATAATCCGGCAGCACGTAGCGCGGTTTGTAGGGGGCATGGCCTTCGTACATGTCGCAGATGAACCCCTCGTCCAGCGCGGCGCGGGCGGCCGGAGATAGCGTCGGGTAGGGTAGATAATTTTCCGCTTCCAGCGCCAGAAAATGACGTTTTTGCTCCGGGGTTAACACCGGGCTTGTCACAATGTGCTGGCAACGTTGTTGCAGGGCGTCGGGCATGTTCACTTCCTTGAATGTTCTGCGGATGATGAACGGATTGTAGGAAGTCAGCCTGCCGGCGCTTTTGATCCAACAAGGGGTATCGCTGCTTTAGTCAGCAATTTGCACGCTAAAGTTTGAAGAAGATCTCATTACAGCAATGCAAATTTGTACGCAGTTTTCATTAACTGTGATGAATGTCGAAGTGTGGATGCGGGTGAATGTTAGAATACTCACAGACCCGCAAGGTAAAATTTATACGGCACTGCCGTTGGAGAATGTTATGACCGATTTAACTGCAAGCAGCCTGCGCGCGTTGAAGCTGATGGACCTGACCACCCTGAACGATGATGACACCAATGAAAAAGTCATCGCCCTGTGCCATCAGGCAAAAACGCCAGTGGGTAACACCGCCGCCGTCTGTATCTACCCGCGCTTTATCCCGATTGCCCGCAAAACGCTGAAAGAGCAGGGCACGCCGGACGTGCGCATTGCAACCGTGACTAACTTCCCGCACGGCAATGACGACATTGAGATTGCGCTGGCGGAAACCCGCGCGGCAATTGCCTACGGCGCAGACGAAGTTGACGTGGTGTTCCCATACCGCGCGCTGATTGCCGGCAACGAGCAGGTCGGTTTTGACCTGGTGAAAGCCTGTAAAGACGCGTGTGCGGCGGCAAACGTGCTGCTGAAAGTGATCATCGAAACCGGCGAGCTGAAAGAAGAGGCGCTGATTCGTAAGGCGTCAGAAATCTCCATCAAAGCCGGTGCGGATTTCATTAAAACCTCTACCGGTAAAGTGCCGGTCAATGCGACCCCGGAAAGCGCGCGCATCATGATGGAAGTTATCCGCGATATGGGCGTATCCAAAACCGTGGGCTTCAAGCCTGCGGGCGGCGTACGTACCGCGGAAGACGCGCAGCAGTTCCTGGCGATTGCCGACGAACTGTTTGGCGCTGAGTGGGCTGACTCCCGCCACTACCGCTTCGGCGCGTCCAGCCTGCTGGCCAGCCTGCTGAAGGCGCTGGGTCACGGCGACGGTAAGAGCGCAAGCAGCTACTGATTGCCAGACAATGCCGGATGGCGCTTCGCTTATCCGGCCTACAGGATCGCAGGGCGGGTAAGCGTACCCGCCGCCATTCACCCGATTCCGCATGGGGGTTACCGTGTTTCTCGCACAAGAAATTATTCGTAAAAAACGTGATGGTCTTGCTTTAAGCGACGAAGAAATTCGCTTCTTCATCAACGGCATTCGTGACAACACCGTCTCAGAAGGGCAGATTGCGGCTCTGGCGATGACCATTTTCTTCCACGATATGTCGATGCCTGAGCGCGTGTCGCTGACCATGGCGATGCGAGATTCAGGAACCGTTCTGGACTGGAAAAGCCTCAACCTCAACGGCCCGATTGTGGACAAACACTCCACCGGCGGCGTGGGTGATGTGACTTCGCTGATGCTCGGCCCTATGGTGGCAGCCTGCGGCGGTTACGTTCCCATGATCTCCGGGCGCGGCCTGGGCCACACCGGCGGTACGCTCGACAAACTGGAAGCCATTCCGGGCTTCGATATCTTCCCGGATGACAATCGCTTCCGCGACATTATTAAAGACGTTGGTGTGGCGATTATCGGCCAGACCAGCTCTCTTGCTCCGGCAGACAAGCGTTTTTACGCGACGCGTGATATTACCGCCACCGTAGACTCCATTCCGCTGATCACCGCCTCTATCCTCGCCAAAAAACTGGCGGAAGGGCTGGACGCGCTGGTGATGGACGTGAAGGTGGGCAGCGGCGCGTTTATGCCGACCTATGAACTCTCTGCTCAGCTTGCCGAAGCGATCGTTGGCGTCTCCAACGGCGCGGGCGTGCGCACCACCGCGCTGCTGACCGACATGAACCAGGTGCTGGCCTCCAGCGCCGGTAACGCGGTTGAAGTCCGCGAAGCCGTGCAGTTCCTTACAGGCGAATACCGTAACCCGCGCCTGTTCGATGTCACCATGGCGCTGTGCGTGGAGATGCTCATCTCCGGCAAGCTGGCCAAAGACGACGCGGAAGCCCGCGCGAAACTGCAGGCGGTGCTGGACAACGGCAAAGCGGCGGAGATCTTTGGCCGCATGGTGGCGGCGCAGAAAGGCCCGACCGATTTCGTCGAAAACTACGCGAAATACCTGCCGACCGCGATGCTCAGCAAAGCTGTTTATGCGGATGGCGAAGGTTTTGTCTCCGCCATGGACACCCGCGCGCTTGGCATGGCTGTTGTATCTATGGGCGGCGGTCGTCGTCAGGCATCGGACACCATTGATTACAGCGTCGGCTTTACCGACATGGCCCGTCTGGGCGACAGCGTCGACGGCCAACGTCCGCTGGCGGTGATCCACGCGAAAGACGAAGCCAGCTGGCAGGACGCGGCGAAAGCGGTGAAAGCGGCAATATCTCTTGACGATAAAGCACCGGAAACCACACCGACGGTCTATCGTCGTATCACTGAATAGCGGTATACTGATCTGATCGCATTTTTATGAAGCACTAAGTACGGAGAACAATTATGAAACGTGCATTTATTATGGTGCTGGACTCATTCGGCATCGGCGCAACCGAAGATGCAGAACGTTTTGGTGACGTGGGTTCCGATACCATGGGTCACATCGCGGAAGCCTGTGCAAAAGGCGAAGCGGACAACGGTCGTAAAGGCCCTCTGACTCTACCTAATCTGACCCGCCTCGGGCTGGTAAAAGCGCATGAAGGCTCTACCGGTAAAATCGCAGCTGGTATGGACGGTAACGCGGAAGTGGTGGGCGCCTACGCCTGGGCGCACGAGCTCTCTTCCGGGAAAGATACCCCGTCCGGTCACTGGGAAATCGCCGGCGTGCCGGTGCTGTTCGACTGGGGCTACTTCTCCGATCACGAAAACAGCTTCCCGCAGGAGCTGCTCGATAAGCTGGTGAAGCGTGCCAACCTGCCGGGCTACCTCGGTAACTGCCACTCTTCCGGCACCGTGATTCTGGATCAGCTCGGCGAAGAGCACATGAAAACCGGCAAGCCGATTTTCTACACCTCTGCTGACTCCGTGTTCCAGATTGCCTGCCACGAAGAGACGTTTGGCCTGGATAAACTCTACGAACTGTGCGAAATCGCCCGTGAAGAGCTGACCGAAGGCGGCTACAACATTGGCCGCGTTATCGCACGTCCGTTTATCGGCGACAAAGCGGGTAACTTCCAGCGTACCGGTAACCGTCATGACCTGGCCGTTGAGCCACCGGCGCCAACCGTGCTGCAGAAGCTGGTTGACGAGAAGGGCGGTCACGTGGTGTCCGTGGGCAAAATAGCGGATATCTATGCCAACTGCGGTATCACTAAAAAAGTGAAAGCGACCGGTCTGGATGCGCTGTTCGATGCCACTATCAAAGAGATGAAAGAAGCAGGCGATAAGACCATTGTCTTCACCAACTTCGTGGACTTCGACTCCTCCTGGGGCCACCGTCGCGATGTAGCCGGTTATGCTGCGGGCCTGGAGCTGTTTGACCGCCGTCTGCCGGAGCTGATGGAGCTGGTGGGGGAAGATGACATTCTGATCCTGACCGCAGACCACGGCTGTGACCCAACCTGGACCGGTACCGATCACACCCGTGAGCACATTCCGGTACTGGTGTACGGCCCGAAAGTGAAGCCGGGCTCGCTCGGTCACCGTGAAACCTTCGCGGACATCGGCCAGACCCTGGCGAAATACTTTGGTACGTCTGACATGGAATATGGCAAGGCCATGTTCTAAACGGATTGGGTGCGGCCTGATGCCCTCACCCCGGCCCTCTCCCACAGGTAGAGGGAGAACAGAATGTAGGCCGGGTAAGGCGTAGCCGCCACCCGGCAAAAACAACAATGTAAAAGGAACTGAAGATGGCAACTCCTCACATTAATGCAGAAATGGGTGATTTCGCTGACGTCGTATTGATGCCGGGCGACCCGCTGCGCGCGAAGCACATTGCAGAAACCTTCCTCGAAGACGTGCGTGAAGTGAACAACGTTCGCGGCATGCTGGGCTTCACCGGTACCTATAAAGGCCGCAAAATCTCCGTTATGGGCCACGGCATGGGTATCCCGTCCTGCTCCATTTACACCAAAGAGCTGATCACCGATTTCGGCGTGAAGAAAATCATCCGCGTAGGCTCCTGCGGTGCGGTGCGTATGGACGTTAAGCTGCGTGACGTGGTGATCGGCATGGGCGCGTGTACCGACTCTAAAGTTAACCGCATCCGCTTTAAGGATCATGACTTTGCGGCAATCGCTGACTTTGACATGGTGCGTAACGCGGTTGACGCGGCAAAAGCGCTGGGCGTTGACGCACGCGTGGGCAACCTGTTCTCTGCCGATCTGTTCTACTCGCCAGAAGGCGACATGTTCGACGTGATGGAAAAATACGGCATCCTGGGCGTGGAAATGGAAGCGGCCGGTATCTACGGCGTGGCGGCTGAGTTTGGTGCGAAAGCGCTGACCATCTGCACCGTGTCTGACCACATCCGTACCCACGAGCAGACCACCGCTGCCGAGCGTCAGACCACCTTCAATGACATGATCAAAATCGCGCTGGAATCCGTTCTGCTGGGCGATAAAGAGTAAGAGCTATTGTGCCGGGTGGCGGCTTCGCCTGACCCGGCCTACGGTTTTCCAGGCCCGCTAAGCGCAGCGCCAGCGGGCTTTTTTACTAGCGTACTGCCTGCGCAATCCATGCCGATAAGTCCCGCAACTCTTGTTCCTGCTCCGGAAAATCCCCCATTAACGCGTCGCACTCCTGCTGCAGCATATCCGCCCGATACAAACAGCCCTGCAAGCGGGCCGCCAGCGCTTCCAGCGGTGCCGGGTTGAGGCTGTCCGTAAACACCTGCGTACGGGTAATGTGGCCTTTCTCCACGTCAAAGTGCAGCTCCACGCCGCCCCAGGTAAAACGTTCGTCCAGCAGGTGTGAAAACGCCGGAGCCTGGCCGAAGTTCCATTCCCAGCTGCTCTGGCGTGCAAAGGTTTCGGCGAAGTTGGGCAGATCCGGGGTCTTATCCGGCGAAATCACTTCCGCATCCACGCGCTCGCCGTAATGTTCAAAGAACGCTTCACGGATTGCGTCGCAAATCTGCTCGTGCGTAATCCCCGGCAGCAGCTCCACCAGATTCGCCACGCGTCCGCGCACGGAGGTAATGCCCTTAGCCTGGAGCTTTTTCTTATCAGGATTAAGGTAGTTCGCCAGACGGCTCAGGTCGGCGTTCAGCAGCAGGGTGCCGTGGTGGAACCCGCGATCCATCGTTTCGCGGTAGGCGGAGCCGGAGATCTTGCGGTCGCCCTCTGGCGTTTTGACCACGAGATCGTTCCGCCCCGAGGCTTCAGCCGTCACGCCGAGCGCATTGAGCGCGTTGAGCACAATAGACGTAGAGATAGTTTTGTCGTATTCCGGTTTTCCCGCCATAAAGGTAAAGCAGGTATTGCCCAGATCGTGAAACACCGCGCCGCCGCCGCTGCTCCTGCGTGCGAGACGGACGTTGTCCTCTTCCATACGCCGGGTGTTGCACTCTTTCCACGGGTTTTGCGCGCGGCCGATGACCACCGTATCGGCGTTACGCCAGAGAAACAGGACGCGCTGGGTGGCGGGCATCTGGCGGAAGATGCACTCTTCAACCGCGAGATTAAACCAGGGATCGTGAGAGTCAGAGATAAGCAGGCGTAACGTCGTCATGGCAGAGTTCCTTTTCCATATCTTTCGCCTACTTTATCACTATTCCTTCTTCTCGCTCTCTTCGTCTTCGGGAACCGACCTGCTGGCGGTCAGCAGGAACGGCGACTGCTGCCAGCGGGTACGCTTGCCCTGAAGCAACGTGCGCGCCAGCACGACGCCGATCGCCAGCGAGAGTAACAGCATCAGGCGCAGAATATTGGTGGTGTTATCCACCTGCTTAGCTTCTGTTGGCAGGGTGTGGGTATCCAGCGTCATGCGCAGATACCCCAGCGGGCCATTTTTACCCTGAACGGGTTCGACAATCTGCTGGTTGAAATAGCCTCCGGCTTTTTTGCCGTCCAGCGCCAGCCTGTCGCGCACGTCGACGTGCTCACCGGCGCGGGCAATCAGGTCGCCTTTTTCATCGTACACGCCCGCATCCAGAATGCGGCTGTTTTCCGTGAGCTGACGCAAGACCTGGCCTATCCGCTTATCGTCCGGCGTTTCATTGCGCATCAGGGGCGCAACGTTGAGCGTCACCTGACGCGCCAGGGTACGGGCCAGCTCTTCAAACTGCGGGTTGCGCTGCCGCTGATGATTCTGGCTAAACCACGATGCCCCTTGCATCAATGCGACTAACAGTGCGAGACAGATCAGGACAATCACGGCGCGATGAAGCCGGAATTTCAGTTTTGCGCGAGCCATATTCCACCTGCTGAAAATTTAGGGCTTAATGTTGCCAGAAGTGATGGTTACAGGGTAGCCTCATGCGTTATTTTCCCTCTGGAACCTTCCGGCGCGAACAAAATTACAGGAGCTTTAATGCCGAACATTACCTGGTGTGACCTGCCAACGGATGTCTCTTTATGGCCAGGATTGCCGCTCTCGTTAAGTGGCGATGAGGTGATGCCTCTGGATTACCACGCTGGCCGTAGCGGCTGGCTCCTCTATGGACGCGGTCTGGATAAGCAACGCCTGACCCAGTATCAAACCAAACTGGGCGCGGCGATGGTCATTGTTGCCGCCTGGTGCGTGGAAGATTACCAGGTCATTCGCCTCGCGGGTTCCCTGACGCAGCGCGCCACGCGTCTGGCGCATGACGCCGGGCTGGACGTAGCGCCTCTCGGCAAAATTCCGCACCTGAAAACGCCGGGTCTGCTGGTGATGGACATGGACTCCACCGCTATTCAGATCGAATGTATTGACGAGATTGCTAAACTGGCAGGCAGTGGCGAGCTGGTGGCGGAAGTCACCGAGCGTGCGATGCGCGGCGAGCTGGACTTCACCGCCAGCCTGCGCCAGCGCGTGGCGACCCTGAAAGGGGCCGATGCTAACATCCTGCGCCAGGTGCGCGACGTGCTGCCGCTGATGCCGGGGCTGACGCAGCTGGTGCTGAAGCTCCAGTCCCTCGGCTGGAAAGTGGCGATCGCCTCCGGTGGCTTTACCTTCTTTGCGGATTATCTACGCGAGAAACTGCATCTGACCACGGTGGTCGCTAACGAGCTGGAAATCATGGACGGCAAGCTGACCGGCCAGGTGATCGGCGATATCGTGGATGCCCAGTACAAAGCCAATACCCTGACGCGCCTGGCGGAAAAGTATGAGATTCCGGTCGAGCAGACCGTCGGCATTGGCGACGGCGCGAACGATCTGCCAATGATCAAAGTGGCTGGCCTTGGCATTGCCTACCATGCCAAACCAAAAGTGAATGAAAAGACGGAAGTCACTATCCGTCACGCTGACCTGATGGGGGTGTTCTGCATTCTCTCCGGCAGCCTTAATCAGAAATAACGAGGTAAACCGTGGCGAAAGCTCCAAAACGCGCATTTGTCTGTAATGAATGTGGTGCGGATTATCCGCGCTGGCAGGGGCAATGCAGCGCCTGTCATGCCTGGAACACCATCACCGAAGTGCGTGGTGTGGCGGCTTCGCCGAGCGTGGCCCGCAATGAGCGCCTGAGCGGCTATGCGGGCAATGCAGGCGTGTCGAAGGTGCAAAAGCTTTCTGATATCAGCCTGGAAGCGCTACCGCGCTTTTCCACCGGCTTCAAAGAGTTTGACCGCGTGCTGGGCGGCGGCGTGGTGCCGGGCAGCGCGATTCTGATCGGCGGTAACCCGGGGGCGGGGAAATCGACCCTGCTGCTGCAAACGCTCTGCAAGCTCGCCGAACAGATGAAAACCCTGTACGTGACGGGTGAAGAATCCCTCCAGCAGGTGGCGATGCGCGCTCACCGTCTCGGCCTGCCGACCGGTAACCTGAACATGCTGTCGGAAACCAGCATCGAGCAGATCTGCATGATCGCCGAAGAAGAGCAGCCGAAGCTGATGGTGATCGACTCCATCCAGGTAATGCACATGGCGGACATTCAGTCCTCGCCGGGCAGCGTGGCGCAGGTGCGTGAGACCGCCGCTTACCTGACGCGCTTTGCCAAAACGCGCGGCGTGGCGATTGTGATGGTCGGCCACGTTACCAAAGATGGCTCTCTGGCGGGTCCGAAGGTGCTCGAACACTGTATCGACTGCTCGGTGATGCTCGACGGCGACGCGGATTCCCGCTTCCGCACCCTGCGCAGCCACAAGAACCGCTTCGGCGCGGTGAACGAACTGGGCGTGTTTGCCATGACCGAGCAGGGGCTGCGCGAGGTCAGCAACCCGTCGGCCATCTTCCTGAGCCGCGGCGATGAGATCACCTCCGGCAGTTCGGTAATGGTGCTGTGGGAAGGGACGCGCCCGCTGCTGGTTGAAATTCAGGCGCTGGTGGATCACTCGATGATGGGTAACCCGCGGCGCGTGGCGGTCGGTCTGGAGCAGAACCGCCTGGCGATCCTGCTGGCGGTGCTGCACCGTCACGGCGGGCTGCAGATGGCGGATCAGGATGTGTTCGTCAACGTGGTTGGCGGGGTGAAAGTCACTGAGACCAGCGCAGACCTGGCGTTGCTGCTGGCGATGGTCTCCAGCCTGCGCGACAGACCGCTGCCGCAGGATCTGGTCGTCTTCGGTGAAGTAGGGCTGGCCGGGGAAATCCGTCCGGTGCCCAGCGGCCAGGAGCGTATCTCCGAGGCGGCAAAGCACGGCTTCCGTCGGGCTATCGTTCCCGCCGCCAACGTGCCGAAAAAAATCCCGGAAGGGATGCAGGTCTTTGGCGTTAAGAAACTCGCAGATGCGTTAAGTGTCTTTGACGACTTATAATTACGTATTCGATTTTGCAGGAGGCACCGTAATTTATGTCATCATTTGACTACATCAAGACCGCGATCCGCCAGAAGGGCTGCACGCTGCAGCAGGTGGCGGACGCCAGCGGCATGACCAAAGGCTACCTGAGCCAGTTGCTGAACGCCAAAATCAAAAGCCCCAGCGCGCAGAAGCTTGAAGCGCTGCACCGCTTTCTGGGGCTGGAGTTCCCGCGAATGCAAAAGAACATCGGCGTGGTGTTCGGCAAGTTTTATCCGCTGCATACCGGGCATATCTATCTGATCCAGCGCGCCTGTAGCCAGGTGGACGAGCTGCACATCATCATGGGCTACGACGAAACGCGCGATCGCCAGCTCTTTGAAGACAGCGCCATGTCGCAGCAGCCCACCGTACCGGACCGCCTGCGCTGGCTGCTTCAGACCTTTAAGTACCAGAAAAACATTCGCATTCATGCCTTTAACGAAGAGGGCATGGAGCCGTACCCGCACGGCTGGGACGTGTGGAGCAACGGCATCAAAGCGTTTATGGAAGAGAAGGGCATTGCACCTAACTGGATCTACACCTCTGAAGAGTCCGACGCGCCGCAGTTCCGCGAGCATCTGGGCATCGAGACGGTGCTGATCGACCCGAAACGCACCTTTATGAACATCAGCGGGGCGCAGATCCGCGAGAACCCGTTCCGCTACTGGGATTATATTCCGACCGAAGTGAAGCCGTTCTTCGTGCGTACGGTGGCTATTCTGGGCGGCGAGTCGAGCGGTAAATCAACGCTGGTCAACAAGCTGGCGAACATCTTCAACACCACCAGCGCGTGGGAGTATGGACGCGATTACGTCTTCTCTCACCTCGGCGGCGACGAGATGGCACTGCAGTATTCCGACTACGATAAAATCGCGCTCGGGCACGCCCAGTACATTGATTTCGCGGTGAAATACGCTAACAAAGTGGCGTTTATTGATACCGATTTCGTCACCACGCAGGCGTTCTGTAAAAAGTACGAGGGGCGCGAGCACCCGTTCGTGCAGGCGCTGATTGACGAATACCGCTTTGACCTGGTGATCCTGCTGGAAAACAACACCCCGTGGGTGGCCGACGGCATGCGCAGCCTCGGCAGCTCGGTGGACAGGCGCGAATTCCAGACCATGCTGGTGGAGATGCTCAACGAGAACAACGTTGAGTTTGTGCACGTTGAAGAGTCAGACTACGACTCCCGTTTCCTGCGATGCGTCGAGCTGGTGAAGGAGATGATGGGGGAGCAGGGGTAATAACTTCCCCCTCGCCCTTTTGGGGTGAGGGGGGAATACCTCAGAACTCAACCACCACCTTCCCGCGCATATGCCCCTCCAGCACCTTACGGTGCGCTTCGGTAATGCTTTCCACGCTCAGCCCGTGCAGCGTTTCGCTGAGCGAGCTTTCCACCACGCCGTTATCCACCAGCTTCGCCACCTCATTTAAGATCTCACCCTGACGCGCCATATCAGCCGTCTTGTACATGCTGCGGGTGTACATAAACTCCCAGTGCAGGGCGGCGGATTTGGACTTCAGCTTGTCCTGGTTCAGCGGATGTTCATTCTCAACGATGGAACAAATATGCCCCTGCGGCGCAATCAGTTCGCTGACCGCATCCCAATGCCCGTCGGTGTCGTTGAGGATGAAAATATAATCCACGAAGGTAAGCCCCTGCTTCGCCAGCTCGCCTTTGAGATCGCGGTAGTTGACCACTACGTCAGCACCGCGATCGCGGCACCACCGGGCGGAATCTTCTCGTGAAGCGGTTGCGATAATCTTCACCTTGCTGTTGTGCTTCGCAAACGGGATCGCCAGCGATCCCACGCCGCCCGCGCCGCCGATGATCAGCAGGGTTTTGTCCGCTTCGGCGTCCTGAATATTCAGCCGTTCAAACAGACCTTCCCACGCGGTGAGCGCAGTTAAGGGTAGCGCAGCGGCTGCCGCCCAGCCGAGGCTGGCAGGCTTGTGGCCGACAATGCGCGCATCTATCAGCTGATGAGTGGTATTGCTGCCCGGGCGGGTGATGTCGCCCGCGTACCACACCTCATCACCTGGTTTGAAGCCGGTGACGCCAGCTCCAGCGGCTTTGACGACCCCGCTGGCATCCCACCCCAGAATTCGCGGCTCGTTCAGCACATTTTTGGCGATGCCTGCATGCACTTTGGTATCAACCGGGTTAATCGATACGGCTTTCACCTCTACCAGCAGATCGTGTTCGCCAGGCGTCGGCATCGGCGGGGTGATTTCAATGAAGGTGGACGGATTTTCTGGGTTAACGGCAATGGCTTTCACTGACATGGTGTGCTCCTCAATGGAATGCGTTTTGTTGAGGCTAGTCTATTAAGTGGCCAGCCGCATGATAAGATGGACAATCATGAACTCAGCGTTCGTACAGGGTGAACAATCATGTTTAAACAGCTGCAGGATATGGCGCTGTTTGCGCTGGTGGCGGAGATGGGCAGTTTCACCGCGGCGGCGCAGAAAGCCGAACTGCCGAAATCCAGCGTCAGCCAGCGGATCAGCCAGCTGGAGCAGCAGGTGGGGATCCGTCTGCTTAATCGCACCACGCGCAGGATCAGCCTGACGTTCGCGGGCGAGCACTATCTGGTGCACTGTCGCGAGATGCTGGCGGCCAGCGAGCGGGCGGAGTATGCCATTCAGCGCCTGCGTGAAAACCCCAGCGGCCGGCTGCGTATTACCTGCCCGGCGGGGATTGGCGCGACCCTGCTGGCGCATATGAATGCCGAGTTTCAGCTTCGCTATCCTGACGTGTCGCTCGATGTATCGATCTCTGACGACGTGGTGGACCTGGTCGAGTCCGGTTTTGACGTGGCGCTGCGCACCGGCAAGCCGCAGGACTCCTCTCTGATAGGCAGAATGATCGGGCACTGCCCGCGCTACATGCTGGCCTCGGCGGATTATCTGGCACGCCGGGAGCCGTTAATCCATCCCCGACAGCTGGTGGAGCACCGCTGTATTACGCACCGGGCATGGTCGGAGTGGCTGCTGCGAAGCGAGGGTGAGGATTACCGCTACCTGCCGGACAATGGCCACATGACCGATAATCTGGTGTACGCCCGTGAATGCGCGATTGCCGGGGCGGGGATCACGCTGCTACCCGCATTTCTGCTGGAAGATAAGATCGAAAAGGGGGCGTTGGTTCAGGTGCTGCCGGAATGGCGCGTTGAAGGTAACGATCTCTGGCTGGCCTATCCGAGCCGGAAGCTGAATTCGCCCGCGCTGATGAGCTATATCGAGTTTGCGATGCAGTTTGATGAGGTGAAGCGGTATTACGTGGGTGGGTGATGTTGTGCGGCCTGATGCCCTCACCCTGAATAAAAAACGGCAACCGAGGTTGCCGTTTTGCTTTTATTTCGCAATACGCTTGTACTTAATACGCTTCGGCTCCAGCGCGTCTGCGCCCAGCGTGCGTTTTTTATACTCTTCGTATTCGGTGAAGTTACCTTCGAAGAACTCCACTTTACCTTCGTCCTGGTAGTCCAGGATGTGGGTCGCGATACGGTCCAGGAACCAGCGGTCGTGCGAGATAACCATGGCGCAGCCCGGGAATTCCAGCAGGGCGTTTTCCAGTGCGCGCAGGGTTTCGATATCCAGGTCGTTGGTCGGTTCATCGAGCAACAGAACGTTACCGCCCACCTGCAGCAGCTTCGCCAGGTGCAGACGACCACGCTCACCGCCGGACAGCTCGCCCACGCGTTTGCCCTGGTCGGTGCCCTTAAAGTTAAAGCGGCCAACGTAGGCGCGGCTTGGCATCTCGGTGTTGCCGATACGCATGATATCCAGACCGCCGGAGACTTCTTCCCACACGGTTTTGCTGTTATCCATCGCGTCACGGAACTGGTCTACGGAGGCCAGCTTCACGGTTTCACCCAGGGTGATTGAGCCGCTGTCTGGCTGTTCCTGACCGGACATCATGCGGAACAGGGTCGATTTACCCGCGCCGTTCGGACCGATGATGCCAACGATAGCGCCTTTCGGTACGGAGAAGGTCAGATCGTCGATCAGCACGCGGTCACCGTAGGACTTACGCAGGTTGGTTACTTCAACCACTTTATCCCCCAGACGTGCTCCAGGTGGAATAAACAGTTCGTTGGTTTCGTTACGTTTCTGGTATTCGGTGTTGTTCAGCTCTTCAAAGCGTGCCAGACGGGCTTTGCCCTTAGACTGACGGCCTTTCGCGCCCTGACGAACCCACTCCAGCTCTTTCTCGATAGACTTGCGACGGGCCGCTTCCTGAGACGCTTCCTGCGCCAGACGCTGATCTTTCTGCTCCAGCCAGGAAGAGTAGTTGCCTTCCCACGGAATACCTTCACCGCGGTCCAGCTCCAGGATCCAGCCGGCGACGTTGTCGAGGAAGTAACGGTCGTGGGTAATTGCTACAACGGTGCCTTCGAAGTCGTGCAGGAAGCGCTCCAGCCACGCCACGGATTCCGCATCCAGGTGGTTAGTTGGTTCGTCGAGCAGCAGCATGTCTGGTTTTTCCAGCAGCAGGCGGCACAGCGCCACGCGGCGGCGTTCACCACCGGAGAGATTCGCGATTTTCGCATCCCAGTCCGGCAGACGCAGGGCATCCGCCGCGCGCTCCAGCTGCACGTTCAGGTTGTGACCGTCGTGCGCCTGGATGATCTCTTCATATTTGCCCTGCTGAGCGGCCAGTTTGTCGAAGTCCGCATCCGGCTCGGCGTATTTGGCATACACTTCATCCAGACCTTTCAGCGCGTTAACCACTTCGGATACCGCTTCTTCAACGGATTCACGTACGGTGTGTTCCGGGTTCAGCTGAGGTTCCTGCGGCAGGTAGCCGATCTTGATGCCTGGTTGCGGACGGGCTTCACCTTCGATGTCTGTATCGATGCCGGCCATGATGCGCAGCAGGGTGGACTTACCGGCACCGTTGAGACCCAGCACACCAATTTTTGCGCCCGGGAAGAAGCTCAGCGAGATATTTTTAAGAATATGACGTTTCGGCGGGACAACTTTGCCGACACGATGCATGGTATAAACGAATTGAGCCACGTGGACTTCGCCTCTTTTATCGTAAATGAGAAGGAATTTCAGCCTCGAAGTGTAGCCTTTTTCACGCCCTAATCCCAGCCAGGAACGTCGGGAGTGTTAAAACGCGCAAGAAAGGTAAAAAAGTGTCCATGACGTGGCGCGTTGCTGGATGCCTGGTTAGCATAAGTTGTTGTGACTTTGACGTGGCAAGACGCTGCAATTGACGAAAAAACAATGAGGAAGAGCTTGTGGAAAAAGCCAAACGGGTGGTCTGGCGTCTGCTGGCTGCCAGCGTATGCGTAATGGCGGTAAGCCAGGCGGTGCATGCCGATTCACTGGATGAACAACGTAACCGCTACGCCCAGATTAAACAGGCGTGGGACAACAAGCAGATGGATACCGTGCAGGCGCTGATGCCGACGCTCAAGGATTATCCGCTGTATCCGTATCTGGAGTATCGCCAGATTACCGACGATCTGATGAACCAGCCGACCGTCACCGTGAATAATTTCATTCAGGCGAACCCGACCCTGCCGCCTGCCCGAAATCTCCAGTCTCGTTTTGTGAATGAGCTGGCGCGGCGTGAAGACTGGCGAGGCCTGCTGGCGTTTAGCCCTGACAAGCCGAATACCACCGAAGCGCAGTGTAATTACTACTATGCGAAATGGGCGACCGGGCAGCAGGAAGAGGCCTGGGCCGGGGCGAAAGATCTGTGGCTGACCGGCAAAAGCCAGCCGAACGCCTGTGATTCCCTGTTCGGCGCATGGCGCGCTTCCGGCAAGCAGGATCCGCTGGCCTACCTTGAGCGCATCCGCCTGGCGATGAAAGCCGGCAACACGCGTCTGGTGACCGCGCTGGCAGGGCAGATGCCGTCCGATTACCAGACGATCTCCTCGGCGGTTATCGCGCTGGCAAACGATCCGAACAGCGTCCTGACCTTTGCCCGCAGCACGGGCTCGACCGATTTTACCCGCCAGATGGCGGCGGTGGCTTTTGCCAGCGTGGCGCGTGACGATGTCGAAAACGCGCGGCTGATGATCCCGCAGCTGGTGCAGGCGCAGCAGCTGAATGAAGATCAAACCCAGGAGCTGCGCGACATCGTGGCCTGGCGACTGATGGGCACGGACGTGACCGACGAACAGGCGCGCTGGCGTGACGATGCGATCATGCGCTCAAACTCGACCTCGCTTGTCGAGCGCCGCGTGCGCATGGCGCTGGGCACCGGCGACCGCCGTGGCCTCAACACCTGGCTCGCGCGTTTGCCGATGGAAGCCAAAGAGAAGGACGAATGGCGCTACTGGCAGGCGGATCTGCTGATGGAGCGCGGCCGTGAAGACGAAGCCAAAGAGATTCTTCACTCGCTGATGCAGCAGCGCGGGTTCTACCCGATGGCGGCGGCGCAACGGCTGGACGAGGAGTACACGCTTAAGATCGATAAAGCGCCCGCTAACGCGAACCCCGCTCTGACGCAGGGGCCAGAGATGGCGCGCGTGCGCGAGCTGATGTACTGGAACATGGATAACACCGCGCGCAGCGAGTGGGCCAACCTGGTGACCAGCCGCACCACGGATGAAAAAGCGCAGCTTGCCCGCTATGCGTTTGATAATCGCTGGTGGGATCTGAGCGTGCAGGCGACGATTTCAGGCAAGCTGTGGGACCATCTCGAAGAGCGTTTCCCGCTGGCGTATAAAGATCTGTTTGACCGCTACACCAGCGGCAAAGATATCCCGCAAAGCTACGCCATGGCGATTGCCCGTCAGGAGAGCGCTTGGAACCCGAAAGTTCGTTCACCGGTGGGTGCCAGCGGGCTGATGCAAATTATGCCGGGGACGGCGACGCATACGGTGAAGATGTTCAACATTCCAGGTTACAGCAGCCCGTCACAGCTTCTCGATCCGGATACCAACATCAACATCGGCACCAGCTATTTGCAGTATGTCTATCAGCAGTTTGGCAATAACCGCATCTTCGCGTCGGCGGCGTATAACGCCGGTCCGGGCCGCGTGCGCACCTGGCTTGGCAACAGTGCAGGACGCATTGACGCAGTGGCGTTCGTGGAGAGCATCCCGTTCTCGGAAACGCGCGGCTACGTTAAGAACGTCCTGGCCTATGACGCCTACTATCGCTACTTCATGGGGCAGAAAGATACCCTGATGAGCGATGCCGAGTGGCAGAGACGTTACTGATCGGCATGGGTTGTGTTATGCTGTACTCGCTAAAGAGTACAAGAGGCAGCATAACATGACCCAGCATTCCCCGTATTCCTCGGCAATGGCCGAACAGCGTCACCAGGAGTGGCTTCGTTTTGTGGAGCTGCTTCGCCAGTCTTACGAGCAGGATTTGCACCTACCCCTCATGCAGCTGATGCTTACGCCGGACGAGCGTGAGGCGCTGGGCACGCGCGTGCGGATTATTGAAGAGCTATTGCGCGGTGAGATGAGCCAGCGCGAGCTGAAAAACGAGCTGGGCGCGGGCATCGCGACGATCACCCGTGGATCGAACAGCCTGAAGTCTGCGCCGGTTGAGCTGCGCCAGTGGCTCGAGTCAGTCTTATTGAGCGATCAACGATAAATGGCGTTATGAAACGGGCTCAGCGCCAGGATCACCGCCTGATGGTAAACCCCTGAACGCGTGAGCTTACCCGCCGTAAAGACGCCAATCGCCCCTTCTTTACGCCCAATCTCATCAATGCCGGTGTACTGTGACATCACCGGCCCGAGCGCTTCACCTGCACGGACTTTTTCCAGAATGATCTCCGGCAGCGGCAGGGTGGCTGAGCGCGCTTCGCCGCGCTGCTCACGGCTTTCAATCACCACCCAGCTAAAGGTTGCGCCTTCGTCGATACCTGCTTCAATGGCGACCCAGAAGTCAGCCTTCGGGGCCGCGGCTTTTGCATTTGCCACGCGATTTCGTGCGCCAGCGCGCGTTTCCTCGCTGCCAAACGGCTGTTCAGGTACGCCACTCTCGACGCCTATGGCCTCAATATGGCAGGATCCTTCGCCGAAAATCTCTTCAAAAGCCTTTAGAATTGCCTGAATTTTGGCAGGATTGGTGGTAGCAGAGACAACATGGTGCATAATTAAGCTCGATTCAAAAAAACTCATCGCAGTATAACGGAAAAAAAGCATGTTACAGGTATACCTTGTTCGCCACGGTGAAACGCAGTGGAACGCCGAGCGACGTATTCAAGGCCAGTCAGACAGTCCTCTCACCGAGAAGGGTGTGCAGCAAGCGTGGCAGGTGGCGGAACGCGCCAGAACGCTGGGCATTACCCACGTTATTACCAGCGATTTAGGTCGCACACAGCAGACGGCGCGCATCATTGCCGACGCCTGCGGCTGCGATGTGATGCTTGAGCCGCGCCTGCGCGAGCTGGATATGGGCGTGCTGGAAAAGCGCCATATTGATACGCTGACGGAAACGGAAGAGGGCTGGCGCCGCACGCTGGTGAACGGTACCGAAGATGGTCGTATTCCTGAAGGGGAATCCATGCAGGAGCTGAGCGTGCGTATGCATGCCGCGCTGGCGGAATGCCTCAAGCTTCCGGCAGGCAGCCGTCCGCTGCTGGTGAGTCACGGTATCGCGCTCGGCTGCCTGGTGAGCACCATTCTGGGGTTACCGGCTTACGCTGAGCGTCGGTTACGCCTGCGTAACTGCTCCATTTCCCGGATTGATTATCAGGAAAGCGCATGGCTGGCGTCGGGCTGGGTCGTGGAGATGGCAGGGGACATTTCGCATCTCGATGCCCCTGCGCTTGATGAACTGCAGCGTTAACGACGGACAGGAATCAAGAATTCCATACGCAGATTGATTGGGCCTTCTTCCGGTTTGGCATCCTGCGCCGGGTAGTAGCGCTCGATATCCTGACCTTTACGGCGATTCAGATTCAGCATTGGCATGCAGGTCCCGTAAACGGTCAGGATAAACTCCTGGACGCCCGTACCCAGTCCTTCATACGAGAACATCACGTACTCGCCGCCTTCCAGCACGACCGGCTTCGAACCCTGAATGTAGCCATTCGCCAGCTCCGGCGTCAGCGCGGTGGTGTAAAACACCTCCTGCTCGTCGTCTTTTTCCTGGCTTGGGTGCGTTTCGTTGAGGCCATACAGGATCGGCGGAATGGCCGGCGCATGGCTCAGGAAATCGCGCCAGAACTGGACGCGCATCTGATGGCGGAACTCAGAAATCTGCTCCAGAGAGCACGAGTAGCTCTGGGTTGTACCGATCAGATGGGTTTCCGGCAGAGTGACCATTTCGTATTTCGGCATCGCGAACTCGCCCAGACGCAGCGGCGGACGCATGCCAAACGAGCTCCAGTCAGGCGAGCGGCGATAGAGCGCTGGCGTCAACGAGAACTGTTTTTTAAAGGCACGGGTGAAGGTCTGCTGCGAATCAAAACGGTACTGCAGGGCAATATCCAGAATTGGCCGCGCGGTCAGGCGCAAAGCCACCGCAGATTTCGATAAACGACGTGCGCGAATATAGGCACCGATAGCATGACCGGTGACATCCTTGAACATCCTTTGCAGATGCCACTTGGAATAGCCCGCTTTAGCCGCCACATTATCCAGTGACAAAGGCTGGTCGAGATGACCTTCCAGCCAGGTGAGCAGGTCGCGAATAATTCCAGCCTGATCCATATACTATCCTCATCCTTAAAACAGCAGGTGCCTGATAACAGGTTAGCGGATAATAGCATTTTTTGATGTTTTAGCATTCAGTGTTTTTTTTGCGCATTAATGCCTTTTCTCTCTCATTTTGGGTGAATATATTCTAATCCTGTGATCTTGCTACATTTTTGACTAACGTGTTGAATAATCGCTCAATGCAATTTTAAAGAATGGTAACAATATGAAATACAAGACTTTGCTTCTTACTGCCCTGTTGCTGGTAGCGGGCCGTGCGGCGCAGGCGGAACAGATTGGTTCTGTCGATACCGTGTTCAAAATGTTCGGTCCGGACCACAAAATTGTGGTGGAGGCGTTTGACGATCCGGACGTGAAAAACGTCACCTGCTACGTCAGCCGCGCGAAGACGGGCGGTATTAAAGGCGGCCTGGGGCTGGCGGAAGACACTTCCGATGCGGCGATCTCCTGTCAGCAGGTGGGACCGGTTGAGCTGAGCGATAAAATCAAAAACGGCAAAGCGCAGGGCGATGTGGTGTTCCAGAAACGGACCTCGCTGGTGTTTAAAAAGCTGCAGGTGGTGCGTTTCTATGATGCAAAACGCAACACCCTGGCCTACCTGGCGTATTCCGATAAAGTGGTGGAAGGGTCACCGAAAAACGCCATTAGTGCGGTGCCGATTATGCCGTGGCATTAATTCAGGGATGAACCATGCAACAACCTGTAGTCTGGCTGGTTGAAGACGAAACCAGTATCGCCGATACGCTTATCTACATGCTTCAGCAGGAAGGATTTGCAGTAAAAGCGTTTGAGCGCGGTTTACCGGTGCTGGAGGCGGCGCGCCAGCAGGCTCCGGCGCTCGCCATTCTTGACGTCGGGCTGCCGGACATCAGCGGCTTTGAGCTCTGCCGCCAGCTTCTGGCGCAGCATCCGTCACTGCCCGTGCTGTTTCTGACGGCACGCAGTGACGAAGTGGATAAACTCCTCGGCCTGGAAATGGGCGCAGACGACTACGTCGCCAAGCCTTTCTCCCCGCGTGAGGTGTGCGCCCGGGTAAGGACCATTTTACGGCGGATGCAAAAATCCGCCGCCCCAGCGGAGACGGTGCGTATCGGAAAGTTTGAGCTGAACGAAGCTGCCGCGCGAATTAGCTGGTGCGGTGAAGCATTACCGCTCACGCGCTATGAGTTTTTGCTGCTTAAAACGTTACTACAGGCTCCGGGACGGGTTTTCTCTCGTCAACAGTTAATGGACAAGGTGTGGGGTGAAGACGGCGACAGTTACGATCGTACCGTGGACACTCACATCAAGACCCTGCGCGCCAAGCTGCGGGCAGTGAATGAGGAACTGTCACCCATCAGCACCCATCGCGGTATGGGCTATAGCCTGGGGCTTTATTAATGCGTATCGGAATGCGTTTGCTGCTGGGGTACTTCCTGATCGTCGCCATCGCCGCATGGTTTGTGCTGTCGATCTTTGTTCAGGAAGTGAAGCCCGGCGTGCGCAGGGCAACCGAGGGCACATTGATCGATACCGCGACCTTGCTCGCCGAAGTTGGGCGTGAGGATCTTCTTTCGGGCAATGCGCAGCAGGGCAGACTGGCGCAGGCCTTTTTACAGCTCCATCAGCGGCCTTTCCGCGCCAATATCGGCGGCATTCATAAGGTGCGCAACGAGTATCACGTCTACATGACCGATGCGCAGGGCCGCGTCGTGTTTGATTCTGCCGGCCTGGCCGTGGGGCAAGATTACTCTCGCTGGAACGATGTCTGGCTGACGCTTCGCGGCCAATACGGCGCGCGCAGTACCCAGAGCCATCCCGACGATCCGGAGAGCACGGTGATGTATGTTGCCGCACCGGTTGTGGAGCAGGGCAAGATAATCGGCGTGCTGTCGGTGGGGAAACCGAACAGCGCGATGGCACCGGTGATTCACCGCAGCGAGCGACGGATATTGTGGGCAGGCGGGGCGCTGCTTGGCATTGCTTTACTGATCGGTTTTCTCGTCGCCTGGTGGATCAATCGTTCCATCAGTACGTTATCGCGCTATGCCGACTCGGTGACCACTGATACGCCTCTCCCGCTGCCTAATCCAGGCAGTAGCGAACTGCACAAGCTGGCTCAGGCGCTGGAAAATATGCGTATTCGCCTTGAAGGGAAAAACTACATTGAACATTATGTCCATGCGCTGACCCACGAGCTGAAAAGCCCAATAGCCGCCATACGCGGCGCGGCAGAAATTCTCACCGAGCAGCCGCCGCCGCAGGTGGCCGCGCGGTTTATCGATAATATTCTGGTGCAAAACGCGCGTATGCAGTCGCTGGTTGAAAAACTGCTGACTCAGGCGCGGCTTGAAAATCGGGTCGAGATTACGCCCCAGGCCGTCCGCGTCGACCTGCTGTTTACACGGCTTGCCGACGCGCGTTCGGCGCTATTGGCGGCAAAAGAGATTGCACTGACCCTCCAGCCCGCTTCGCTTCTTGTTGAAGGCGATCCCGACCTGCTCGAACAGGCGCTCGGTAATTTACTGGATAATGCTATCGATTTTACCCCACAGGGTGGTGCCATTGAACTGGCGGCCCGGGAAGAGCAGGGGCAGATACGGCTGAGCGTCACCGACAGCGGAAGCGGGATCCCGGATTATGCGCTGGAGCGTATTTTTGAGCGCTTTTATTCCCTGCCGCGCGAGAATGGGTTGAAAAGTAGCGGACTCGGGCTGGCGTTTGTTCAGGAGGTGGCGCGTCTGCACCACGGAGAGATTACATTGCGTAATCGTGATGAAGGTGGCGTGATAGCCACGCTGACACTTCACCGTCCCTTCACATAACTTCAAACTGGCCCCACACAGCCTGGTTACGCTCTCCACATCACAAAGGAGACGTAATGATGAAATCCCCCCTGTTCTGGAAAGTAAGCACCCTGCTGGGGTGCATCCTGCTGTTGTTAGTCCCACTGTTTATGGTGAGTAACCTCATTTCAGAGCGTGAAAGCTACCGCAACGATGTCGAAAATACGCTTCGCCAGAGCACCAGCGGGCCGCAAAAATTGGTCGGCCCGCTGATTGCGATCCCGGTAACCGAGGTTTTTTACAAGTTAGAGGATGAGAAAAAAGTCGAGTACAAGAAAAGCTATATGCATTTTATCCTGCCGGAGTCTCTGCGCGTTGAGGGTAACCAGCGCGTTGAGTCGCGAAATGTCGGCATCTATGACGGACAGATCTGGAATACCGACCTCAACATAAAAGCCCGATTCAACACGGAAAAAATGACGCAGCTGAAAGGGGAGTCGATGACCCTGGGGCAGCCGTTTATCGTTGTTGGCGTGGGCGATGCTCGAGGCATTGGCACGGTGAAAGTCTCCAGTATCAACGGCGAGACGCTAAGTGTGGAGCCGGGTACAGGCGTGTATGGCGCGCTTCCCGGTATCCATATCCCGCTGACTGACAAGGCGCTGGAATTAAAAACGTTTGCTATGGATATTTCGCTGAATCTGACGGGAACAGGAAGTTTTGCCGTGGTACCTGTAGGACGTAGCAGTGAAATGGCGCTGAACAGCAACTGGCCGCATCCTGGCTTTATGGGTAATTATCTACCGGTGAAGCATAAAATTGGTGACACCGGGTTTCAGGCGAACTGGCAGAGCAGCTGGTTTGCGAACAATCTTGAGAGCTGGTTCAACGGAAGCGAGTCGCCGTCATGGGAGTCGATCCCCGCCTTCAGCGTTACGGTAGCCACGCCCGCCGATCAGTATCAGCTGACTGACCGGGCGATCAAGTACGCCATTTTGCTGATTGCGCTGACGTTTATGGCCTTCTTTGTTTTCGAGACCTTAACCGGGCTGCGCCTGCACCCGATGCAGTATCTGCTGGTGGGGCTGTCGCTGGTGCTGTTCTATCTGGTGCTGTTGGCGCTATCAGAACATGTCGGGTTTACGCCAGCCTGGGTAGTTGCAAGTTTGGTTGGTGCGGCGATGAACGGAATGTACCTGCAGGCCGTGCTGAAAAGCTGGAAGCGCAGCGGACTGTTTGTGCTGGCCTTGCTGGGGTTGGATGTGGTGATGTGGTTCCTGCTGCGCTCGGAGGATAGTGCACTGCTGTTGGGGTCTGCGGTTCTCGCGCTGGCGCTGTTCGCCGTCATGTACCTGACTCGTCATTTCGACTGGTATTCGCTTTCACAGCCGAAGCGACCTGCGCCGCCCGCAGAACCTGATAACGACACAATGCGGATCTGGAAATAAAAAAAAACGGCGCAAATGCGCCGTTTTTCATGCGTTAACTGCGGGATTATTCCTGCAGATCACCGCAGAAACGGTACCCCTCGCCGTGGATGGTGGCGATGATTTCCGGCGTATCAGGCGTCGATTCGAAATGCTTACGAATACGACGGATGGTCACGTCTACGGTACGGTCATGAGGCTTCAGCTCACGACCGGTCATTTTCTTCAGCAGTTCTGCACGGGACTGAATTTTGCCCGGATTTTCGCAGAAGTGCAGCATCGCGCGGAATTCGCTGCGCGGCAGCTTATACTGCTCACCGTTCGGGCTAATCAGCGAACGGCTATTGATATCAAGTTCCCAGCCGTTGAATTTGTAGCTGTCGACGCTACGACGCTCTTCGCTGACCGTGCCCAGGTTCATGGTGCGGGACAGCAGGTTGCGTGCACGAATGGTTAACTCGCGAGGGTTGAACGGTTTGGTGATGTAGTCATCCGCACCGATCTCCAGGCCAAGAATTTTATCAACTTCGTTATCACGGCCCGTCAGGAACATTAACGCGACGTTCGCCTGTTCACGCAGTTCGCGCGCCAGCAGAAGACCGTTTTTGCCCGGCAGGTTGATATCCATGATCACCAGGTTGATATCATTTTCAGAAAGGATCTGATGCATCTCTGCGCCATCGGTCGCTTCAAAGACATCGTAGCCTTCTGCTTCGAAAATGCTCTTTAACGTGTTGCGTGTTACCAACTCGTCTTCAACGATAAGAATGTGCGGGGTCTGCATGTTTGCTACCTAAATTGCCAACTAAATCGAAACAGGAAGTACAAAAGTCCCTGACCTGCCTGATACATGTCGCAAATTAACATGATCGGCTTAACGTGACTAAAGTACGTAATTGCGTTCTTGATGCACTTTCCATCAACGTCAACAACATCATTAGCTTGGTCTTGGGTACTTTCCCTTTGGACCCGACAGTGTCAAAAACGGCTGTCATCCTAACCATTTTAACAGCGACATAACAGGCTAAGTGACACCAGACACCCAATAAAACTACGCTTCGTTGACATATATCAAGTTCAATTGTAGCACGTTAACAGTTTGATGAAATCATCGTAGCCGAATGCTAGCCTTTGTCACAATTTTTCAATAAACCAACTAGTTGCGGAGATTGATTTATAAACAAAGCGAATCCAATCAGAACAGGGTATTCACGTTGCCATTATCATTATAAAACATAGGGATAATAGGCTTCTGTTAACATTCTAACTGATTGTTCAGACACAAAATAGTTTAGCGTCTTTAATTTGTTATGAAACGCTATTTCGGTGATTTGTGTTGCAAATTTGTAAATTCGTGCTGCGTAATATGTTGAAGTGCATCACACTTTTCTCCGCTAACTGATTAAAAAGAGAGCATAAATGCATCTGTCGATTGTACTGGTCGCTCCAGCCAGAGCCGAAAATATAGGCGCTGCGGCGCGTGCCATGAAGACCATGGGTTTTACCGATTTACGTATTGTGGACAGCACTGCGCACCTGGAGCCTGCGGCCCGCTGGGTGGCGCACGGTTCAGGGGATATTCTCGATAATATAACGACTTACGCTACGCTTGCCGACGCGCTGCATGACATTTCATTTACCGTTGCCACCACAGCACGCAGCCGGGCGAAGTTCCACTACTACGCCACGCCTGCTGAACTGGTGCCCATGCTGGAAGAGAAAAGCCAGTGGCTTGAGAAAGCCGCGCTGGTATTTGGTCGTGAAGATTCCGGGCTCACCAACGAAGAGCTTGAGCTGGCGGACGTTCTCACCGGTGCGCCGATGGTAGCCGATTATCCTTCCCTGAATTTAGGCCAGGCGGTAATGGTCTATTGCTATCAATTAGCTTCCCTAATGCAAATCCCTCAACCCCAGACGGAAGCCGCCAATGAAAATCAGCTGGCCGCGCTTCGTGCTCGGGTAGAGCGTCTTTTATCGAGCCTTGGCGTTGCGGACGATCAAAAAATGGCCGACTGGCTACAGCAGCGCCTTGGACGTCTTGAGCAGCGGGACACCGCCATGTTGCACCGTTTGCTACACGATATTGAAAAAAAATTGGCCGAGTAAAATGCTGTCATAAGTTTTTACTATGGCGAAATGGTCTGTCGTGGAGGGGTGCGGCTGGGGGATTCGGATGAAAATAAAACGTCACGCAGCGTGACGTGAACGTCCGCGGAATTGTGATCAAATTAAAAATTCATTGACTTAAGGTGCCCGATCCTTTAACCCTAAAAGAATACAGCACAGACAGATAATAATGACAGAGTACACAACATCCATGAAACGCATCAGCATCACCACCATTACCACAACCATCATCATTACCACAGGTAACGATGCGGGCTGACGCGTACAGGAAAAACAGAAAAAAGCCCGCACCTGAACAGTGCGGGCTTTTTTTTCGGCTAAAGGAAACGAGGTAGAACCATGCGAGTGTTGAAGTTCGGCGGTACATCAGTGGCAAATGCAGAACGTTTTCTGCGTGTTGCCGATATCCTGGAGAGCAACGCCAGGCAGGGGCAGGTTGCGACCGTGCTCTCTGCCCCGGCAAAAATCACAAACCATCTGGTGGCGATGATTGAAAAGACCATCGGTGGCCAGGATGCACTCCCGAACATCAGCGATGCCGAGCGTATCTTCGCCGAGCTGCTGCAGGGGCTGGCAGAGGCACAGCCTGGTTTCCCGCTCGCGCAGCTGAAGTCCTTCGTTGAGCAGGAGTTTGCTCAGATCAAACATGTGCTGCACGGCATCAGCCTGCTGGGCCAGTGCCCGGACAGCGTCAACGCGGCGCTGATCTGCCGGGGCGAAAAACTCTCCATCGCCATCATGGCGGGCGTGCTGGAAGCGCGCGGCCACAACGTTACCGTGATCAATCCGGTTGAGAAATTGCTGGCAGCGGGCCACTACCTCGAATCTACCGTTGATATTGCCGAATCAACCCGCCGTATTGCCGCGAGCAAAATCCCCTCTGACCATATGATCCTGATGGCGGGCTTTACCGCAGGAAATGAGAAGGGTGAACTGGTAGTGCTGGGCCGTAACGGATCCGACTACTCTGCCGCCGTGCTGGCCGCCTGTTTACGCGCTGACTGCTGTGAGATCTGGACTGACGTCGACGGCGTCTATACCTGCGATCCGCGCCAGGTGCCGGACGCCAGGCTGCTGAAGTCGATGTCCTACCAGGAAGCGATGGAGCTTTCCTACTTCGGCGCCAAAGTGCTTCACCCGCGTACCATCTCACCCATTGCCCAGTTCCAGATCCCATGCCTGATTAAAAACACCGGTAACCCGCAGGCGCCAGGCACGTTGATTGGTGCCAGCAGCGATGAAGATGGTCTGCCGGTGAAAGGCATTTCCAACCTGAATAATATGGCAATGTTCAGCGTCTCCGGTCCGGGGATGAAGGGGATGGTCGGCATGGCGGCGCGCGTTTTTGCGGCCATGTCACGCAACGGTATCTCGGTGGTGCTGATCACCCAGTCCTCTTCCGAGTACAGCATCAGCTTCTGCGTGCCTCAGGTCGACTGTCTGCGCGCCCGCCGCGCGCTGGAAGAAGAGTTCTATCTGGAGTTGAAAGAGGAACTGCTGGAGCCGCTCTCCATTCAGGAGCGCCTGGCGGTGATTTCCGTGGTTGGCGACGGTATGCGCACGCTGCGCGGTATCTCCGCCAAATTCTTTGCCGCGCTGGCGCGGGCCAATATCAACATCGTGGCGATTGCCCAGGGCTCGTCCGAGCGTTCAATCTCGGTGGTGGTGGATAACGATGACGCCACTACCGGCGTGCGCGTGGTTCACCAGATGCTGTTCAACACCGATCAGGTTATCGAGCTATTCCTGATTGGCGTGGGCGGCGTCGGCGGTGCGCTGCTGGAGCAGGTGAAGCGCCAGCAGGAGTGGCTTAAGAAAAAGCACATCGATCTGCGCGTCTGCGGAATTGCGAACTCGAAAGCGCTGCTTACTAACGTTCACGGTCTGAACCTGGAGAACTGGCAGGCGGAGCTGGAAGAGGCGAAAGATCCGTTCAACCTGGGGCGCCTGATCCGTCTGGTGAAAGAGTATCACCTGCTTAACCCGGTTATCGTTGACTGTACCTCGAACCAGGCGGTGGCCGACCAGTACGCCGACTTCCTGCGCGAAGGCTTCCACGTGGTGACGCCGAACAAAAAGGCCAACACCTCGTCGATGGATTACTATCACCAGCTGCGCCTGGCGGCGAGCAAGTCGCGCCGCAAGTTCCTGTACGACACCAATGTCGGCGCCGGCCTGCCGGTCATCGAGAACCTGCAAAACCTGCTGAACGCGGGCGACGAATTGCAGCGCTTCTCCGGCATCCTTTCCGGCTCCCTGTCGTTTATCTTCGGCAAGCTGGATGAAGGGATGAGCCTGTCGGAAGCCACCCGTGCCGCGCGCGAGCTGGGCTACACCGAGCCGGATCCGCGCGACGATCTCTCCGGGATGGACGTGGCGCGCAAGCTGCTGATCCTTGTGCGCGAAACGGGCCGCGAGCTGGAGCTTTCGGATATCGTGATTGAGCCGGTGCTGCCAGCCGAGTTTGACACCAGCGGCGACGTCAGCACCTTTATGGCGAATTTACCTCAGCTTGACGATGCCTTTGCCGCACGCGTTGCGAAAGCCCGTGATGAAGGTAAGGTATTGCGCTATGTTGGCAACATTGAAGAGGACGGCGTATGCCGGGTGAAGATTGCCGAAGTGGATGGTAACGACCCGCTGTACAAAGTCAAAAACGGCGAAAACGCCCTCGCGTTTTACAGCCACTATTATCAGCCATTGCCGCTGGTGCTTCGCGGCTATGGCGCAGGGAATGATGTGACGGCGGCGGGCGTGTTTGCCGACCTGCTGCGTACCCTGTCATGGAAGTTAGGAGTTTAAGATGGTTAAAGTATATGCCCCGGCTTCCAGCGCTAATATGAGCGTCGGATTTGACGTGCTGGGTGCGGCGGTGACGCCGGTGGACGGTTCGCTGCTGGGCGATACGGTAACGGTTGAGGCGGCAGAAAGCTTCAGCCTGAATAACGTTGGCCGTTTCGCCAGTAAGCTGCCGCCTGAACCACGCGAGAATATCGTTTATCAGTGCTGGGAGCGCTTCTGTCAGGAGATCGGCAAAAACGTGCCGGTCGCCATGACGCTGGAAAAAAGCATGCCGATTGGTTCGGGCCTGGGCTCCAGCGCCTGCTCGGTTGTCGCCGCGCTGGTGGCGATGAACGAGCACTGCGGCAAGCCGCTGAACAATAGCCGTCTGCTGGCGCTGATGGGCGAGCTGGAAGGGCGCATCTCCGGCAGTATTCATTACGATAACGTGGCGCCATGCTTCCTCGGCGGCATGCAGCTGATGATTGAAGAAAATGGCATCATCAGCCAGCAGGTGCCAGGGTTTGATGAGTGGCTGTGGGTGCTGGCCTATCCGGGCATCAAGGTCTCTACCGCGGAAGCACGTGCGATCCTGCCTGCGCAGTATCGTCGCCAGGACTGTATCGCCCACGGGCGTCACCTGGCGGGCTTTATTCACGCCTGCTACACCCGCCAGCCGCAGCTGGCGGCGAAACTGATGAAAGACGTCATTGCCGAGCCGTACCGTACGAAGCTGCTACCCGGCTTTAACGAGGCGCGACAGGCTTCAATGGATATCGGCGCGCAGGCGTGCGGCATCTCCGGCTCCGGCCCGACGCTGTTCGCCCTGTGCGATAAGCCAGACACCGCGCAGCGCGTGGCGGACTGGCTCTCTAAACACTACCTGCAAAATCAGGAAGGCTTTGTTCATATTTGCCGTCTGGACACGGCTGGCGCACGAGTACTGGGATAACGAATGAAACTCTACAACCTTAAAGATCATAACGAGCAGGTCAGCTTCGCGCAGGCGGTGACTCAGGGGCTGGGCAAAAATCAGGGGCTGTTTTTCCCGCACGACCTGCCGGAATTTCAGCTGACCGAAATCGATGAGCTGCTGAAGCTGGACTTTGTCACCCGCAGCACCAAAATTCTGTCTGCGTTTATTGGCGATGAAATCCCGCAGGAGCTGCTGGAAGAGCGCGTGCGTGCGGCGTTTGCTTTCCCGGCTCCGGTTAAGCAGGTGGAGCCTGACGTCGGTTGTCTGGAGCTGTTCCACGGTCCGACCCTGGCGTTTAAAGACTTCGGCGGCCGCTTTATGGCGCAGATGCTGACCCACATCAGCGGCGACAAGCCGGTGACCATCCTGACCGCGACCTCCGGTGATACCGGTGCGGCGGTGGCACACGCGTTCTACGGCCTGAAAAACGTCCGCGTGGTGATCCTCTATCCGAAAGGCAAGATCAGCCCGTTGCAGGAAAAACTGTTCTGCACCCTCGGCGGCAACATTGAAACCGTGGCGATCGACGGCGATTTCGATGCCTGCCAGGCGCTGGTCAAGCAAGCGTTCGATGATGAAGAGCTGAAGGCCGCGCTGGGGCTGAACTCGGCGAACTCCATCAACATCAGCCGCCTGCTGGCGCAGATCTGCTACTACTTCGAAGCGGTGGCTCAGCTGCCGCAGGAAGCGCGCAATCAGCTGGTAGTTTCGGTACCAAGCGGCAACTTCGGCGACCTGACGGCGGGGCTGCTGGCGAAATCTCTCGGTCTGCCGGTGAAACGCTTTATCGCTGCCACCAACGCCAACGATACCGTGCCGCGCTTCCTGAAAGACGGCAAATGGGCGCCTAACGCCACGCAGGCGACGCTCTCCAATGCCATGGACGTGTCGCAGCCGAACAACTGGCCGCGCGTGGAAGAGCTGTTCCGCCGCAAGGTGTGGCGTCTGGGTGACCTGGGCTACGCTGCGGTGACGGACGAAACCACCAAAGCCACCATGCGCGAGCTGAAAGCGGTGGGCTACACCTCTGAGCCGCACGCGGCAATTGCTTACCGCGCGCTGCGCGACCAGCTTAACCCGGGTGAATATGGCCTGTTCCTGGGCACCGCGCATCCGGCGAAGTTCAATGAGAGCGTGGAAGATATTCTGGGCGAAACGCTGCCGCTGCCAAAAGAGCTGGCCGAGCGCGCCGACCTGCCGCTGCTGTCTCATGAGCTGCCGGCGGATTTTGCGGCACTGCGGAATCTGATGATGACGCGCGCGTGATTTTGTTGCCCGGTGGCGCTACGCCTTACCGGGCCTACAACGACGAGATGACCGTAGGCCGGGTAAGCGCAGCACCACCCGGCTTTTTTATGAAGAAATTAAGGAGAAAAATTGCAGGAAAAAAGCAGAAATTCTCAATAAATGCGGTCACTTAGCGTTTAGGATTGCAGAGAATAACATCCACCGTTCCCCTCGCGTACTCTCCTTACATCGGCCCACGTTGGGCAAGAAGAATAAGGAGTCACCTGTGTCTACACTAAAACCTGCACTCATTGCGCTTTCTCTGGTGCTGGTCGCCCCCATGGCGGTACAGGCATCTGAAATTACTCTCGTACCTGCGGTAAAACTGCAGATTGGCGATCGGGACAATAGCGGGCATTACTGGGATGGCGGCCGCTGGCGCGACCACGACTGGTGGAAGGCGCATTATGACTGGCGCGATAACCATTGGCGTCCGCATGACGAGCATCGCGATCGTGATGACCGACACGACCATCATCACGACGACCACCGTCCGGGCCCGGACTGGAAGCACCATTAACGCAAAAACCCGCCAGATGGCGGGGTTTAGTTTTACTGCTCGTGGCGCTTAAATACCAGCTCACCTTTCCCTGACGACGCCTCGTCAAAGAAATAGCCGTCGGTGTTGAATCCCATTAACTGCTCCGGCTTCGTCAGGCGGTTCTGAATGATGTAGCGGCTCATCAGGCCACGCGCTTTTTTCGCATAGAAGCTGATGACCTTGAACTTGCCGTTCTTCTCATCAAGGAAGACCGGCTTAACGATCTCCGCGTTCAGCTTTTTCGGCTTCACCGACTTGTAGTACTCATCGGATGCCAGGTTAACCACCACGTTATCACCCTGAGCATGCAGCGCCGCGTTCAGCTTGTCGGTGATGATGTCGCCCCAGAAATGGTAAAGGTCTTTGCCTTTGGCGTTTTCCAGGCGAATCCCCATCTCCAGACGATATGGCTGCATCAGATCCAGCGGGCGCAGTACGCCATACAGGCCCGACAGCATGCGCAGATGCTGCTGGGCAAAATCAAAGTCGGCTTCACTAAAATCTTCCGCCTGCAGGCCGGTGTAAACATCGCCCTTAAACGCCAGGATCGCCTGGCGCGCGTTGGCGGGGGTGAAATCCGGGTGCCACTCGTGGAACCGGGTCGCGTTCAGGTCTGCCAGCTTGTCGCTGATGCTCATCAGCGAGGCGATTTGCGGCGCAGAGAGCTTGCGCGCTTCGCGGATCAGCTGTTGCGAATAGTCCAGCAGTTCTGGCTGGGTATAACGCTCGGTGGCGAGCGGGCTCTGGTAGTCGAGCGTTTTTGCAGGTGAAATCAGAATCAGCATATCCAGTCCTTGCAGGAAATTTAGAGCGACTTTAACAAAAAATCGCCCTGAATTGATCGATAGCTGTTATTGCCGGGGCAAATCATCCCAGGTGCCGGGGGCAAGCTGTGACTGAATTTCGGGATAGCGTGCGGCATCAAATACCGGGGGAACGCCCAGCTTGCGCTGGCGAAGATAATCCCTGGCAATAAGGTTCACAACGGGCGAGAGCAGCAGGATCGCCGTCAGGTTAGTGATTGCCATTAGCGCCATAATGACATCCGCCAGCTGCCAGACCAGCGGCATATTCAGAAGGGAGCCCGCGATCACCATCAGTACTACGCCCAGGCGAAGCAGGAGAATGGCCGGACGAGAGTCGTATTTCAGGAAGATAAGGTTATTTTCGGCGTACAGGTAATTCACCACAATCGAACTGAAGGCGAACAGTATCAGAATGAGCGAGACAAATCCCGAACCCCAGCCGCCGGTCAGATTCACCAGCGCCTGCTGGAGAAGCTGTATTCCGTCGATATCCGAGTCATGCGCCACAGGACCGGCCAGCAGGAGGATCATGGCGCTGGCGGAACAGATAATAACGGTATCCATAAACACGCCTATCATCTGCACGATACCCTGCGCTGCGGGGTGCGGCGGCCAGGAAGAGGCGGCCGCGGCGGCGTTGGGAGTGGAGCCCATCCCGGCTTCATTGGAGAACATGCCTCGCTGAAAACCTGCCATCAGCGCCTGGCTCAGGGTGTAGCCCAGCGCGCCTGACGCCACCTCACGCCAGCCAAAGGCGCTTTTAAAGATGGTCGCAATCACGTCCGGAACCTGGTCGGCATGCAGCGCAGCGACGACCAGGCTCGCGGCAACCCAGAGCAGCGCCATGATGGGAACCAGCCACTGCATCAGGCGGGCAACGCCTTTCAGGCCGGCAGAAATGGTGAGCAAAACAAAGAGGGCTAAACCGATGCCGGTGATCCACTCCGGGCAGGAGAAGGTATAGCGCAGGGCATGGGCGACGGAGTTTGACTGCACGGTATTAAAAATAAGACCGTACGCGAGCAGTAAAAAAAGCGAGAACAGAACGCCCATCCAGCGCATTCCTAAGCCACGCGCCATATACCAGGCCGGACCGCCGCGAAACTGCCCGTTTCTGTCTTTCTCTTTGTAGAGTTGCGCCAGCGAACTTTCGGCAAAAGAGGTAGCCATTCCGAGAAGCGCCGTGACCCACATCCAGAACACCGCGCCTGGCCCACCGGCGCTGATGGCCAGCGCAACGCCCGCCAGGTTTCCGCTACCGAGGCGGGCAGCCAGGCTGGTACACAGCGCCTGAAACGATGTTAATCCGCCCGGCTGGGGCGTGACGCTGTTTTTCAGACTTCTGCCAAACTTGCGAATATAGCGAAACTGGATAAACCCACTGCGTAGCGTAAACCAGATACCTGCTCCCAGAAGCAGGTAGATCATTATCGAACCCCAGAGGACTTCGTTAATAAAGAAAAGGAAATCAGGCATTAACGTCCCTCTTGTTGATGCCAACGTGAATATGTAAGCGCTACCACTGATTGGGCATGCTGTTGCTTAGCAGCCTGTTAATATTTTGAGTTTATCATACTCTGCCTAAGCGCACTGTCTGCGGTTGCGCTACCCCTCCGTCGTGTTATCATCAGGGCAGACCGGTTACATCCCCCTAACAAGTAAACCTGTCATTTTTCCGCTGCAGGCATGCTGTCGGTAGCGTGAATTATCCAGGGCACGTTAAAAGAGAAACACTATCATGACGGATAAATTGACCTCCCTTCGTCAGTTCACCACTGTCGTAGCTGACACCGGAGATATCGCGGCAATGAAGCTGTACCAGCCGCAGGATGCCACAACTAACCCTTCTCTGATCCTTAACGCCGCACAGATCCCTGAGTATCGCAAACTGATTGACGAGGCTGTGACCTGGGCGAAAGCACAGAGCAATGACCGTGCGCAGCAGGTTGTGGATGCTACCGATAAACTGGCAGTGAACATCGGTCTGGAAATCCTGAAGCTGGTTCCGGGCCGTATCTCTACCGAAGTGGATGCACGTCTCTCCTACGACACCGAAGCGTCAATCGCGAAAGCAAAACGCCTGATCAAACTGTACAACGACGCGGGCATCAGCAACGACCGTATCCTGATCAAACTGGCGTCGACCTGGCAGGGCATTCGCGCTGCAGAGCAGCTGGAAAAAGAAGGCATCAACTGTAACCTGACCCTGCTGTTCTCCTTCGCGCAGGCGCGTGCATGTGCGGAAGCAGGCGTGTACCTGATTTCTCCGTTCGTGGGCCGTATTCTGGACTGGTACAAAGCCAACACCGACAAGAAAGAGTACGCAGCGTCTGAAGATCCAGGCGTGATTTCCGTGACTGAAATCTACGAATACTACAAACAGCATGGCTATGAGACCGTGGTTATGGGGGCAAGCTTCCGTAACGTGGGCGAAATCATTGAGCTGGCTGGCTGTGACCGTCTGACCATCGCCCCTGCGCTGCTGAAAGAGCTGGCAGAAAGCGAAGGTGCTATCGAGCGTAAGCTGTCTTACACCGGCGAAGTGAAGGCGCGCCCGGAGCGCATCACCGAATCCGAGTTCCTGTGGCAGCACAACCAGGATCCAATGGCTGTAGACAAACTGGCGGACGGTATCCGTAAGTTTGCTATCGACCAGGAAAAACTGGAAAAAATGATCGGCGACCTGCTGTAATCATTCTGCGTGACCGGGCTCCCGGTCACGCGTCTTCTTCTGTCCTCTGTCTGAATTTTCCCTCTGCGTGTATCATTCCCTTTAATCAGTACTTTTTGAATGGAATGAATATGAATACCTTACGCATCGGCTTAGTGTCGATTTCTGACCGCGCCTCCAGCGGCGTTTACCAGGATAAAGGCATCCCCGCTCTGGAAGAGTGGCTGGCAAGCGCGCTGACCACCCCGTTTGAGATCCAGACTCGCCTTATCCCCGACGAACAGCCGATCATTGAGCAGACCCTGTGCGAGCTGGTGGATGAGATGAGCTGTCACCTTGTGCTCACCACGGGTGGAACCGGCCCCGCGCGTCGTGATGTGACGCCGGACGCGACGCTGGCTATCGCCGATCGTGAAATGGCGGGCTTCGGCGAACAGATGCGCCAGATCAGTCTACACTTTGTCCCGACGGCAATCCTTTCCCGCCAGGTGGGGGTGATCCGCAAACAGGCGCTGATACTGAACCTGCCGGGGCAGCCAAAGTCGATCAAAGAGACGCTGGAAGGATTAAAAGCCGAGGACGGTCGCGTCATCGTGCACGGCATATTTGCAAGTGTACCGTATTGTATACAGTTGCTTGACGGGCCGTACGTGGAAACTGACGACAAAGTGGTAGCAGCATTTCGTCCTAAAAGCGCACGCCGCGAGACAATCTCCTGAAATTTACTAAAATGTGACATTAGCGCCAGCCGCAGTAGCGTGTAAATGGATTTACGATATAGTAATTTTTTCTTTACGATTGCTGTAAAAAATAATCCACAACACATGCACAATGGTTCGCTATGTCACATAACACCCGACCTCTGAATCGACAGGACTACAAAACGCTTACGCTCGCCGCCTTAGGTGGCGCGCTGGAGTTTTACGACTTCATCATCTTTGTCTTCTTCGCCGCCGTAGTGGGGGCGCTCTTCTTCCCGGCGGATATTCCAGAATGGCTGCGTCAGGTGCAAACCTTCGGCATCTTTGCTGCCGGGTATCTGGCACGTCCGCTGGGCGGCATCGTCATGGCCCACTTTGGCGATCTTGTCGGGCGTAAGAAGATGTTTACCCTGAGCATCCTGCTGATGGCGGTGCCGACGCTGGCGATCGGGCTGCTGCCCACCTATGCCTCCATGGGCATTCTCGCCCCGCTATTGCTGCTGCTGATGCGCATTCTTCAGGGCGCGGCCATCGGCGGGGAAGTGCCGGGGGCCTGGGTGTTTGTGGCGGAGCACGTTCCTGCCCGCCGCATCGGGATCGCCTGCGGAACGTTAACGGCGGGGCTGACCGTCGGGATCCTGTTGGGGTCGGTAGTGGCGACGATAGTCAACACCAGCATGACGCAGCAGGCCGTGCACGACTGGGGCTGGCGTATTCCGTTCCTGCTGGGCGGGGCGTTTGGCCTGGTGGCAATGTACCTGCGCCGCTGGCTGCAGGAGACGCCGATTTTCCTCGAAATGCAGCAGCGTAAAGCGCTGGCGCAGGAGTTGCCGGTCAAAGCCGTTGTAGTGCGTCATAAAAAAGCGGTGGTGGTGTCGATGCTGCTCACCTGGCTGCTGTCGGCGGGCATCGTGGTGGTGATTTTGATGTCGCCGGTGTGGCTGCAGAAACAGTACGGTTTCGCCCCTGCCGTGACCTTACAGGCAAACAGTATTGCGACAATCATGCTCTGCTTTGGCTGTCTGGCCGCCGGGCTGGCGGCGGATCGTTTCGGTGCCAGCCTGACCTTTATTGTCGGCAGCCTGCTGCTGGCCGCGTCGAGCTGGGCGTTCTACCATCTTGCGGGCAGTCATCCTGAACAGCTGTTCCTGCTGTACGGCGTGGTCGGACTGTGCGTGGGCGTCGTGGGGGCTGTGCCTTACGTCATGGTGCGCGCCTTCCCGCCGGAGGTTCGCTTCACCGGGATATCGTTCTCTTATAACGTCGCGTATGCCATTTTCGGCGGGCTGACGCCGATAGTGGTCACGGTCATGATGGGGGTGTCGCCGATGGCGCCTGCCTGGTATGTACTCGCGCTCTCGCTGATGGGGCTGGGATTAGGCGTTTGGCTTCGTCAGGCGGGGGAATATCGTGCCCGCGAGGCGGGCACGACAGAGGGATCAGTGTTTTTCACCAATAGGTAAAATGGTGCGGTCAAACTGTTCGTTCAGCACTTCACCCATTGCCAGGTAGATAGCGCTTGCGCCGCACACCAGGCCAATCCAGCCTGCTACGTGAACGATGCCTTCGTTATCCGCCAGGTGGCCAATTGCCAGCAGGGCGAACAGCACGGTCAGGCTCATGAAGACGAACTGCAGCGCGCGGTTGCCTTTCAGGGTGCCGAAGAACATGAACAGGGTAAAGACGCCCCACAGGCCCAGATAGACGCCCAGGAAGTGGGCGTTTGCCGCGTCTGCCAGGCCCATTTTAGGCATCAGCAGGATGGCGACCAGGGTCAGCCAGAACGAGCCGTAAGAGGTGAAGGCGGTTAAGCCGAAGGTGTTGCCTTTCTTATATTCCAGCAGGCCCGCGAAGATTTGCGCGATACCGCCGTAAAAAATGCCCATCGCCAGGATTACGCCGTCCATCGGGAACATCCCGATGTTGTGCAGGTTCAGCAGAATGGTGGTCATGCCAAAACCCATCAGGCCCAGCGGAGCCGGATTAGCCAACTTAGTGTTGCCCATAAGTCCTCAAAAAAAATCATCATTAAAATGGTGAAATGGTTAAACCCGCGTCAATACTCCCTGACGGGGCGCGGCATCATAATGGGCGGCATCGACGCCGTCTATGATCTCATCAGGGTGAAATTAAAATTTTTTTTATGCTTGCCCCTTGATGGATGCCGTCGCGACCCCATCTTGTAGTCAACCGCAGTGTGTGGACCTGAAAAAAATCAAATCTGGGCAGTTGAAAAAGCACGTTCTGCCCTTATTACAGGTACACAACCACATGTTGACTGAATTTTTAGTGGAGACGTTTAGATGGGTAAAATTATTGGTATCGACCTGGGTACTACCAACTCTTGTGTAGCGATTATGGACGGCACTACTGCACGTGTGCTGGAGAACGCCGAGGGCGATCGCACCACGCCTTCTATCATTGCTTATACCCAGGATGGTGAAACTCTGGTTGGTCAGCCGGCTAAACGTCAGGCAGTGACAAACCCGCAAAACACCCTGTTTGCGATCAAACGCCTGATTGGCCGCCGCTTCCAGGACGAAGAAGTTCAGCGTGACGTTTCTATCATGCCTTACAAAATCATCGCAGCAGATAACGGCGATGCGTGGCTTGATGTGAAAGGCACCAAAACGGCACCACCGCAGATCTCTGCTGAAGTGCTGAAAAAAATGAAGAAAACCGCTGAAGATTACCTGGGTGAGCCGGTAACTGAAGCTGTTATCACCGTTCCTGCTTACTTCAACGATGCTCAGCGTCAGGCAACCAAAGATGCTGGCCGTATCGCAGGTCTGGAAGTAAAACGTATCATCAACGAACCAACCGCGGCTGCACTGGCTTACGGTCTGGATAAAGAAGTCGGCAACCGTACTATCGCGGTTTACGACCTGGGTGGTGGTACCTTCGATATCTCTATTATCGAAATCGACGAAGTTGACGGCGAAAAAACCTTCGAAGTTCTGGCAACCAACGGTGATACCCACCTGGGTGGTGAAGACTTCGATACCCGTCTGATCAACTACCTCGTTGACGAGTTCAAGAAAGATCAGGGCATTGACCTGCGTAACGACCCGCTGGCGATGCAGCGCCTGAAAGAAGCCGCTGAGAAAGCGAAGATCGAACTGTCTTCTGCTCAGCAGACCGACGTGAACCTGCCGTACATCACCGCAGACGCGACCGGTCCTAAACACATGAACATCAAAGTGACCCGTGCGAAACTGGAAAGCCTGGTAGAAGACCTGGTGAACCGTTCTATCGAGCCGCTGAAAGTTGCACTGCAGGATGCTGGCCTGTCCGTATCAGACATCCAGGACGTTATCCTGGTGGGTGGTCAGACCCGTATGCCAATGGTTCAGAAGAAAGTGGCTGAATTCTTTGGTAAAGAGCCACGTAAAGACGTGAACCCGGACGAAGCGGTAGCTATCGGTGCGGCGGTTCAGGGTGGTGTATTGACCGGTGAAGTGAAAGACGTACTGCTGCTGGACGTTACCCCGCTGTCTCTGGGTATCGAAACCATGGGTGGCGTGATGACTGCGCTCATCAACAAAAACACCACCATCCCAACCAAGCACAGCCAGGTGTTCTCTACCGCTGAAGACAACCAGTCTGCGGTAACCATCCATGTGCTGCAGGGTGAGCGTAAGCGTGCGTCTGATAACAAGTCTCTGGGTCAGTTTAACCTGGATGGCATCAACCCGGCACCGCGCGGCATGCCGCAAATCGAAGTTACCTTCGACATCGATGCTGACGGTATCCTGCACGTGTCTGCGAAAGACAAAAACAGCGGTAAAGAGCAGAAGATCACCATCAAGGCATCTTCTGGCCTGAATGAAGCGGAAATCGAAAAAATGGTTCGCGATGCCGAAGCTAACGCGGAATCCGACCGTAAGTTCGAAGAGCTGGTTCAGACCCGTAACCAGGGTGACCATCTGCTGCACAGCACCCGTAAGCAGGTTGAAGAAGCGGGCGATAAACTGCCAGCGGAAGACAAAACTGCTATCGAAGCTGCACTGACCGCGCTTGAAACGTCTCTGAAAGGCGAAGACAAAGCGGATATCGAAGCGAAGATGCAGGAGCTGGCACAGGCTTCCCAGAAGCTGATGGAAATCGCTCAGCAGCAGCATGCACAGCAGCAGGCAGGCGCTGACGCTTCTGCGAACAACGCTAAAGACGACGACGTTGTCGACGCTGAGTTCGAAGAAGTTAAAGACAAAAAATAATCGCCCTGATGCAGGGTAATTAATCGGCACGGGCGTAGGAGAACTCTCCACGCCCGTGCTCGCATGTTAAGGGGCTTAAAAAAACCAATGGCAAAGCAAGACTATTACGAGATTTTAGGCGTTCCGAAAACTGCGGAAGAGCGTGAAATCAAAAAGGCGTATAAGCGCCTGGCCATGAAATTCCACCCGGACCGTAACCAGGGTGACAAAGAGGCTGAAGCAAAATTTAAAGAGATCAAAGAAGCCTACGAAGTCCTGACCGATGCACAAAAACGTGCGGCCTATGACCAGTACGGCCACGCGGCCTTTGAACAGGGCGGCATGGGCGGCGGTGGATTCGGTGGCGGCGGCTTTGGCGGCGGTGCGGATTTCAGCGACATCTTTGGCGACGTGTTCGGCGATATCTTCGGCGGCGGTCGTGGTCGTCAGCGCGCAGCGCGCGGCGCAGACCTGCGCTACAACATGGATCTCACTCTTGAAGAGGCCGTTCGTGGCGTCACGAAAGAGATCCGTATCCCGACGCTGGAAGAGTGTGACGTTTGCCACGGCAGCGGCGCGAAAGCGGGTACCCAGCCACAGACCTGTCCAACCTGTCATGGCTCCGGTCAGGTACAGATGCGCCAGGGCTTCTTCGCGGTACAGCAGGCCTGTCCGCACTGTCACGGTCGCGGTACGCTGATTAAAGATCCGTGCACCAAGTGTCACGGCCACGGTCGCGTTGAGAAAACCAAAACCCTGTCCGTTAAGATCCCGGCTGGCGTTGATACGGGCGACCGCATCCGTCTGGCGGGTGAGGGCGAAGCAGGCGAGCACGGCGCGCCGGCAGGCGATCTGTACGTTCAGGTTCAGGTGAAGCAGCACGCCATCTTCGAGCGTGAAGGCAATAACCTGTACTGTGAAGTGCCGATCAACTTCGCGATGGCGGCTCTCGGCGGTGAAATCGAAGTGCCGACGCTGGACGGTCGCGTCAATCTGAAAATCCCTGGTGAAACCCAGACCGGCAAGCTGTTCCGCATGCGCGGCAAAGGCGTAAAATCCGTTCGCGGTGGTGCGCAGGGCGACCTGCTGTGCCGCGTCGTCGTGGAAACGCCGGTTGGCCTGAACGACAAGCAGAAACAGCTGTTGAAAGAGCTTCAGGAGAGCTTTGGCGGCCCAACGGGTGAGAAAAACAGCCCGCGCTCCAAAAGCTTCTTTGATGGCGTCAAAAAATTCTTCGATGATTTGACCCGCTAATTCGTTAGCTGTGTCTAACTTCAAAAAGCCCGGAAGCGATTCCGGGCTTTTTTTTACAGTTATAGATCGGTAAAACTGAGTCTATACCCAATATTAATCTGTTTTTGCCGAGGTATTTGGCTTGGTATTATGGTTTTATCGAGGTATCGTTGTAAAAGAGAGAACATAAATGAAATTACTACACCGTTTCTTTAGCAGTGAGGCGTCCGGTGGTGTGATCCTGATTATTGCCGCGGCCGCCGCGATGGTGCTGGCTAACCTGGGCATGACCCGCGATCTCTATCACGCATTTCTGGAAACGCCCGTCGAGCTGAAGGTCGGGGCGCTGGAAATTAACAAGAACATGCTGCTGTGGATCAACGATGCGCTAATGGCGGTGTTCTTCCTGCTCGTTGGTCTTGAGGTTAAGCGCGAGCTGGTGCTAGGTTCGCTAGCCAGCCGCCAGCGCGCGGCGTTCCCGGTTATTGCCGCGCTCGGTGGGATGGTCGTTCCAGCGCTGCTCTTTCTCGCATTTACCTGGCAGGATCCTGTCGCGCGTGACGGCTGGGCTATCCCGGCCGCAACGGATATCGCCTTTGCGCTCGGTGTCTTAGCTCTGCTCGGCAGCCGCGTGCCGGTTGCGCTGAAAATCTTCCTGATGGCGCTGGCGATCATTGATGACCTGGGTGCCATTGTGATTATCGCGCTGTTCTACACTAGCGATCTGTCGATCCTGTCCCTGAGCGTAGCCGCAGGGGCGATTGCGGTGTTGGCGGTGCTGAACATCTTCAACGTTCGCCGCATCGGTATCTATATCCTGGTGGGGATGGTGCTGTGGACGGCAGTGCTGAAATCCGGCGTGCACGCCACGCTGGCCGGCGTGATTGTGGGCTTCTTCGTGCCGCTTAAGCCGCAGGACGGTAAGTCACCCGCTAAACAGCTGGAACACGTGCTGCACCCGTGGGTCGCCTTTATGATCCTGCCGCTGTTTGCGTTTGCCAACGCGGGCGTTTCCCTGCAGGGCGTTACGCTGGGCGGGCTGACGTCTGTCCTGCCGCTGGGCATTATTGCCGGGCTGTTTATCGGTAAGCCGCTGGGGATCAGTCTCTTCTGCTGGCTGGCGCTGAAGATGAAGCTGGCATCGTTGCCGAACGGTACAACCTTTAGTCAGATCATGGCCGTAGGCATACTGTGCGGTATTGGATTCACCATGTCGATCTTTATCTCGACGCTGGCGTTTGGTGCAAACGCGCCAGAGCTCATCGTCTGGGCGAAGCTCGGCATTCTCATCGGGTCATTACTGGCGGCAGTGATTGGGTATACTTTGTTGAAGGTGAAGTTGTCCGGACAGGCCGTCCAGGCATAACGGAACACCGGGAGAAGGTCACTCTTCTCCCGATACACACTCAGGGAGCGAAGACGCGATGCCTCATTTGAATTACAACCATCTTTACTACTTCTGGCACGTTTACAAACAGGGCTCGGTCGTGGGGGCTGCAGAGGCGCTTTACCTGACGCCGCAAACCATCACCGGGCAAATCAAAGCCCTTGAAGAACGGCTGCAGGGTAAGCTCTTCAAGCGCAAGGGCCGTGGGATTGAACCGAGCGAGCTGGGGGAACTGGTTTTCCGCTATGCGGACAAAATGTTTACACTGAGCCAGGAGATGCTGGATATCGTCAACTACCGCAAAGAGTCGAACCTGCTCTTTGATGTGGGGGTGGCGGATGCACTATCCAAACGGCTGGTAAGCGGCGTGCTGGATGCCGCCGTGGTAGAGGATGAACAAATCCATCTGCGCTGCTTTGAATCCACCCACGAGATGCTGCTGGAGCAGCTGAGCCAGCACAAGCTGGACATGATTATCTCGGATTGCCCCATCGACTCCACGCAGCAGGAGGGGCTGTTCTCGGTGAAAATTGGCGAATGCGGCGTGAGTTTCTGGTGCATCAATCCACCGCCGGAGAAACCTTTCCCGGCCTGTCTGGAAGAGCGTCGCCTGCTGGTGCCGGGAAGGCGTTCCATGCTGGGACGCAAGCTGCTGAACTGGTTTAATTCGCAGGGGCTGAACGTGGAGATCCTCGGCGAGTTTGACGATGCGGCGCTGATGAAAGCCTTTGGCGAAGCGCATAATGCGATCTTCGTGGCGCCAACGCTCTACGCGCACGATCTCTATTCAGACGATAAGATTACGGAGATTGGCAGAGTAGATAACGTGATGGAGGAGTACCATGCCATATTCGCCGAAAGGATGATTCAACACCCGGCGGTGCAGCGAATCTGCAACCGTGATTACTCGGCGCTGTTTACGCCACCGGCATTCTGAAGACATAAAAAAACCCGCGTTAAGCGGGTTCTTTAAACAAGCAACAACAAGTAGCGATTAAGCCAGTTTGTTGATCTGCGCGGTCAGGTTTGCTTTATGACGCGCTGCTTTGTTTTTGTGGATCAGACCTTTAGCAGCCTGACGATCCACGATTGGTTGCATTTCGTTAAATGCGTTCTGCGCTGCAGCTTTGTCGCCAGCTTCGATTGCTGCGTATACTTTCTTGATGAAAGTACGCATCATAGAGCGACGGCTTGCGTTGTGCTTACGAGCCTTTTCAGACTGAACGGCACGTTTCTTAGCTGATTTGATATTAGCCAAGTCCAACTCCCAAATATGTTCTATGTGGACAATTCAAAGGCCGAGGAATATGCCCTCTTTGCCTTCTTTTGTCAATGGATTTGTGCAAATAAGCGCCGTTAATTAGCGACGCTACGTTACGTAGTGATGGCGCAGGATTCTACCAGCTTGTCTTTCGTGAATACAGCCTTTCGGCGTAAAAATCGCAGTTCACGGGCAGATTTTTTCGCTGTGAAAGGTCAGCCTGATGAAATCATTACGGCTTTCTGTTTTGCGCGAACAATCGCCGGTTAACCTTAACCGCTGTACAAGGTATACTTTGGCGATTTTCACTGTTTTGAGCCAGACATGAAGCTGATACGCGGCATACATAATCTCAGCAGAGCGCCACACGGGTGCGTGCTGACCATTGGTAATTTCGACGGCGTGCATCGTGGTCATCAGGCGCTGTTGCAGGGATTGCGTAAAGAAGGGGAGGCCCGTGGCCTGCCCGTTGTGGTGATGATTTTCGAGCCACAGCCGCTGGAGCTGTTCGCGGGCGATAAATCTCCCGCTCGGCTCACTCGCCTGCGCGAAAAGTTGCGCTACCTGGCGGAGTCCGGCGTGGACTACGTATTGTGTGTGCGTTTCGATCGCCGCTTTGCCGCACTGACAGCACAAAATTTTGTCAGCGACCTGCTGGTTAAGCGTCTTGGCGTTCAGTTTCTCGCCGTGGGGGATGATTTCCGCTTTGGCGCTGGTCGTCAGGGCGATTTCTTGCTATTACAGAAGGCTGGTCTGGAGTACGGTTTTGACGTCACCAGCGCGATGACCTTCTGTGAAGGCGGCGTGCGCGTCAGCAGCACGGCGGTGCGGCAGGCGCTGGCTAATGATGAACTGGAGACGGCAGAAAATTTGCTGGGCCATCCGTTCACCATCTCTGGCCGCGTGGTTCATGGCGATGCGCTGGGCCGCACGATTGGTTTCCCGACGGCGAATATACCGCTGCGTCGTCAGGTTTCCCCGGTTAAAGGGGTCTATGCGGTGGAAGTGGCAGGACTGGGCGATAAGTCGTTTTACGGCGTTGCCAACATTGGCACGCGTCCTACCGTTGCCGGTGTGCGTCAACAGCTAGAAGTGCACCTGCTGGACGTTGTAATGGACCTTTATGGTCGCCATATAGATGTAATACTGCGTAAAAAAATACGCAACGAGCAGCGATTTGCTTCGCTGGATGAACTTAAGGCGCAAATCGCGCGAGATGAATTAACGGCCCGCGAGTTTTTTGGGCTTTAGAACCGGCTTAACTGCCTACGTGATAAATACGGAACCGAGAATCTGATGAGTGACTATAAATCAACCCTGAATTTGCCGGAAACAGGGTTCCCGATGCGCGGCGATCTCGCCAAGCGTGAACCGGGAATGCTGGCGCGTTGGACCGATGATGACCTGTACGGCATCATTCGTGCAGCCAAAAAAGGCAAAAAAACCTTCATTCTGCATGATGGCCCTCCATATGCGAATGGCAGCATTCATATTGGTCACTCAGTAAACAAGATTCTGAAAGATATTATCGTGAAGTCCAAAGGACTCGCGGGATTTGACTCGCCTTACGTGCCGGGCTGGGACTGCCACGGTCTGCCGATCGAGCTGAAAGTGGAGCAAGAGTTTGGCAAGCCAGGTGAGAAGTTCACCGCTGCAGAGTTCCGCGCGAAGTGCCGCGAATACGCGGCCACCCAGGTTGAAGGCCAGCGCGCTGACTTTATCCGTCTGGGCGTGCTGGGCGACTGGTCGCACCCGTACCTGACCATGGACTTCAAAACCGAAGCCAACATCATCCGTGCGCTGGGCAAAATCATCGGTAACGGTCACCTGCATAAAGGCGCCAAGCCTGTGCACTGGTGCGTGGACTGCCGTTCTGCGCTGGCAGAAGCGGAAGTGGAATATTACGACAAAACTTCACCTTCTATCGACGTGGCCTTCGAAGCGGTCGATCAGGATGCCATTAAAGGTAAATTCGGTCTGCCTGGCGTTAGCGGCCCGATCTCTCTGGTGATCTGGACCACTACCCCGTGGACGCTGCCAGCCAACCGTGCAATCTCTCTCTCCGGCGAGTTCGAATATGCGCTGGTGCAGATTGATGGCCGCGCGGTTATCCTGGCGAAAGATCTGGTTGAAAGCGTGCTGAAACGCGCGAATATCACCGACTACACAGTTCTGGGCACCGTAAAAGGCGACGCGCTGGAGCTGATGCGCTTCAAACACCCGTTCCTGGACTTCGACGTTCCGGCGATCCTGGGCGACCACGTCACGCTGGACGCGGGTACCGGTGCGGTACATACCGCCGGTGGCCACGGTCCTGACGACTACAACATCAGCCTGAAATACGGCCTGGAAATTGCCAACCCGGTAGGCCCGGACGGTTCTTACCTGCCTGGCACCTACCCGGCGCTGGATGGTATCAACGTCTTCAAAGCCAACGACATCATCGTTGACATGCTGCGCACCAGCGGCGCGCTGCTGCACGTTGAGAAAATGCAGCACAGCTATCCGTGCTGCTGGCGCCACAAGACGCCGATCATCTTCCGTGCGACCCCGCAGTGGTTCGTCAGCATGGATCAGAAAGGCCTGCGCGAGCAGTCTCTGAAAGAGATCAAAGGCGTGCAGTGGATCCCGGACTGGGGCCAGGCGCGTATCGAATCCATGGTGGCTAACCGTCCTGACTGGTGTATCTCCCGTCAGCGTACCTGGGGCGTGCCGATGTCGCTGTTCGTGCATAAAGAGACGCATGAGCTGCACCCGAACACCCTGGAACTGATGGAAGAAGTGGCGAAGCGCGTCGAAGTTGACGGCATTCAGGCGTGGTGGGATCTCGACGCCCGCGACATCCTGGGCGCTGACGCAGATAGCTACGAGAAAGTGCCAGACACCCTGGACGTGTGGTTCGACTCCGGGTCGACTCACGCCTCCGTAGTTGACGTGCGTCCGGAGTTTGCCGGTCACGCTGCCGACATGTATCTGGAAGGTTCCGACCAACACCGCGGCTGGTTCATGTCATCCCTGATGATCTCCACCGCGATGAAAGGTAAAGCGCCTTACCGTCAGGTACTGACCCACGGCTTCACCGTGGATGGTCAGGGCCGTAAGATGTCTAAATCTATCGGCAACACCGTTTCGCCGCAGGACGTGATGAACAAGCTGGGCGCGGACATCCTGCGTCTGTGGGTAGCCTCAACCGACTACACCGGCGAAATGGCGGTGTCTGACGAGATCCTGAAGCGTGCTGCCGACAGCTATCGTCGTATCCGTAACACCGCGCGCTTCCTGCTGGCGAACCTGAACGGGTTCGATCCAGTGAAAGACATGGTGAAACCGGAAGAGATGGTCGTGCTGGACCGCTGGGCGGTAGGCTGCGCGAAAGCGGCGCAGGAAGATATCCTGAAAGCCTATGAGTCTTACGACTTCCACGAAGTGGTGCAGCGCCTGATGCGCTTCTGCTCCATCGAGATGGGCTCGTTCTACCTCGACATCATCAAAGATCGCCAGTACACCGCGAAGGCGGACAGCGTGGCGCGCCGTAGCTGCCAGTCCGCGCTGTTCCACATCGCAGAAGCGCTGGTGCGCTGGATGGCGCCGATCATGTCCTTCACCGCGGATGAAATCTGGGGTTATCTGCCGGGCGACCGTGAGAAGTATGTCTTCACCGGCGAGTGGTATGAAGGTCTGTTCGATCTCTCCAGCACCGAAGCAATGAACGATGCCTTCTGGGACGAGCTGCTGAAAGTGCGTGGCGAAGTGAACAAGGTTATCGAGCAGGCGCGTGCGGATAAGAAAGTCGGTGGCTCTCTGGAAGCGGCAGTGACCCTGTACGCCGAACCGGAGCTGGCGGCGAAGCTGACCGCGCTGGGCGATGAATTACGATTTGTCCTGTTGACCTCCGGTGCAAAAGTTGCGGATTATGCCGAGGCTTCTGCTGATGCTCAGCAGAGCGAGTTGCTCAAAGGCCTGAAAGTCGCACTGAGCAAAGCCGAAGGTGAGAAGTGCCCGCGCTGCTGGCATTACACTACCGATATCGGCCAGGTGGCGGAACACGCAGACATCTGCGGACGCTGTGTAAGCAACGTCGCCGGTGACGGCGAAAAACGTAAGTTTGCCTGATGAGTAAAACTCTCTGTTCAACAGGACTGCGCTGGCTGTGGCTGGTGGTGGTGGTGCTGATTATCGATCTGGGCAGCAAGTTCCTGATCCTCCAGAATTTCGCTCTGGGGGAGACGGTTTCGCTGTTCCCGTCGCTTAACCTGCACTATGCGCGCAACTACGGCGCGGCGTTTAGCTTCCTTGCCGACAGCGGTGGCTGGCAGCGCTGGTTCTTCGCGGGTATCGCTCTCGGTATCTGCGTGGTACTGGCTGTGCTGATGTACCGCTCGAAAGCCACGCAAAAGCTGAATAACATCGCCTACGCGCTGATCATTGGCGGCGCGCTGGGCAACCTGTTTGACCGCCTGTGGCACGGCTTTGTGGTCGATATGATCGACTTCTACGTCGGCGACTGGCACTTCGCGACCTTTAACCTGGCCGACACCGCCATCTGCATCGGTGCGGCGTTAATCGTGCTGGAAGGCTTCTTGCCTAAACCCGCAGCGAAAGAGCAGGCGTAATTGTCAATGCCGGGTGATGCGCTGCGCCACCCGGCACAACATTAAAGAGCAATGTGTATGTCTAAATCCGTACAGAGCAACAGCGCGGTTCTCGTTCACTTCACGCTGAAGCTGGATGACGGCTCCACGGCTGAATCCACCCGCAATAACAGCAAACCTGCCCTGTTTCGTCTCGGCGATACCTCCCTGTCTGAAGGTCTTGAGCAGCAGCTCCTGGGCCTGAAAGAGGGTGAGAAAAAAGCGTTCTCGCTGGAGCCGGATGCCGCGTTTGGCGTGCCAAGCCCGGACCTGATTCAGTATTTCTCGCGCCGCGAGTTTATGGACGCGGGCGAACCGGAAATCGGGGCGATTATGCTCTTTACCGCTATGGACGGCAGCGAAATGCCTGGCGTGATCCGCGAGATTAACGGCGACTCTATCACCGTTGACTTCAACCATCCGCTTGCCGGGCGTACCGTTCATTTTGATGTTGAAGTGCTGGAGATCGATCCGGCACTGGAGGCCTGAAATGCAGATCCTGTTGGCTAACCCGCGCGGCTTCTGCGCCGGTGTAGACCGCGCTATCAGCATTGTTGAAAACGCGCTGGAGATTTACGGCGCGCCGATTTACGTGCGTCACGAAGTGGTGCATAACCGCTACGTGGTCGACAGCCTGCGCGAGCGCGGTGCTATTTTCATCGAGCAGATCAGCGAAGTGCCGGACGGTGCGATCCTGATCTTCTCTGCGCACGGCGTCTCTCAGGCGGTGCGTAACGAAGCGAAAAGCCGCGATCTGACCGTATTCGATGCCACCTGTCCATTAGTGACAAAAGTGCATATGGAAGTGGCGCGCGCCAGCCGTCGCGGTGAAGAGTCGATTCTGATTGGCCACGCCGGTCACCCGGAAGTTGAAGGCACCATGGGCCAGTACAGCAACCCGGAAGGGGGAATGTACCTGGTGGAGTCGCCGGAAGATGTCCTGACGCTGAACGTGAAAAACGAAGCGCGTCTGTCGTTTATGACCCAGACCACGCTCTCCGTAGACGACACCTCAGACGTGATTGACGCCCTGCGCCAGCGCTTCCCGAAAATCGTCGGGCCGCGTAAGGATGATATCTGCTACGCCACCACTAACCGTCAGGAAGCGGTGCGCGCGCTGGCTGAACAGGCGGACGTGGTGCTGGTTGTCGGCTCTAAAAACTCCTCTAACTCCAACCGTCTGGCCGAACTGGCGCAGCGTATGGGGAAAGCGGCGTTTTTAATCGACGACGCGACGGACATCCAGGAAGCGTGGGTGAAAAATGCGGCCTGCGTTGGCGTTACCGCAGGCGCTTCCGCGCCGGATATCCTGGTGCAGAACGTGATTGCTCGTCTGCAGGAGCTGGGCGGGGGCGAAGCGGTTCCGCTGGAAGGACGCGAAGAGAATATCGTCTTCGAAGTGCCGAAAGAGCTGCGTATCGACGCCCGCGAAGTGGAATAATTTCTTTTCTGATGAAAGGCCAGCACCTCCTGTGCTGGCCTTTTTTTTGCTCCGGACTTTATCGTGACGACAAAATCATGTCTTTTACTGATATCTGAGTCGGTTTCACGTTAAATTCTAATTATTGGTGTTTTCAGTTGGCAGCCTTTACGAAGGCTGGTTAATCTGAAAACGGTTTACATCATTTTAACGTAAGAGAATAACTATGCATGATGCACAGATCCGTGTCGCCATTGCGGGCGCGGGTGGACGTATGGGTCGCCAGCTGATTCAGGCGGCAATACAAATGGATGGCGTGGCACTCGGCGCGGCGCTGGAGCGTGAAGGTTCATCCCTGCTGGGATCCGATGCGGGTGAACTGGCCGGCGCGGGCAAGACAGGTGTTACCGTTCAGAGCAGCCTTGATGCGGTGAAAGATGACTTTGACGTGTTCATCGACTTTACCCGTCCCGAAGGCACCCTGACTCACCTGGCGTTTTGCCGCCAGCACGGTAAAGGGATGGTGATTGGCACTACCGGCTTCGATGATGCGGGTAAACAGGCCATTCAGGATGCAGCCACCGACATTGCGATTGTCTTTGCAGCGAACTTTAGCGTAGGCGTTAATGTCATGCTGAAGCTGCTGGAAAAAGCGGCGAAGGTGATGGGCGACTACACCGACATTGAGATTATCGAAGCGCACCACCGCCATAAAGTTGATGCTCCATCAGGCACGGCGCTGGCGATGGGCGAAGCGATTGCTTATGCAATGGATAAAGATTTAAAAGACATCGCGGTCTATTCCCGTGAAGGGCATACCGGAGAACGCGTGCCGGGCACCATTGGTTTCGCAACCGTCCGGGCGGGCGATATCGTCGGCGAACACACGGCGATGTTCGCCGATATTGGCGAACGTGTTGAGATTACGCACAAAGCGTCAAGCCGCATGACGTTCGCCAATGGCGCAGTACGCTCCGCATTGTGGCTGAAAACGAAAGAAAAGGGTCTTTTTGATATGCGAGATGTGCTGTATCTCAACAATTTGTAAGCTTTATTACCCATCGTGATGTGGTTATTGCAGTCGTAATGTATTGATTGCATAGGGCAATAATTTATTGCCCTCTTATTTTATTTGTTTTAGATGGATTTTGATTGTTAATGGTCATAAATCTGAGTTTTATGCCATTATTATGTGAATTGAATGTAAATTTTGACCATTTGGTCCACTTTTTGTCGCTCTCGTCTCTTAATTTCCATAAAACCTACCGCGCAAGCGTTTTCCAGGATGGTTTACCTGATCTTTTTGCCCGTTAAATCCTATTCAAGCTTCCAGTCCTGCAAAAGAATAAACAAAATATCCGTTTTAAGTTGACTTTTACCCACCAAATCTCCAGAATGCCGCCGTTTGCCAAAAATCCGCTGGCAACACATTTGCATTGATCTATGACATAGTCATGAATTAATATGCAAATAAAGTGAGTGAATATTCTCTGGAGGGTGTTTTGATTAAGTCAGCGCTATTGGTTCTGGAAGACGGAACCCAGTTTATCGGTCGGGCCATAGGGGCAACGGGTTCGGCGGTTGGGGAAGTCGTTTTCAATACTTCAATGACCGGTTATCAAGAAATCCTCACTGATCCTTCCTATTCTCGCCAAATCGTTACTCTTACTTATCCTCATATCGGCAATGTCGGCACCAATGCGGCTGACGAAGAATCCTCTCAGGTACATGCGCAAGGCCTGGTCATTCGCGACCTGCCGCTGATTGCCAGCAACTTCCGCAACACTGAAGACCTCTCTTCTTACCTGAAGCGCCATAACATCGTGGCGATTGCCGATATCGATACCCGTAAGTTAACGCGTCTGCTGCGCGAGAAGGGGGCACAAAACGGCTGCATCATCGCAGGGGATAACCTCGATGCGACGCTGGCGCTGGAAAAAGCGAAAGCCTTCCCGGGCCTGAACGGTATGGACCTCGCGAAAGAAGTGACTACCGCCGAAGCCTACAGCTGGACGCAGGGGAGCTGGACGCTGGAAGGCGACCTGCCGGAAGCGAAAAAAGAGAACGAACTGCCGTTCCACGTGGTGGCCTATGATTTTGGTGCCAAGCGCAACATCCTGCGCATGCTGGTTGACCGCGGCTGCCGCCTGACGGTGGTACCGGCGAAAACCTCCGCTGAAGAGGTGCTTAAGATGAACCCAGACGGCATCTTCCTCTCTAACGGCCCAGGCGACCCGGCACCGTGCGATTACGCTATCGACGCCATCAAGTCCTTCCTGGAAACCGACATCCCGGTATTCGGCATCTGCCTCGGCCATCAGCTGCTGGCGCTGGCGAGCGGTGCGAACACCGTCAAGATGAAGTTCGGCCACCACGGTGGTAACCACCCGGTGAAAGACATTGATAACAATACGGTGATGATTACCGCGCAGAACCACGGTTTCGCCGTCGATGAAGCCTCTATGCCAGCTAACCTGCGCGTGACGCACAAATCACTGTTCGATGGCACCCTGCAGGGTATCCACCGTACCGATAAGCCAGCGTTCAGCTTCCAGGGCCACCCGGAAGCCAGCCCGGGCCCGCACGACGCCGCGCCGCTGTTCGATCACTTCATCGAACTTATCGAGCAATACCGTAAGACCGCTAAATAATCAGGAGCCGAGAAGACCATGCCAAAACGTACAGACATAAAAAGCATCCTGATCCTTGGCGCTGGCCCGATCGTCATCGGCCAGGCCTGCGAATTCGACTACTCCGGCGCGCAGGCGTGTAAAGCGCTGCGCGAAGAGGGTTACCGCGTCATCCTGGTTAACTCTAACCCGGCCACCATCATGACCGACCCGGAAATGGCGGATGCCACCTACATCGAGCCGATTCACTGGGAAGTGGTGCGTAAAATCATCGAAAAAGAGCGCCCGGACGCGGTGCTGCCAACCATGGGCGGCCAGACGGCGCTGAACTGCGCGCTGGAGCTGGAGCGTCAGGGCGTGCTGGCTGAATTTGGCGTCACCATGATTGGTGCGACCGCCGACGCGATTGATAAAGCAGAAGACCGTCGCCGCTTTGACGTGGCGATGAAGAAAATCGGCCTCGACACCGCGCGCTCCGGTATTGCGCATAACATGGAAGAGGCGCTGGCCGTTGCGGCTGAAGTGGGCTATCCGTGCATCATCCGTCCATCGTTCACCATGGGCGGCACCGGTGGCGGTATCGCCTACAACCGCGAAGAGTTCGAAGAGATTTGCGAGCGCGGTCTGGATCTCTCCCCAACCAAAGAGCTGCTGATTGATGAATCGCTGATTGGCTGGAAAGAGTACGAGATGGAAGTGGTGCGTGATAAAAACGACAACTGCATCATCGTCTGCTCCATCGAAAACTTCGATGCGATGGGTATCCACACCGGCGACTCCATCACCGTTGCGCCAGCCCAGACGCTGACCGACAAAGAGTATCAAATCATGCGTAACGCCTCGATGGCGGTACTGCGTGAAATCGGCGTGGAAACCGGCGGTTCTAACGTGCAGTTCTCGGTGAACCCGAAAACCGGCCGTCTGATTGTTATCGAAATGAACCCGCGCGTGTCCCGCTCCTCCGCGCTGGCCTCCAAAGCCACCGGCTTCCCGATTGCGAAAGTGGCGGCGAAGCTGGCAGTGGGTTACACCCTCGACGAGCTGATGAACGACATCACCGGTGGCCGCACGCCTGCGTCCTTCGAGCCGTCCATCGACTACGTTGTGACTAAAATTCCTCGCTTTAACTTCGAGAAATTCGCGGGCGCGAACGACCGTCTGACGACCCAGATGAAATCTGTGGGTGAAGTGATGGCGATTGGCCGCACGCAGCAGGAATCCCTGCAAAAAGCGCTGCGCGGTCTGGAAGTGGGCGCCACCGGCTTTGACCCGAAAGTGAGCCTGGACGATCCGGAAGCGCTGACCAAAATCCGCCGCGAGCTGAAAGACGCGGGCGCAGAGCGTATCTGGTACATCGCCGATGCCTTCCGCGCGGGCCTGTCCGTCGACGGCGTATTTAACCTGACCAACATCGACCGCTGGTTCCTGGTGCAGATTGAAGAGCTGGTGCGTCTGGAAGAGAAAGTGGCGGAGCTGGGCATCAACGGCCTGGACGCAGACTTCCTGCGCATGCTGAAGCGTAAAGGCTTCGCCGATGCGCGTCTGGCTAAGCTGGCGGGCGTGCGCGAAGCGGAAATCCGCAAGCTGCGCGACCAGTATGACCTGCACCCGGTTTACAAGCGCGTGGACACCTGCGCGGCCGAGTTCTCGACCGATACCGCGTACATGTACTCCACCTATGAAGACGAGTGCGAAGCGAACCCGTCCGTCGACCGCGACAAGATCATGGTGTTGGGCGGCGGTCCAAACCGTATCGGCCAGGGCATCGAGTTTGATTACTGCTGCGTACACGCCTCGCTGGCGCTGCGCGAAGACGGTTACGAGACCATCATGGTCAACTGTAACCCGGAAACCGTTTCTACCGACTACGACACCTCTGACCGTCTCTACTTCGAGCCGGTTACCCTGGAAGACGTGCTGGAAATCGTGCGCATCGAGAAGCCAAAAGGCGTTATCGTGCAGTACGGCGGTCAGACCCCGCTGAAGCTGGCGCGCGCGCTGGAAGCGGCTGGCGTACCGGTTATCGGTACCAGCCCGGACGCGATTGACCGCGCGGAAGACCGTGAGCGTTTCCAGCAGGCGGTTGACCGTCTGAAGCTGAAGCAGCCGGCGAACGCCACCGTGACGGCCATTGAAATGGCCGTTGAGAAGGCGAAGGAGATTGGTTACCCGCTGGTGGTGCGTCCTTCCTACGTGCTGGGCGGCCGCGCGATGGAAATCGTCTACGACGAAGCCGACCTGCGTCGCTACTTCCAGACGGCGGTGAGCGTTTCCAACGATGCGCCAGTACTGCTTGACCGCTTCCTCGACGACGCGGTTGAGGTGGACGTTGACGCCATCTGCGACGGCGAAATGGTGCTGATTGGCGGCATCATGGAGCATATCGAGCAGGCGGGCGTGCACTCCGGTGACTCCGCCTGTTCTCTGCCGGCCTACACGCTGAGCCAGGAAATTCAGGACGTGATGCGCCAGCAGGTGCAGAAGCTGGCCTTTGAGCTGCAGGTTCGTGGCCTGATGAACGTTCAGTTCGCGGTGAAAGACAACGAAGTTTATCTGATTGAAGTCAACCCGCGTGCGGCGCGTACCGTACCGTTCGTCTCTAAAGCGACCGGTATTCCGCTGGCGAAAGTGGCGGCGCGCGTGATGGCTGGCCAGACGCTGGCTCAGCAGGGCGTAACCAAAGAGATCATCCCGCCGTATTACTCGGTGAAAGAGGTGGTGCTGCCGTTCAACAAATTCCCGGGCGTTGACCCGCTGTTAGGGCCAGAGATGCGCTCGACCGGGGAAGTAATGGGCGTGGGCCGCACCTTCGCAGAAGCGTTTGCCAAGGCGCAGCTGGGCAGCAGCTCTACCATGAGAAAATCGGGCCGTGCGCTGCTCTCCGTTCGCGAAGGCGATAAAGAGCGCGTGGTTGACCTGGCCGCCAAGCTGCTGAAACAGGGCTTCGAGCTGGACGCAACCCACGGTACGGCGATTGTGCTGGGTGAAGCCGGTATTAACCCGCGTCTGGTGAACAAAGTGCATGAAGGTCGTCCGCACATTCAGGATCGTATCAAGAATGGCGAATATACCTACATCATCAACACCACCGCAGGACGCCAGGCGATTGAAGACTCCAAGCTGATTCGCCGCAGCGCGCTGCAATACAAAGTGCACTACGACACCACCCTGAACGGCGGTTTCGCAACAGCGATGGCGCTGAATGCGGATGCCACCGAAAAGGTGATTTCGGTGCAGGAAATGCACGCGCAGATTAGCAAGTAACCCCCATTGCCCGGTACCGTTCGGTTACCGGGCAATTTTCCCATCTTAAGAACCTTCTGGTTTTTCATCCGCTTTCAGTCAGTTAGCCTAAAATAGTTAGGTCGATAACGAAAATTCAACTGAGAGCAGGGGAAAACACCATGCAAAATAAATTACTGATCGCTTCCGTTCTGGCTGCCACCGCAATGTTTACCGTCGCGGGCTGTTCGTCCAATCAGGCCGTAAAAACCACCGATGGCAAAACGATTGTCACCGACGGGAAACCGCAGGTGGATGACGATACCGGCCTGGTGTCGTACAAAAACGCCGAAACCGGTCAAACTGAACAGATTAATCGCGACCAGGTGAAATCCATGGGCGAGCTGGATAACTAATTCAGAATTCTGACGTAAGCCCGTCAATAATATTCACTATTAGCCTGTTGAATTACTGACTACACTCTTTTGTTAAAAGAAGGCAGTAACAACAGGCTAATCAATGATTCTTATAATTTATGCCCATCCCTATCCGCAGCACTCGCATGCGAATAAGCGGATGCTTGAGCAGGTAAGGACGCTGGATAACGTAGAGATACGTTCCCTCTATCAACTCTATCCCGATTTTAATATTGATATCGCCGCTGAACAGGAGGCGCTAACCCGTGCCGATCTGATTATCTGGCAACATCCTATGCAGTGGTACAGTACGCCCCCACTCCTGAAACTGTGGATCGATAAGGTCTTCTCTCACGGCTGGGCGTATGGCCACAACGGCCATGCGCTAAAAGGCAAAAGTCTGATGTGGGCGGTCACTACGGGCGGAGGAGAAAGTCACTTTGATATCGGTTCCTTCCCGGGTTTTGAGGTTCTGGCGCAGCCGCTGCAGGCTACGGCGCTTTACTGCGGGCTGAACTGGCTCCCGCCTTTTGCGATGCATTGCACCTTTGTTTGCGACGATGAAACGCTGCAGGCGCAGGCTCGCCATTATAAACAACGCTTGCTTGAGTGGCAGGAGACGCATCATGGATAGCCATACGCTGATACAGGCGCTGATTTATCTCGGCGCGGCGGCGCTGATTGTGCCGGTGGCGGTACGTCTGGGGCTGGGGTCGGTTCTTGGCTACCTGATTGCGGGCTGCGTCATTGGGCCCTGGGGCTTTCGACTGGTAACGGATGCGGAGGCGATCCTCCATTTCGCTGAAATTGGCGTCGTGCTGATGCTGTTTGTGATTGGTCTGGAGCTGGATCCGCAGAGGTTATGGAAACTTCGCGCCTCGGTATTTGGCGGAGGCGCGCTGCAGATGGTGGCCTGCGGCCTGCTGCTCGGTGGGTTCTGCATCCTGTTGGGCATGGACTGGAAAGTGGCGGAGCTTATCGGCATGACGCTTGCGCTCTCCTCGACGGCCATCGCCATGCAGGCGATGAACGAGCGAAATCTGACGGTCTCGCAGATGGGACGCAGCGCGTTCTCGGTGCTGCTGTTCCAGGATATCGCCGCTATTCCGCTGGTGGCGATGATCCCGTTGCTGGCGGCAAGCGGCTCGTCCACGACGCTGGGGGCGTTTGCGCTGTCGGCATTAAAAGTCGTGGGGGCGCTGGCGCTGGTGGTCCTGCTTGGCCGCTACGTGACCCGCCCGTTACTGCGGTTTGTTGCCCGTTCAGGCCTGCGCGAAGTGTTCAGCGCCGTGGCGCTGTTCCTGGTGTTTGGCTTTGGTTTGCTGCTGGAGGAAGCCGGACTGTCGATGGCGATGGGGGCGTTCCTCGCAGGCGTTCTGCTGGCGAGCTCTGAATATCGTCACGCCCTGGAAAGCGATATCGAGCCGTTCAAAGGGCTGCTGCTGGGGCTGTTTTTCATCGGCGTGGGGATGTCCGTCGACTTCGGCACGCTGGTCACGCACCCGCTGCGGATCGTCATCCTGCTCGTCGGTTTCCTGGTGATTAAAATGGTGATGCTGTGGCTGATTGCGCGTCCATTGAAGGTGCCGAACAAGCAGCGCCGCTGGTTTGCCGTACTGCTGGGTCAGGGGAGCGAATTTGCATTCGTGGTCTTTGGTGCCGCGCAGATGGCAAACGTGCTCGATCCCGAGTGGGCGAAAGCGCTGACGCTGGCGGTCGCGCTTTCGATGGCGGCAACGCCTGTTCTACTGGTGGTGCTGACGCGTCTGGAAAAATCAGGCAGCGAGCAGGAGCGCGAAGCCGACGAGATCGATGAGGAGCAGCCGCGCGTCATCATCGCCGGATTTGGTCGCTACGGGCAGATCGTCGGGCGTTTACTGCTGTCAAGCGGGGTGAAAATGGTGATTCTCGATCACGATCCTGACCATGTCGATACCCTGCGTAAATTTGATATGAAGGTGTTTTACGGCGATGCGACTCGCGTCGATCTGCTGGAATCCGCCGGGGCGGCAAAAGCTGAGGTATTGATTAACGCCATTGACGATCCTGAGACCAGCATGCAGATGGTGGAGCTGGTAAAAGAGCATTTTCCGGGGCTGACCATTATCTCCCGCGCGCGCGATGTGGATCATTACATCCGGCTGCGTCAGGCGGGCGTAGAGGCGCCGGAGCGTGAAACGTTCGAAGGCGCGCTGAAGTCTGGCCGCCTGGCGCTGGAGAATCTGGGGCTCGGCGCGTATGAAGCGCGCGAACGTGCGGACCTGTTCCGCCGCTTTAACACCGGGATGGTGGAAGAGATGGCGGCGATGGCCGGCAGTACGGCCACGGAGCGTGCGGCGGTGTTTAAACGCACCAGCGCCATGCTGACAGAAATCATTAACGAGGACCGCAATCACCTGTCGCTGATCCAACGTCATGGCTGGCAGGGCACGGAAGAGGGCAAGCATACCGGCGATCCGGCTGACGAGCCCGAGAGTAAACCTTCCGCGTGAAGTGGAGTTGCCAGCAATAATAAAAAATTTCTGTATCTTTACTCTGCCGCCAGTCGACGAAAGATTAAGCTTTCCGTATAGTGGCGGCAATTTTTTGCATCCGGGAAATTTTCAATGATCAGTCTGATTGCAGCGCTGGCGGTGGACCGCGTTATCGGTATGGAAAATGCCATGCCGTGGAACCTGCCTGCCGATCTCGCATGGTTTAAACGTACTACGTTAAACAAGCCGGTAGTGATGGGCCGCCTGACCTGGGAGTCGATTGGTCGTCCATTGCCGGGCCGTAAGAATATCGTTATCAGTAGCCAGCCGGGCACTGACGATCGCGTCGAATGGGTTAAGTCCGTTGATGAAGCGATTGCCGCCTGCGGTGACGCCGAAGAGATCATGGTGATCGGCGGCGGCCGCGTGTACGAGCAGTTCCTGCCTAAGGCTCAGAAGCTGTATCTGACCCACATTGATGCGGAAGTGGAAGGGGACACCCATTTCCCGGATTACGATCCGGACGAGTGGGAATCGGTATTCAGCGAGTTCCACGACGCGGATGCACAGAACTCCCACAGCTACTGCTTCGAGATTCTGGAACGTCGTTAAGTGATGTCCCTCTCCCGCCCGGGAGAGGGAATGATTCAGGAGGCAACGGCCTCACTTCCCCCTAAGTCCAGCTGTCGGTTGGACGGCTGAACAAAGTAAGCTTTATCTTCCCAGCGTAAGCAGGTCAACTCTCCGCCCCAGCAGCATCCGGTATCCAGACCGTAGATCCCGTCCGGCGTGCCTTTTCCTTCCAGCGCAGCCCAGTGGCCAAAGACGACGTTGTACTCGCTTGTCACGGGTCCAGGAATGGCAAACCACGGTTTGAGCGGGGCAGGCGCGCTTTCCGGCGTCTCTTTGGAATACATATCCAGCTGCCCGTTCGGGAAGCAGAAACGCATGCGCGTAAAAGCGTTGGTAATAAAGCGCAGGCGGGCCAGACCGCTGAGATCCTCGCTCCAGTGATTCGGCATATCGCCGTACATGGCATCAAGGAAGAAGGGGTACGAGTCGCTCGCCAGCACCGCCTCAACGTCACGCGCGCAGGTTTTAGCCGTCTCAAGATCCCATTGCGGGGTGATCCCGGCATGAGCCATGACCAGCTTTTTCTCCTCATCGACCTGCAGTAAAGGCTGGCGGCGCAGCCAGTTAATCAGTTCGTCCGCGTCTGGCGCATCCAGCAGGGGAGAGAGGCGATCTTTAGGTTTGTTGCGGCTGATCCCGGCAAATACGGCCAACAGGTGAAGATCGTGATTGCCCAGCACCATGCGCACGCTGTCGCCCAGAGATTTGACGAAACGTAAAACCTCAAGCGAGCCCGGGCCACGCGCGACTAAATCGCCCGTCAGCCAGAGCGTGTCCTGTCCTGGCGTAAAGTCGACCTGTTTTAACAATGCGATCAGTTCATCGTAGCAACCGTGAACGTCGCCAATCAGATATGTAGACATTAGATTAATGAATGAGTGTGGTTACGGCGAGACGGAACACAGGAATAGCAACGCGGAACACATTGCCATCGACGTCGACCATTTCATAATGGCCTTGCATGGTACCCAGCGGCGTTTCAATTACCGCGCCGCTGGTGTACTGATACTCTTCGCCAGGGGCGATGTGGGGCTGTTCACCGACCACTCCTTCACCCTGAACTTCAATTTCGCGGCCATTGCCGTTGGTGATAAGCCAGTAGCGCCCGCGCAGCTGCACGGGCATCCGCCCCAGATTGCGAATGGTCACGGTGTAAGCAAAGACAAAACGCTCTTCATCCGGCGAGGATTGCGATTCAACATAGACGCTTTGTACATGGACACATACGCGGGGCGAATCAATCATGGCTTAACTCTCCTTCGGCGGCGCATTTTCGCTGATGTAATTAGCCAGCTTGCAGTACTGCTCTACGGAAATGTTTTCCGCACGCATTGCCGGGTCGATCCCCAGCTCTGCTAACACCTCAACGGTAAACGAATTGCTCAGACTGTTACGGATCGTTTTACGGCGCTGGTTAAAGGCTTCCGTGGTGATGCGGCTCAGTACGCGCAGATCTTTAACCGGATACGGTTTCGTTTTGTGCGGCACAAGGCGCACAACCGCAGAATCTACTTTCGGTGGCGGCGTGAACGCTGATGGCGGTACTTCGAGTACCGGGATCACGTTGCAGTAATATTGTGCCATCACGCTTAAACGACCATACGCTTTACTGTTCGGCCCTGCAACCAGACGGTTAACAACCTCTTTTTGCAACATGAAGTGCATGTCGGCAATGGCATCAGTATAGCTAAAGAGGTGGAACATGAGCGGCGTGGAGATGTTATACGGCAGGTTGCCGAACACGCGCAGCGGCTGGCCCATTTTTTCCGACAGTTCGCCAAAGTTCATGGTCATGGCATCCTGCTGATAGATGGTCAGCTTTGGTCCGAGGAACGGGTGCGTTTGCAGGCGTGCGGCTAGGTCGCGGTCCAGTTCGATAACGGTCAGCTCGTCGAGGCGTTCGCCTACCGGCTCGGTCAGTGCGGCAAGGCCCGGGCCGATTTCGACCATAGCCTGACCCTTCTGCGGATTAATAGCAGACACGATGCTGTCGATCACGAATTGATCGTTGAGAAAGTTTTGCCCGAAGCGTTTACGGGCTAAGTGGCCCTGATGGACTCGATTAGTCATTGAGTATTAACAATCATTTTGATGGCGAGATTAAGCGCCGTAATAAAACTGCCGACATCCGCTTTCCCCTGGCCTGCCAGATCCAGCGCAGTGCCGTGGTCAACGGACGTTCGAATAAAGGGTAAACCGAGGGTGATATTCACCCCGCGGCCAAAGCCCTGGTATTTTAGCACGGGCAGACCCTGATCGTGGTACATCGCGAGGACGGCGTCGGCATTATCCAGGTATTTTGGCTGGAAAAGGGTGTCCGCAGGCAGCGGCCCGCTGAGATTCATCCCTTTGGCGCGCATTTCTTCAAGCACCGGAATAATGGTGTCGATCTCTTCGGTACCCATGTGACCCCCTTCACCCGCGTGCGGATTGAGGCCGCAGACCAGAACGTGCGGCCGCTTGATGCCGAACTTCGTTTGCAGGTCGTGATGCAGGATCCCGATGATCTCCCGCAGCAGTTCCGGGGTGATGGCATCAGGAATGGCCTTGATCGGTAGATGGGTGGTCACGAGAGCAACGCGCATCGCTTCCGTCGCCAGCATCATCACCACTTTCGGGCTGTGCGAGCGCTCTTCGAAGAACTCGGTATGCCCGGTAAAAGGGATGCCCGCTTCGTTGATGACGCCCTTATGCACGGGGCCGGTGATCAGAGCGGCAAACTCCCCCTTCAGGCAACCGTCGCAGGCGCGGGCAAGGGTTTCCACGACGTAGTGGCCATTTTCCGTGCTGAGCTTGCCTGGAATAACGGGTGTACGAAGGGGAACAGAAAGAAGAGTGAGCGTACCGGCCTGCTGTGGTGCGGGCTGTTGGCCTTCAACGTAAGGGATGAGCGTTAAGGGCAGACCGAGCAGATTCGCCCGGTCTTGTAACAGTGTTGCATCCGCGCAGACAACCAGTTCTACTGGCCAGCTGCGCTGGGCGAGCTGGACAACGAGGTCAGGCCCAATCCCGGCGGGTTCGCCGGGAGTGATAACAACACGATGCTGTTTCATTAGTTGCTCAGGACTTTCACGTAAGCACTGGCGCGCTGTTCCTGCATCCAGGTTGCCGCTTCTTCGGAGAACTTACGGTTAAACAGCATACGGTAGGCTCTGTCTTTCTGCGCCGCATCCGTTTTGTCCACGTTGCGGGTGTCCATCAGCTCGATCAGATGCCAGCCAAATGAAGAGTGAACCGGGGCACTGATCTGGCCTTTATTCAGCTTCATCAGCGCATCGCGGAAGGCAGGATCGTAAATGTCCGCAGCCGCCCAGCCCAGATCGCCGCCTTGGTTCGCAGAGCCAGGATCCTGAGAGAACTCTTTCGCTGCATTGGCAAACGACGTTTTACCGCTCTTAATATCTGCGGCAATTTGCTCCAGCTTCGCACGCGCCTGATCGTCAGTCATGATCGGTGACGGCTTCAGCAGAATGTGGCGAGCGTGAACTTCAGTCACGGAGATATTCTGGCTCTGACCGCGCAGATCGTTCACTTTCAGAATGTGGAAGCCCACCCCTGAACGGATTGGACCGACGATATCGCCTTTCTTCGCCGTGCTCAGCGCCTGAGCAAAGATAGATGGCAGCTCCTGGATACGTCCCCAGCCCATCTGGCCGCCTTTCAGGGCCTGTTGGTCAGCAGAGTAGGTGATAGCCAGCTTGCCAAAGTCGCCGCCGTTACGCGCCTGGTCGACAATTGAACGTGCCTGACTTTCTGCTTCAGCAGCCTGATCTGACGTTGGGTTCTCTGGCAGTGGGATCAGAATGTGGCTCAGGTTCAGCTCTGTGCTCGCATCGTTCTGGTTGCCCACCTGTTTTGCCAGCGCATCCACTTCCTGAGGCAGGATCGTGACGCGACGACGCACTTCATTGTTACGCACTTCTGAAATCAGCATCTCTTTACGGATCTGGTTACGGTAGGTAGCGTAGCTGATGCCGTCATAGGCCAGACGGCTGCGCATCTGGTCCGGCGACATGTTGTTCTGCTTTGCAATGTTAGCGATAGCCTGATCGAGCTGCTCGTCGGTCACCTTCACGCCCATTTTCTGACCCATCTGCAGGATAATCTGATCCATGATCAGACGCTCCAGGATTTGGTGGCGCAGCGTGGCGTCATCCGGAAGTTGCTGACCCGCTTCGCCCGAATTGAGCTTCACGGATTTCATCAGACCATCAACGTCACTTTCGAGCACGACGCCGTTGTTAACGACAGCGGCGACCTTATCAACAACCTGGGGGGCCGCGAAGCTGGTATTCGCAACCATAGCGACACCAAGCAGCAGCGTTTTCCAGTTCTTCATACTTTTTCCATTTCAATTAACCGCAAAGCGGATTACGTTGTAAATCAAGCACATTACAAAGAACTACTGTACGGCAGAATGTTCGAACGCAGCATCTGATGCGTGCCCAGGCCGTAGTTGGAGCTCAGGCCGCGCAGTTCGACATTAAAGCCAATCACGTTATCGTATTTGCTCTGATTGTTTACAGTGTCCCAGCCGTTAAGCTTACGCTCGTAACCGACGCGCAGCGCGTAACAGCAGGAGTTATATTGCAGACCAACCATCTGGTCCGCTGGCTTATTCGCGTTGGTGTCAAAGTAGTAAGCGCCTACGATTGACCAGCGGTCGGCGATAGGCCAGCTTGCTGCACCACCAACCTGCGAGATGCCGTCTTTATACTGTTCTGCGCCTGCATAAGAAGGCAATGTTGCCTGAATATATTCCGGGCTGGCATAACGATACGTCAACTGTACCATGCGGTCTTCATCGCGACGGTACTCAATAGCGGCACTGCTTGTGGCGATATTATCGAGGCGAGTGTCATATTGCACACCACCACGCAGGCCCCAACGGTCAGTCATGCGCCAGTACGTGTCTCCCGCCCAAACCAGCGAGCCCGTTTTGTTGTCCTTCTCCCAGTTAATGTTGTCATCACCGGTACGTGACTCGGTGAAATAGTAGATTTGACCAACAGAAACGTTAAAACGTTCAACGGCGGCATCATCATAAACGCGTGTTGTGACGCCGGTCGTTAACTGGTTAGCGGATGCGATACGGTCCAGACCGCCGTAAGTACGATCGCGGAACAGGCCGCTGTAGTCAGACTGCAGTAAAGACGAGTCGTAGTTCTGAATCTTGCTCTGATCGCGGTACGGTACGTACAAATACTGCATACGTGGCTCAAGCGTCTGGGTATAACCATCCGCCAGCAGGCCCATATCACGCTCGAAGATCAGCTTCCCGTCCATTTTGAACTGCGGGAGCGTTCGGTTAACCGACTCTTCCAGATGCGCATTCTTCGTGGTGTTGTAATTATCAATATTTTTTTGCTGATAGTGCGTCGCCATCAGCTTGGCTTCGGTATTCAGGCTTGCCCAGTCGTTAGACCACGGCAGATTGATCGTCGGCTCCAGGTGAACACGCGTAGCTTCTGGCATGTCCGAATCCGTGTTCACGAAATGTACCGCCTGAGCGTAAACCCGGGTGTCGAATGGACCTACATTATTCTGATACCAGTTAACGTCCAGCTGCGGCTCTGCACCATAGGTAGGCGTGGACTGGTCAGAGAATACCTGGAACTGCTTGGTTGAGACGGTTGCATCAAAGTTCTGCACCGCATAGCCTACGCTGAACTTCTGCGTGGCATAGCCATCCGTGCTCGAACCGTATTTAGACGAGAAGTCGTTAAAATAAGATGAGTCGCTAACTTTGGTATAGTCAACGTTAAAGCGCCACACCTGATCCATCACTCCGGCATGCTGCCAGTAGAATAGCCAGCGGTGTTTATCGCCTTCTGTAGGGTGCTCATCCTGGAAGACCTTATCCGACGGCAGATAATCCAGCTCCATCAGGCCAGCACCGGCCTGAGTCAGATAGCGGAACTCGTTTTCCCACATGATGTTGCCGCGCTTGTGGATATAATGCGGCGTGATCGTGGCGTCCATGTTGGGCGCGATGTTCCAGTAATACGGCAGGTAGAACTCAAAGTAGTTCGAGGTGCTGTATTTGGCATTCGGGATCAGGAAGCCCGAGCGACGCTTGTCACCCACGGGAAGCTGGAGATAAGGGCTGTAGAATACCGGCACCGGACCCAGCTTAAAGCGTGCGTTCCAGATCTCTGCGACCTGCTCTTCACGGTCATGGATAACTTCGCTCCCGACCACGCTCCAGGTATTTGAACCCGGCAGACATGATGTAAAGGAGCCATTCTCCAGAATCGTATAGCGGTTTTCACCGCGCTGTTTCATCAGGTCCGCTTTACCGCGTCCCTGGCGACCCACCATCTGGTAATCACCTTCCCAGACGTTAGTATCTTTGGTATTCAGGTTTGACCAGGCTTTCGGACCTTTCAGGATGACCTGATTGTCGTCATAGTGCACATTACCCAGCGCATCCACCGTTCGTACCGGCTCGACCGCGCCTTCCGGCTGCTTCTGGTGCAACTGCACTTCATCAGCCTGCAGGCGGCTATTGCCCTGGTTAATATCCACATTGCCCGTAAACGTGGCATTGTCAGGATAAGTACCTTTGGAGCTATCGGCAGTAATGGTTACCGGCAAGCTATTTGTATCGCCCTCCACCAGTGGGCGATTATAACTTGGGACGCCAAGCATACACTGCGAGGCGAGATCGGCCGCCAGCCCCTGTTGACTGTACAGGGCGGAGCCAATCATTGTGGCCAGGAGGGTGGGGATACGTTTTTTCATACGTTATATTTTATTGTTCCGTCATCAGTGGCTACGGCTTACAAACGCTCAGAGACTATCTTACTCATCAGCGCAGTACCAGCGTTAATCCTGCCCGTTTGCGCGCCAGAGTGTTAGGCTCGCTATCGAATGACGAGTATGATAAAGCAAATTATAGGCGATGTCCTTCAATTGACCGTGGCTTGAACACTGTGATGATGACGTTGCGTCGGCAGGGAATATGACTATCCGGGGAGTATATGCAGTATTGGGGTAAAATAATCGGCGTTGCGTTCGCCATCATCATGGGTGCCGGGTTCTGGGGAATTGTGCTTGGGCTTATCATTGGCCATATGTTTGATAAGGCACGCAGCCGTAAAATGGCCTGGTTTGCCAATCAGCGCGAGCGTCAGTCGCTCTTTTTCTCCACCACCTTTGAGGTCATGGGGCACTTAACCAAATCCAAAGGCCGCGTGACCGAAGCGGATATTCAGATTGCCAGCGTTTTTATGGATCGCATGAACCTGCATGGTGAGTCCCGCCTGGCGGCGCAGAATGCGTTTCGCATCGGTAAATCGGATAACTATCCGCTGCGTGAAAAGATGCGCCAGTTCCGCGGCATCTGCTTCGGACGTTTTGATTTAATTCGGATGTTTCTGGAAATCCAAATCCAGGCGGCGTTTGCCGACGGCTCGCTTCACCCCAATGAACGCGATGTCCTGTACGTTATTGCGGAAGAACTGGGTATCTCCCGTATGCAGTTTGACCAGTTCCTGCGCATGATGCAGGGCGGCGCCCAGTTTGGCGGCGGCTATCACCAGCAGTCTTCCGGCGGTGCATGGCAGCAGGCGCAGCGTGGCCCGACGCTGGAAGATGCCTGCAACGTGCTTGGCGTGAAGCCCACGGACGATCAAACCACGATTAAACGTGCCTACCGTAAGCTGATGAGCGAGCATCATCCTGACAAGCTGGTGGCGAAAGGTTTACCGCCGGAAATGATGGAGATGGCGAAGCAAAAAGCGCAGGAAATCCAGAAGGCGTACGAGCTCATTAAAGAGAAGAAAGGTTTCAAATAAGAAAAAGCCCGACAATGTCGGGCTTTTTTTTCAGAAGTCCACCGGGGCTTTAAACGTCATCGCGTTACCGAAAGTAGGGTGGGTGATGGTGAGCGTTTGCGCATGGAGCTGCAGGCGTGGCGCTAACGCCAGGGCCTCTGGCGGGGCGTAGAAGCGGTCACCCAGAATCGGGTGACCCAGCGCAAGCATATGCACGCGCAGCTGGTGTGAACGTCCGGTAATCGGCTTAAGCAGGACGCGCGCGGTGTTATCCGGCGCGTACTCCAGCACTTCATATTCGGTTTGCGCGGCCTTGCCGGTTTCATAACACACCTTCTGCTTTGGCCTGTTCGGCCAGTCGCAAATCAGCGGTAAATCCACCAGCCCTTCCGCCTGCGCCGGGTGGCCCCAGACGCGGGCAACATACTGCTTCTTCGGCTCGCGCTCGCGGAACTGACGCTTCAGCTCGCGCTCCGCCGCTTTATTCAGCGCCACCACAATCACGCCGCTGGTGGCCATGTCCAGGCGATGGACGGACTCGGCCTGCGGATAATCGCGCTGAATGCGCGTCATCACGCTGTCCTTGTGCTCATCCAGACGGCCCGGCACGGACAACAGGCCGCTCGGCTTGTTGACCACCATAATGTGTTCATCCTGATACAGAATGACCAGCCAGGGATCCTGCGGCGGATTATACGGCTCCATCACCATCTTGCGCTCCGTTTACTGATGCGTCACAACGATAAGACGCAGGGCGTCGAGACGCCATCCCGCCTGATTCAGGCTTTCCAGCACCTGCTGACGGTTGCTTTCAATTGCCGCCAGTTCGTCGTCGCGGATGTTCGGGTTGACCGCTTTTAACGCTTCCAGACGGGACAGCTCGGCAGACAGTTTCTCGTCGGCTTCATTGCGCGCGGCGTCAATCAGGTCTCGGGCCGCTTTTTCGATCTGGATTTCGCCCTGCTGGAGAATGGCGTGCACGTCCTGCTGCACCGCGTTCACCAGCTTGCTGCCGGTATGGCGGTTCACCGCGCTCAGCTGGCGGTTGAAGCTTTCGAACTCCACCTGTCCTGCCAGGTTCGTACCGTTTTTATCCAGCAGCAAACGCACCGGCGTTGGCGGCAGGAAGCGGTTGAGCTGAAGCTGTTTCGGCGCCTGTGCTTCCACAACATAGATCAGCTCCAGCAGCAGCGTGCCTACGGGCAGCGCCTTGTTTTTCAACAGGGAGATGGTGCTGCTGCCGGTATCACCGGAGAGGATCAGATCCAGCCCGTTGCGGATCAGCGGGTGTTCCCAGGTGATGAACTGAGCATCTTCGCGGGACAGCGCCACGTCACGCTCGAAGGTGATGGTACAGCCATCTTCCGGCAGGCCCGGGAAATCGGGCACCAGCATGTGGTCTGACGGGGTTAACACGATCAGGTTCTCGCCACGATCGTCCTGGTTAATCCCGACAATGTCGAACAGGTTCATGGAGAAGCCGATCAGGCTGGTGTCGTCATCTTGTTCTTCAATGCTCTCGGCAAGCGCCTGCGCTTTTTCGCCACCGTTGGAGTGGATCTCCAGCAGGCGGTCGCGCCCCTGTTCAAGCTGCGCCTTCAGCGCTTCATGTTTCTCGCGGCAGGATTTAATCAGATCGTCAAAACCGTCGGTATTTTCCGGTGCGGCCAGGTAACCGATCAGATCGCCATGCACCTGGTCATAAATGGTGCGGCCCGTCGGGCAGGTATGCTCAAACGCATCCAGACCTTCGTGGAACCAGCGCACCAGCACGGACTGAGCGGTTTTTTCCAGGTACGGCACGTGGATCTGAATATCATGCGCCTGGCCGATACGATCCAGACGGCCGATACGCTGCTCCAGCAGATCCGGGTTGAACGGCAGATCGAACATCACCAGATTGCTGGCGAACTGGAAGTTACGCCCTTCAGAACCGATTTCGGAGCACAGCATCACCTGCGCGCCGCTGTCCTCTTCACTGAACCACGCCGCCGCGCGGTCGCGCTCGACGATGGACATGCCTTCGTGGAACACGGCGGCACGAATGCCTTCGCGCTCGCGCAGAACCTGTTCCAGCTGCAGCGCGGTGGCAGCTTTGGCGCAGATCACCAGCACTTTCTGGGAGCGGTGCGCGGTCAGGTAGCCCATCAGCCACTCCACGCGCGGGTCGAAGTTCCACCAGGTGCCGGTATCGCCTTCAAATTCCTGATAAATCTGTTCCGGGTAGAGCATGTCACGCGCGCGCTCTTCCTGAGTTTTGCGCGCGCCCATAATGCCGGAGACTTTAATCGCCGTCTGATACTGCGTCGGCAGCGGGAGCTTGATGGTGTGCAGTTCGCGTTTTGGGAACCCTTTCACGCCGTTACGGGTGTTGCGGAACAGCACGCGGCTGGTGCCGTGACGGTCCATCAGCATGTCGATCAGCTCTTTACGCGCGGATCCCGCATTCTCGCTGTCGCTGTTCGCAGCCTGCAGAAGCGGCTCGATATCCTGCTCGCCAATCAGATCGCTCAGGGTGTTGAGTTCATCGTTTGAGAGACGTTTACCCGCCAGCAGCAGCGCGACGGCATCCGCAACTGGACGGTAGTTGTTCTGCTCTTCCACGAACTGAGCGAAGTCGTGGAAACGGTTTGGATCGAGCAGGCGCAGACGGGCGAAGTGACTTTCCAGACCGAGCTGCTCCGGCGTTGCGGTCAGCAGCAGGACGCCGGGCACGCGCTCGGCAAGCTGTTCAATCGCCATATATTCGCGGCTTGGGGCATCTTCGCTCCACACCAGGTGGTGCGCTTCGTCGACGACCATCAGGTCCCATTCGGCATCGCACAGATGCTCAAGGCGCTGCTTGCTGCGGCGCACGAAATCCAGCGAGCAGATCACCAGCTGTTCGGTTTCAAACGGGTTGTCCGCGTCGTGCTGCGCTTCGGCATAGCGCTCGTCGTCGAACAGGGAGAAGCGCAGGTTAAAGCGGCGCAGCATCTCCACCAGCCACTGGTGCTGGAGGGTTTCAGGCACGACAATCAGCACGCGCTCGGCAGCGCCAGAGAGCAATTGCTGGTGCAGGATCATGCCCGCTTCGATGGTTTTACCCAGGCCCACTTCGTCAGCAAGCAGCACGCGGGGCGCATGGCGACGGCCCACATCATGGGCGATATTCAGCTGGTGGGGGATCAGGCTGGTGCGCTGGCCGCGCAGGCCGCTCCACGGCATGCGGTACTGTTCGCTCTGGAACTTACGCGCGCGGTAGCGCAGGGAGAAGCGATCCATACGGTCGATTTGCCCGGCAAACAGGCGGTCCTGCGGCTTGCTGAACACCAGTTTGCTGTCGAGCAGTACTTCACGCAGGATGACGTTCGTCTCTTCGGTATCAAGACGCGTTCCGATGTAGGCGAGCAGTCCATTCTCTTCTTTTACGTCTTCAACCTTTAGCTGCCAGCCTTCGTGGCTGGTCACGGTGTCGCCCGGATTGAACATTACGCGGGTCACAGGGGAGTCATTGCGGGCGTACAGGCGGTTTTCACCGGTAGCAGGGAAGAGGAGGGTAACCATGCGTGCATCAACGGCAACGACGGTTCCTAATCCAAGTTCGCTTTCTGTATCGCTGATCCAGCGTTGACCAAGTGTAAAAGGCATAGTTGTTCGGCTCTAATCTTTAATTGCAGGCAATAGTTCGACCCCCGTCAAAAAAGACGGTCATCGAAAAATGGGTCCGGGAATGGAAAGGGCGCTATGGTACTGGATGGCAGCCATTTCGTCACGCGTCAAAATAGGCCAAGTTGCCCTGTCACAAGTGTAGCAAAATCGTCGTCGATGAACGGTAAAATTCCCTCCGCAACCGGCTGAAGCTGGCGTGTCAGGTAGTGATCGTAATCGAGAGGCGACTGCTGGTAATCAACGGGCTCCGGCCCGTTCGTTGTCCAGACGTATTTTATCGTCCCCCGGTTCTGATACTGTGGCGCGCGGCCCCGGCGTACATTCTCTTCGTCCGCCAGGCGCGCGGCGCGCACGTGGGGCGGGACGTTGCGCTGGTACTCCGCCAGCGGGCGGCGCAGGCGCTTGCGATACACCAGCTGGTCATCCAGCTCGCCGGCCATCAGGCTGGCGATGGTTTCGCGGATGTAGTCCTGATAGGGCTCGTTGCGGAAGATACGCAGATAGAGCGTCTGCTGGAACTGCTGGGCCAGCGGCGTCCAGTCAGTGCGCACCGTCTCCAGGCCTTTAAAGACCATTCTCTGCTTTTCACCCTCCTGGATCAGCCCGGCGTAGCGCTTCTTGCTGCCCTGGTCAGTACCGCGGATGGTGGGCATTAAAAAGCGGGCATAATGGGTTTCAAATTCCAGTTCTAATGCGCTGGTTAACCGCTCTTTTTGCAAATGTTCCTGCCACCAGTCGTTTACGAAGGCCACCAGTTCTTTGCCGATCTGTGAGGCGTCGTCTTCTGAATGTGCGCCCTTAAGCCACACAAAGGTTGAATCCGTGTCGCCGTAGATAACGTCATAGCCCCGGGATTCAATCAGCGCTTTGGTCTGACGCATGATGTCGTGTCCGCGCATGGTGATGGACGACGCCAGACGCGGATCGAAGAAGCGGCAGGCGCTGGTACCCAGCACGCCGTAGAAAGCGTTCATAATAATTTTCAGGGCCTGCGAGAGCGGCTTGTTGCCATGACGTTTCGCCTCGTCGCGGCCGTGCCAGATGTTCCCCACAATCTCCGGCAGACAATGTTTTTCGCGCGAGAAGCGTGCCCCGAGAAAACCTTCGGTGCTGTGCGCGTCGTCTGGCTGCGCCATCCCCTCCACCAGCCCCACCGGGTCAATAAGGAAAGTGCGGATAATTGACGGGTAGAGGCTTTTGTAGTCCAGCACCAGAACCGAATCATACAGTCCTGGGCGGGAGTCCATCACGTAGCCGCCGGGGCTGGCCTGCGGCGGTACGTCCCCGAGGTTGGGCGCAACATAGCCCGCACGGTGCATTCGTGGGAAATAGAGGTGGCTAAAGGCGGCTACCGAGCCGCCGTGCCTGTCAGCCGCGAGGCCATTTACCGTCGCACGCTCCAGCAGGAACGGCATGATCTCGGTTTTGTGGAATATCTGCGTCACCAGCTCGCAGTCTTTCAGGTTATAGGTAGCGAGCGCCGGTTTGTCTTCGTTGAAGCGCCGGTCAATCTCGTCCATGCGGTCCCACGGATTGTCGATGGATTTGCCTTCACCGAGCAATTCCTGCGCTACCGCTTCCAGAGAGAAGGAGGAGAAATTCCAGAACGCGGATTTCAGCGCCTCGATGCCGTCGATAATCAGGCGGCCGTTGGCCTGCGCTAAGAACACACCGTTCTTAAAGCCGTGCTCGCGCCACTCCAGCTCCGTATTGCCGCGCCCGAGCATCAGTGGGATGCGATACCGCTCTGCGTGTTTTTGCAGCACGCGCAGGTCAAACTGCACCACGTTCCAGCCGATCAGCACGTCCGGGTCGTGCTCGGCAAACCACTGGTTAAGCTTCTCCAGCAGCTGCGGTCGGCTGTTGACGTACTCAAGCTGAAAATCGAGCGCGGACGCATCGCCGTTCGGCGGCCCGAGCATATAGACAACCCGCTGCCCGCAGCCTTCCAGGCCGATGCAGTACAGTTCGCCGTGGCGGGTGGTTTCGATATCCAGGGAAACCCACTTTAGCGGGGGGCGATAATGCGGATTAGGCTTCAGGCGAGCGTTGATAAGGGTGCCGTTTTGCTCAGCGCCGTCAACCCAGACGGGGGCGGTAATAAACCGCTCCATCAGAAAGCGTTCCGGCGGACGAATGTCCGCTTCGTAGAGCGTCACGCCCGCTTCGCGCAGCAGTTTTTCGTAGCGCATCAGCTGGCGATGGGCGCGGCAGTAAAGGCCATATACCGGCTGACGATGGAAATCTTTTAGCTCAAGAGGCGTGAGGCGCCAGCCGTTCTCATCGCGCAGCAGTTGTTTTACCTTCTCGACGTAATGTTCAGGGATAAACGCCACGGATTCCTGAGGAGGAAGCGTAACGTGCAGCGGGCCGTTATCTGTCGCCAGCCAGAACGCAACCTCGGTGCCCTGAGGGGTATCCCGCCAGTGTCGGGTCAGTAAAAAGCCTTCTTGCGCCTGTGCCACGCCGTTATCCCAAAAACAAAACCAGGCCTGATTATAGCCTGGTTGAATGTTTTATGCTGGGGATATATACAGTTTATTGTCCGTAATAGGCCTTCGCGCCGTGCTTGCGTAGGTAGTGTTTATCCAGCAGGGTTTGCTGCATATCCGGCAACTGCGGTGCCAGCTGGCGGCAGAAGATCCCCATGTAGGCGATTTCCTCCAGCACTATTGCGTTATGCACCGCGTCTTGCGCGTTTTTACCCCAGGCAAACGGGCCGTGGGAATGCACCAGTACGCCGGGCATTTGCGCCGCGTCGATCCCCTTTTTTTCAAAGGTTTCGACGATCACGTTCCCGGTTTCCCATTCGTACTCACCGTTAATCTCCGCATCGGTCATCAGACGCGTGCAGGGAATGGTGCCGTAAAAGTAGTCCGCGTGGGTGGTGCCGGTGGCCGGAATAGACTGGCCCGCCTGCGCCCAGATGGTCGCGTGACGCGAATGGGTATGCACGATGCCGCCGATAGTCGGGAAGGACTGATACAGCAGACGGTGGGTGGGCGTATCGGACGACGGTTTTTTGTTACCTTCCACCACTTCACCCGTTTCGATGCTGACCACGACCATATCCTCTGCGGTCATCACCGTGTAATCCACGCCCGAAGGCTTGATCACGAATACCCCTTTTTCCCGGTCAACGGCGCTGACGTTGCCCCAGGTCAGGGTCACCAGGTTATGTTTTGGCAGCGCCAGGTTGGCTTCAAGTACCTGACGTTTGAGATCTTCTAACATCGTTGTCTCCCTGCCCGGCGAGCGCAGCGCCACCGGGCATTACGTACTTAGCGTTTTGAACCGTAATAGACTTCGTTCCAGCGCAGCGCGTCTTTAAAGGCTGGCAGACGGGTGTCGTTATCAATCACGGTCAGCTCGATATCGTGCAGCTCGGCAAACTGGCGCATATCGTTCAGGTCCAGCGCGTGGCTGAAGACGGTGTGGTGCGCGCCACCCGCCAGGATCCACGCCTCTGACGCGGTTGGCAGGTCCGGCTGCGCTTTCCACAAGGCATTGGCGACCGGCAGCTTCGGCAGAGAGTGCGGGGTTTCAACCGCATCGACGCAGTTCACCAGCAGGCGGAAGCGGTCGCCGAGGTCGATCAGGCTGGCGTTGATGGCCGGACCGGTACGGGTGTTGAAGATCAGACGGGCCGGATCCGCTTTGCCGCCGATGCCGAGGTACTGCACGTCAAGGATCGGTTTCTCTTCAACCGCGATGGAGGGACACACTTCCAGCATGTGCGAACCGAGCACCAGATCGTTGCCGTTCTCGAAGTGGTAGGTGTAGTCCTCCATAAAGGAGGTGCCGCCCTGCAGACCGGTCGACATCACCTTCATGATGCGAAGCAGAGCGGCAGTTTTCCAGTCGCCTTCACCCGCAAAGCCGTAGCCCTGCTGCATCAGACGTTGTACTGCCAGACCCGGCAGCTGTTTCAGGCCGTGCAGATCTTCAAATGTAGTGGTAAAGGCATGGAAGCCGCCCTGTTCCAGAAAACGCTTCATGCCCAGCTCAATGCGCGCTGCATCCAGCACGTTCTGGCGCTTGTCGCCGTTAACTTGCGCCGCAGGCGTCAGGCGGTAGCTGCTTTCGTACTCGTCCACCAGCGCGCTCACGTCGCCGTCGCTGATGTCATTCACCACCTGCACCAGGTCGCCCACCGCCCAGGTATTCACGGAAAAGCCGAACTTGATCTGCGCCGCGACTTTATCGCCGTCGGTCACCGCCACTTCACGCATGTTGTCGCCGAAACGCACCACTTTCAGGTGGCGGGTATCCTGCTTAGAGACCGCCTGACGCATCCAGGAGCCGATACGCTGTTGCGCCTTGCCGTCCTGCCAGTGGCCGGTGACCACAGCGTGCTGCTGGCGCATGCGCGCGCCGATGAAGCCGAACTCGCGGCCGCCGTGCGCGGTCTGGTTCAGGTTCATGAAGTCCATGTCGATGCTGTCCCACGGCAGGGAGGCATTGAACTGAGTGTGGAACTGCAGCAGCGGTTTGTTGAGGATTGCCAGGCCGTTGATCCACATTTTGGCCGGTGAGAAGGTGTGCAGCCACACGACCAGGCCGGCGCATTTGTCGTCGTAGTTGGCGTCACGGCAGATATTGGTGATTTCGTCCGGCGTCGTACCCAGCGGCTTCAGCACCAGTTTGCACGGCAGTTTGGCTTCCGCGTTCAGCGCGTTAACCACGTGCTCCGCGTGTTTCGTTACCTGCTGCAGCGCTTCCGGTCCGTACAGATGCTGGCTGCCAATCACAAACCACACTTCATAATTATTAAAAATGGTCATCATCGTGTCCTTAATGGGTCAGGGTTGCCGTAGTGTCCGCGGTGCTTTTGGCCGGGGCGGCGACAGGGAGATAGTGAAGCTCGGCGCTTTTTGCCCATTGCTGGTAGCGCTGATAAAGCTGTTCAAAGCGTTGTGCCTGCTGGACACGCGGCTGGAGCGTGTTTTCGACGGCGCTTGCCATGTGCTGCTGCGCGGTCGGGATATCCGCATGAACGCCTGCGGCCACGGCAGCGAAAATCGCCGCGCCCAGCGCACAGCACTGATCGGAGGCTACAATCTGCAGCGGACGGTTCAGCACGTCGCAGCAGGCCTGCATAATCACCGGGTTTTTACGGGCGATACCGCCCAGCGCCATCACGTTGTTCACGTCGATGCCCTGTTCGGTGAAGCACTCCATAATGGCGCGCGCGCCGAACGCGGTGGCGGCAATCAGACCGCCGAACAGCGCCGGGGCATCGATCGCCAGGTTGAGATCGGTAATCACCCCCTTCAGGCGCTGGTTGGCAAACGGCGTGCGGCGACCGTTAAACCAGTCCAGCACCACCGGCAGGTGGTCGAGGGTCGGATTTTTTGCCCATGCTTCGGTGAGCTGCGGCAGAAGCTGTTTTTTGCTCGCGGTAATCTGTGTTTTCAGCTCAGGATGCGCGGCAGCCAGCTGATCCAGCGGCCAGCCGAGCACCCGGCCAAACCAGGCGTAGATATCGCCAAATGCGGACTGACCGGCTTCGAGGCCGATAAAATCTGGCACCACGCTGCCGTCAACCTGGCCGCAAATCCCTTTCACCGCGCGGTCTCCGACGCTGGTTTTATCTGCCGTCAGGATGTCGCAGGTGGAGGTGCCGATCACTTTCACCAGCGTGTTAGGCTGCGCACCCGCGCCCACGGCACCCATGTGGCAGTCGAACGCGCCGCCGGAAATGGTCACGTTTTGCGGCAGGCCGAGACGCGTCGCCCACTCTTCGCAGAGCGTGCCGACCGGAATATCGGCGGTGAAGGTGTCGGTAAAGAGCGGGTATTTCAGATTTTTGTTGATGATCGGGTCAAGTTCATCGAAGAACGCTGCCGGAGGAAGACCGCCCCAGCCTTCATGCCACAGGGATTTATGCCCGGCGCTGCAGCGGCCGCGGCGGATATCCTGCGGGCGAGTGGTGCCGGAGAGCAGGGCGGGAACCCAGTCGCACAGCTCAATCCATGATGCCGCGGCCTGGGCGACCGAAGCGTCCGCGCGGGTAACGTGCAGGATTTTGGCCCAGAACCATTCGCTGGAGTAGATGCCGCCGATGTAGCGCGAGTAGTCGGTTTTGCCCGGCTGGTGGCATAAGCGGGTGATGGCTTCCGCCTCTTCCACGGCAGTATGGTCTTTCCAAAGCACGAACATGGCGTTCGGGTTGTCGGCAAACTCCGGGCGCAGCGCCAGCACGCGGCCTTCAGCGTCCACCGGGGCTGGCGTTGAACCGGTGCTGTCGACGCCAATCCCCACGACGTCGGCCCGCTGGGCGTCAGTCAGTTCAGCCAGCACGGTTTTGATCGCCGCTTCCATCGATTCAATGTAATCGCGCGGGTGGTGTCGGAACTGGTTGTTTGGCGCATCGCAGTAGCGCCCCTCTTGCCAGCGCGGATACCACTCAACGCTGGTTGCTATCTCCTGGCCAGTCGTACAGTTCACTGCCAGCGCGCGAACCGAGTCGCTGCCAAAATCGAGGCCAATTGCAATTGCCATGGTGTTGCTCCATCCGAAACAGGTATGGAAGAACATTAGAGACTGGGGATAAAAATCGTCAGGCAGGATCCGCTAATCTTATGGACTAAATTGCTGTAGCAACGGAAAGTGTGACGCCGTGCAAATATTCAATGTGGACATTTCTGCCGCACTTATAGACACTTTTGTTACTGCTTCTCTGCCCGTGCCGGCAGAAAAATCAGGGGAAAAGGCTGAAACATGGCGGACGTAAAAGAGGCGTGATGCTTTTTGGATCTTTTCGCAGGCCATTTTTATACTGCTTTTAACGATATGGACAAATGGTTTCCTTCAGGACCCTTGGGAGAACTGAATCTATGGCCGAACCGCAAAACGATCCCCTGCTGCCGGGATACTCATTTAACGCCCATCTGGTGGCGGGGCTGACGCCAATTGAGGCCGAGGGGTATCTCGATTTTTACGTCGACCGGCCGCTCGGCATGAAAGGGTATATTCTGAACCTGACCGTACGCGGGGAAGGGGTGATCAAAAACGGCGATCGGCAGTTTGTTTGCCGCCCGGGCGATATGCTGCTGTTCCCGCCGGGGGAGATCCACCACTACGGGCGTCACCCGGACGCCAAAGAGTGGTATCACCAGTGGGTCTATTTCCGCCCGCGCGCCTACTGGCAGGAGTGGCTCTCATGGCCGGCTATTTTCGCGCAAACCGGTTTTTATCGTCCGGATGAGGCGCATCTGGCGCAGTTTCGTGAACTGTTCGCACAAATTATTGAGGCGGGGCAGGCGGGCGGGCGCTATGCCGAACTGCTGGCGATCAACCTGCTTGAGCAGGTGCTGCTGCGCCGCATGGAGGCGATCAACGAGTCGCTTAACCCGCCGCTGGATAACCGCGTCCGCGACGCCTGCCAGTACATCAGCGACCATCTGGCCGACAGCCAGTTTGATATCGCCAGCGTTGCCCAGCACGTCTGTCTTTCGCCGTCCCGCCTGTCACACCTGTTCCGCCAGCAGCTTGGCGTGAGCGTGCTGAGCTGGCGTGAGGATCAGCGCATCAGCCAGGCAAAGCTGTTGCTGAGCACCACCCGGATGCCTATCGCGACCGTCGGACGCAACGTGGGCTTTGAAGATCAGCTCTATTTCTCTCGCGTGTTTAAGAAGTGCACAGGCGCCAGTCCCAGTGAATTCCGCGCGGGATGTGAATAAACGGTAAACATTCAGGTGAACTTCAGGAGCATCCTGTAAACTATTCAGACAATTGATGCCTTGACGCGGTGCGGGGCGCTAAGCAGAATCGCTGATTCGTTTTCTGACCGGAATAGTTATGCAGGCATTGCTGGAACACTTTATTACCCAGTCCGTTATGTACTCGCTCATCGCTGTGGCGCTGGTGGCGTTTCTGGAATCGCTGGCGCTGGTTGGGCTGATCCTGCCCGGCACCGTGATGATGGCGGGGCTTGGGGCGCTTATTGGCAGCGGTGAGGTCAATTTCTGGCAGGCGTGGCTGGCCGGGATTATCGGCTGCCTGCTGGGGGACTGGATCTCCTTCTGGCTGGGCTGGCGCTTTAAGAAGCCGCTGCACCGCTGGTCGTTCATGAAAAAGAACAAAGCGCTGCTGGATAAAACCGAACATGCGCTGCACCAGCACAGCATGTTCACCATTCTGGTAGGCCGCTTTGTCGGGCCAACGCGTCCGCTGGTGCCGATGGTGGCGGGGATGCTGGATCTGCCCGTCGCAAAATTCGTGGTGCCGAACATTATCGGCTGCGTATTCTGGCCGCCGTTTTACTTCCTGCCGGGGATCCTCGCGGGTGCGGCCATTGATATCCCTGACGGTATGCAAAGCGGTGAGTTCAAGTGGCTGCTGCTGGGAACGGCGGTACTGCTGTGGCTGGCGGCCTGGCTCTGCTGGCGGCTATGGCGCAGCGCGAAAGCCAGTGTCGATCGCCTGACGCACTATCTCCCGCGCACGCGCCTGCTCTGGCTGGCCCCGCTGACGCTGGGCGTGGCGGTGGTAGCGCTGGTCGCGCTGATTCGTCATCCGCTGATGCCGGTGTACGGCGAAATCCTGCTGAAGGTGGTTAGCCGTTAAGGTGTTTTCCCTCTCCCCGTGGGAGAGGGCCAGGGTGAGGGCGTCAGACCGCACGAATGCCTAACAATGAAGACGCCCCCGCGTTACCACTCAGAAGTTCTTCTGTTTCTCCATCCCACAAAATCCGTCCCTCCGCGATCACTACCGATCGCGGCGCAATGCGTGCGGCATCTTCAATGCTGTGCGAAACCATCAGCATCGTGATCTGCTGGCGCTGGCAAACCTCTTCCACCAGCGAGAGCATCTCCTGGCGCAGGGCCGGGTCGAGTGCCGAGAAGGGTTCGTCGAGCAGCAGCAGCGGCTGCTCGCGCACCAGACAACGTGCCAGCGCCACGCGCTGACGCTGGCCGCCGGAAAGCTCACCGGGCAGTCTTGAAATCAACGCGGACAGGCCCATTTGTTCGGCAATCGCCTCCAGCTTCTGACGCTGCGCAGCATTGAGTTTTAACCCCGGATTGATTCCCAGCGCGATGTTCTGCCACACCGTAAGGTGATTAAACAGATTGTTTTCCTGAAACAGCATCGACACCGGGCGCTTAGCCGGCGGAGCGTAGGTATACTCGCCATTATCAATGAATATCGACCCGCTGACAGGCTGCAAAAAACCGGCAATCAAATTGAGCAGGGTACTTTTACCGGCTCCGCTTGGGCCAAGCACCGCAATTCGCTCTCCCTGACGAACGGAGAGGGTAAAACGCATCGGCAGATGCTGGTAAAGCCAGGTTACATCAGTCAGTTTTAACATCACGCCCCGGGAGTTTTTCGATAACGGTAAATAACGCAAAGCACAGCACCAGCAGTAAAAGTGCCGTGACCGCGCCGTCCTGGCTGCGATAGGAGCCAATTTGCTGATAAAGCCAGAAAGGCAGCGTGCGGAAATCCTCGTTGCCAAAGAGGGCCACCACGCCAAAATCCCCAATCGACAGCACGCAGGCGAAGGCCATCGCCTGGGCGAGCGGCCGCTTCAGGGCGCGTAGTTCGACCACTTTCAGCCGCCGCCAGCCCATAATGCCAAGGGACTGGCACAGGGCGCTGTACCGGCTGTTAACATCCCGCATCGGGTTTTCCAGCACCTTCAGCGCGTACGGGATGGCCATTAAGGCGTTGGTAAAAATGACGATGCCGTCGGCGCTTTCCGGCAGGCCGATGGTGCTGTTAAACAGTAAAAAGAAGCCGGTCGCCAGCACGATGCCCGGCATCGCCAGGATCAGCATGCCCGTCAGTTCCAGCGTGTGTCCGGCTTTACGGGCATGTCGCGCGTACAGCTCGCGGCTGCTCCAGAGCAGCATCATGGTCAGCGTCACGCAGATTAGCCCGGCTGCCAGCGCGATACGCAATGAGGTCCATGTGGCTTGCCACAGGACCGGCTGTTGAAGTACCGATACCACATTCCTGTTGAGGCCATCGGCGATCACGGCCAGCAGTGGCGGCAGCAGAAGCAGGAGCGCCAGCGCGATCAGCATCACGTCCGAGATGCGGCTATGCAGGCTGTCCTGCGGATCGCGCCAGCCAGAAAGATTATTGCTTCCTGCGGGGATCGCTTTGCTCAGCCGCTGGCTGAGTAACACCAGCGCCAGGCAGCACACCATCTGTACGATCGCCAGCAACGCGGCGCGGCCCGGATCGTAGTCGTAACTTAATGCCTGATAGATCGCCAGCTCAATGGTGGTGGCCTGCGGGCCGCCGCCGAGAGAAAGCACGGTCGCAAAGCTGGCGAAACAGAGCATAAAGATCAGCGCGGCCACCGGGGCAATCTGGCGTCGCAGCCACGGCCATTCGACAAAGCGGAAGAATGACCATCCGCGCATGCCGAGCTGGGCGGCAATCTGTCGCTGCTCGCCGGGAATGTTCTCCAGCGCCTGTAAAAACAGGCGCGTCGCCATCGGCATATTGAAGAAAATGTGTGCCAGCAGGATGCCCTTCAGGCCGTAAGGGGAGAAGGTCCATTCCAGACCAAGCAGGTTGAAGAGGGAGGCCAGCCAGCCCTGACGACCGTAGACGCTCAGGATGCCAAAGACGGCCACCAATACGGGCAGGATCAGCGTCATGGCGCACAGGCGCAGCAGTGCCAGCCTGCCGGGGAAACGTCTGCGATAGAGGGCGCGCGCAAGGAAAATGGCCGGGATGACTGACAGCAGCGCGGAAAGAAACGCCTGCCAGAAGGAGAAACGGATGACGTGCCAGAGATAGCTATCGTGCCAGAGCGCGAGCAGATCGCTCTCTGGCGCGTTAAACCACAGCGCCAGAAACGCTCCCAGACTGACGACCACCATCAGTATGGCGGCAATCAGTCCGGGAACTAACCAGCCGGGGATCAGCGGCTGACGGCGCGTTGCCATTCGCTTATCCATGCGGCACGCTGAGCGGCAACCTGCTGCGGCGTAAATTCCAGCGCGGTCTGCGGTTTGTTCAGCTGCTCAAAGCCTGCCGGCAGCGCCGCGTCGGTAACCGGGTACATCCAGTTGCCCGTCGGAATGGCGTTCTGGAATGCCGGGGAGACCATAAATTTCAGGAACTTCTCGGCCAGTTCCGGCTGTTTGCTGGCGGCGGTGCGGGCAGCCACTTCAACCTGCAGGTAGTGACCTTCAGCGAAATTCGCAGCCGCGTAGTTGTCTTTCTTCTCGGCAATAATATGATAGGCCGGAGAGGTGGTGTAGCTCAGCACCAGGTCGCTTTCGCCTTTCAGGAACAGGCCGTAGGCTTCGCTCCAGCCTTTAGTGACCGTAACGGTTTTCGCAGCCAGCTTTTGCCACGCCTCCGGCGTTTTGTCGCCGTAGACTTTCTGCATCCACAGCAGCAGGCCCAGACCCGGCGTGCTGGTGCGCGGATCTTCGTATATCACGCGCCATTTCTGGTCGCTTTCGACCAGCTCTTTCAGGCTCTTCGGCGGGTTCTTCAGCTTGTTTTTATCGTAGACGAACGCAAAGTAGCCGTAATCGAAGGGAACGAAGGTGTCGTTTTTCCAGCCGCCCGGCACGTTTACGGCATCTGCCGCCACGCCGCTTTTGGCAAACAGTTTAGTTTGCGTGGCGGCTTCCAGCAGGTTGTTATCCAGCCCGAGCACCACGTCGGCCTTGCTGTTTTTCCCTTCCATGCGCAGGCGGTTAAGCAGCGACACGCCATCTTCCAGCGCCACGAACTTCAGCTCGCAGTTGCAGTCGGCTTCAAAGGCTTTTTTAACCACCGGGCCGGGGCCCCAGTCGGCGGAGAAGGAGTCGTAGGTATAGACCGTCAGAACAGGCTTAGCAAAAACAGGCAGCGCAACCAGCGCCAGCAGAGGAAGAACGTTTTTTAACACTTTGCACCTCAGGGTTGAGTGGCAAAGGATTTTGAGAAACAGCCTCAAATCCCTTCGCCGGCGTTATCCGGATCAGGTTCGACGGGTATTATCTCAGCGCACATCTGTGATGCAGCACCCCGTTGAGAACGGCGCTATTGTAATGATTTGGTGAATATTACGAAAGCGTTATGGCTCCGGCGGCGCAAACCAGGCGGATTTAAAATCAAACCAGCCCAGGGTATTCATCCGCAGGCCGCGCATGCTGCGCTGTCCCTGGATCAGCAGCCAGTGGTGGATCAACGGTACGATCGTCTGCCCGGCCAGCAGCTCCTGGCACCACGCGGCCAGATCCATCTCTCCTGCCCGCCACTTCGCGGCGTCCTGCTGCCAGTCCCGGCTGATGCAGTGCTGAATGAGAGGCACTTCATACAGGTGTGAAAAGAGCGAGAAATCAAGCGGCAGCGTAAAGTTCGCGCTGTTGAGCCAGATATCGCTGACGACATCCCCGCGGTGCCATTCATCATAATCGACTTCCTGTATCGCCAGCGTCACGCCTTCGGCCGCCAGCAGTTTACTCATGATCCTCGCGATAAACCGGTGCTCAATGTGATCGCGATAGTAGCTGAGGGTGATGGTCTCCAGCCCGGCGGGTTTTTCACTGCGCACCGGCTGAGCATGGTGCCAGCGCGGAAGCAGGCCATAGGCCGGAAACCACCAGGTCTGGTATTGTTCTTCAGCGTGATAAATCAGGTTAGCCGGGGCCAGAATATGGCTGATCCACTTGCGGACGTCGTGGTTTGCTCCGCGGTGGCTGCGGCTGTCAAAAAGAAGATAGTAGCAGCCCTCCTCCAGGCGACTCTCGAACGCCTTTTCGCTGGTTGTGGGCCCCTCCAGGGTGAGGCCTGCGCTCAGCTCTTCGTTGAGGTCCGGTAACACCCAGACGTTCACTTCGTCGATCAGCGCCCGATAGCCAAAATAGTCATCAAAGGCGCGGATCTTCAGCTGATTGCTGTTATTGCGCGTAACGGAGTAGGGGCCTGTACCGATCGGCTGGCTGGAAAAATTGTTCAGGGATCGCCACTCGGCAGGCAGGATCATCGAGGGCACGTAGCCCAGAAGCCACGGCAGCCAGTTGTCTGGCTGGGACAGCTCAATATCCAGCGTCCAGGCCGTTGGGGAGTGGATCCGCGTGATATGCGAATAGAGCGGCAGCGTGCGGGCGCGCTCTAAAGAGGCGATAACGTCACGCATCTCCAGCTCGCGGCCATGGTGGAAGTGAATGCCCGGGCGTAAAAAGAAACGCCAGTGCAGAGGGGAAAGCTGCTGCCAGTGGTGCGCGATATCCGCTTCCAGTTCCCCGTTTTCCTCATTTATTTTCGTCAGACCGCTGAATATCTGCCGGGCCATGTGGGTTTCAGAACGTCGTAATGCCGTGCCGGGCAGCAGATTTTTCATTGGGCGGTAGTAAAGCACCCGCAGAATGTGGCGTCCCTGACGAAAGCTGCGTCCCAGGTGTGAGACCAGCATCTGGCGCACGGCGGCTTTGTCGCCCACCAGCTGGACCAGCTGATCGATGCGGTCCTGCTCCAGCAGATCCTCCGCCCGCTGCTGCTGCAGGGCCAGGCCGGTATACAGGAAGGTCAAGCGTGAGCGCTTGCCGCGTCCCGCCTCGGCCTCCCAGCTTAGCCAGCCCTGCTGCTGCATAGTGTTGAGTAACGTGCGCATATGGCGGCGAGAGCAGTTGAGGAGTTCTGCCAGCTCGTTAAGCGTGGTCTCCTGCGATTGACCCTCGCAGCACTGCCACAGGCGAATGAATTGTTGTTGCAGTCGACCGGATGGCATAAAAGAGGAACTCCTGACAAAAAATCAGCAATTTATTAATCCCTATATTAAGCCAATAATGCTTCCTGATGAAGTGAGGAGGTAAATTATGAAGAGGTCTACCGCACGTCAGTTTTATCAGCAGTACTTTTCAGCGACAAAAGGAGTGTCCTGGCTGGCCCGCCAGTGTGCAGAGCAACGGCTGAGAATCCTGGAAGATCTGATGCAGTGGGACGTTACGAAACCGACCTCTTCTCGCTAACTCGCCTCGATCATGTGTGACTGAGTATTGGTGTTTATCACCCGCCAGCAAAATGTTTTTGCTGGCTTTTTTCGTTTATTCTTTCACCCAATTTCGATTCGCTTTCACAAGGACTTGCGCATGCTGTGGTTGATGACGATGGGGCGCCGCCTGAATGGCGTGTACGCTGCTTTTATGCTGGTGGCCTTCATGATGGGCGTGGCCGGTGCGCTACAGGCACCGACGCTGAGCCTGTTTCTCAGCCGCGAGGTGGGGGCGCAGCCGTTTTGGGTGGGGCTGTTTTATACCGTTAACGCGATTGCCGGGATCCTCGTTAGCCTGGGGCTGGCGAAACGATCCGACAGCCAGGGCGATCGCCGCAGGCTGATCCTCTTTTGCTGCGCCATGGCCGTGGGCAACGCGCTGCTTTTTGCCTTTAACCGTCATTACCTGACGCTCATCACCTGCGGCGTGCTGCTGGCCTCTCTGGCGAACACCTCCATGCCGCAGCTCTTCGCGCTGGCCCGTGAATACGCCGACAGCTCGGCGCGAGAGGTAGTGATGTTCAGCTCGGTGATGCGCGCACAGCTCTCGCTGGCGTGGGTCATCGGCCCGCCGCTGGCCTTCATGTTGGCGCTGAACTATGGCTTTACGGTCATGTTTTCTATCGCGGCAGGCATTTTTATTATCAGTCTGGCTCTGATTGCCTTTGCGCTGCCGTCTGTCGCCCGGGTTGAGCAGACGACGGATAAGCCCATCACTCAGGTGAGCGGCTGGCAGGATAAAAACGTGCGGATGCTGTTTATCGCCTCCACGCTGATGTGGACCTGCAACACCATGTACATTATTGATATGCCGCTGTGGATCAGCAGCGATCTAGGCCTACCGGACAAGCTTGCGGGGATCTTAATGGGGACCGCCGCCGGGCTGGAAATTCCGGCGATGATTCTGGCGGGGTATTACGTTAAGCGCTTCGGAAAGCGTCGGATGATGATCGTTGCCGTGGCGGCTGGGGTGCTGTTCTACGCGGGGCTGCTCCTTTTCCATTCGCGTGAAGCGTTGCTGGCGCTGCAGCTGTTTAATGCCGTGTTTATTGGCATCGTTGCCGGGATCGGCATGCTCTGGTTCCAGGATCTCATGCCCGGCCGCGCCGGCTCTGCGACTACGCTTTTTACCAACAGTATTTCGACGGGTGTTATTCTGGCGGGAGTGATTCAGGGCGCGCTGGCGCAAAGTTATGGTCATGCCTCCGTTTACTGGATGATTGCGGCGATTTCGGTGGTAACGCTTGGGCTGACCTGCCGGGTCAAGGATGTTTGATTCTGGAAGGCGGCTTCACGAAATGAAACGATTTTCTGACAGATACAGAGAAGGCGCATAGAGTGCGTGACGGGTGCTTGAGGCTGTTTGCCTCAGGCTTTCGCAAGAGGCAAACAGTGGAGAGTCCCACATCAAAAAACTGATGGGGAGACCAACTTCACAACCAACATTGCGAGGTTAGTCTCTTCATTGCCGAAAAGCAATAAGGAGGCTGGAATGCCAAAACGTACTCTGCTGTTAGGTTTGTTTCTGATCTGTACGACGCTATTGATCTTCACCTGGATGGTGCGTGATTCGCTGTGTGAGTTGCACTTCAGACAGGAGAAAACAGAGCTGGCGGCAGTGTTGGCTTACGAAGCAAAACGTTAGCGGTATTGGCGGGGGAAGTGTCCCCGCCTCTCCAGAGTGGTTGAGCCTCAACGCACCCTTATCAATGGCCCGCGCCCTGCGGGCCATTGCCTTTAGCCCATAAACGCAGGCTGTTTTTTCTCGTACGCTGAGATGGCGTCCTCGTGCTGGAGCGTCAGGCCAATGCTGTCCAGACCGTTCAACATGCAGTGGCGACGGAAGGCATCAATGCTGAAGCTGTAGGTCTTATCCCCGGCTTTCACCACTTCCGCTTCCAGATCCACCTCAAACGCCATCCCCGGATTTGCTTTAACCAGCGCGAACAGTTCATCGACCTGCTCGTCGCTCAGCGTCACCGGCAGCAACTGGTTGTTGAAGCTGTTGCCGTAGAAGATATCCGCGAAGCTCGGGGCGATAACCACCTTAAAGCCGTAGTCGGTCAGCGCCCAGGGCGCATGCTCACGCGAGGAGCCGCAGCCGAAGTTTTCCCGCGCCAGAAGAATGGATGCACCTTTGTATTCCGGGAAGTTCAGGACGAACTCCGGGTTTGGCACTTCGCCTTTGTCGTCCAGAAAACGCCAGTCGTTGAACAAGTGTGCGCCAAAACCGGTGCGGGTCACTTTCTGCAAAAACTGCTTCGGAATGATCGCGTCCGTATCGACGTTAGCGGCGTCCAGCGGGACAACACGGCCCGTATGTTGGGTAAATTTCTCTGCCATGATTGTCTCCTTATTTCAGGCTGCGAATATCGGCGAAATGGCCGGTAACTGCCGCAGCGGCGGCCATTGCCGGGCTGACCAGGTGAGTGCGTCCACCCCGGCCCTGACGGCCTTCAAAGTTACGGTTGCTGGTGGAGGCACAGCGCTCGCCCGGGTTCAGGCGGTCGTTGTTCATCGCCAGACACATGGAGCAGCCCGGCAGACGCCATTCGAAGCCTGCTTCGATAAAGATCTTATCCAGTCCTTCCGCTTCCGCCTGGGCTTTCACCGGACCGGAGCCTGGAACCACCAGCGCCTGCACGCCCGGCGCCACTTTGCGACCTTTGGCAATCTCTGCCGCCGCGCGTAAATCCTCGATACGGGAGTTGGTGCAGGAGCCGATGAACACCTTATCAATGTTCACGTCGGTCAGCGGTACGCCGGGTTTCAGCCCCATATAGGCCAGCGCTTTTTCCGCGCTGGCGCGTTCGACCGGATCGGCGAAGGAAGCCGGGTCAGGAATGCTGTCGTTGACAGAGATGACCTGGCCAGGATTGGTACCCCAGGTGACTTGCGGCGCAATCTCTTCCGCCTGCAGCGTGACAACGGTATCAAAGGTGGCACCGTCGTCAGTTTTCAGGGTTTTCCAGTACGCGACCGCGTCGTCAAAATCCTGACCTTTCGGCGCGTGCAGACGGCCTTTCACATAGTTAAAGGTGGTTTCGTCCGGTGCGACCAGGCCTGCTTTAGCACCCATCTCAATCGCCATGTTGCACAGGGTCATACGGCCTTCCATGCTCAGCGCCTGAATGGCTTCACCGCAGAATTCCACCACGTGACCGGTACCGCCTGCGCTGCCGGTTTTGCCGATAATCGCCAGCACGATATCTTTCGCGGTGATACCCGGCGCGGCTTTGCCCTTCACCTCAATCTTCATGGTTTTGGCGCGGCCCTGTTTCAGAGTCTGCGTCGCCAGAACGTGCTCAACCTCCGATGTGCCGATGCCGAACGCCAGCGCGCCAAACGCGCCGTGGGTCGCGGTATGGGAGTCGCCGCAGACGATGGTCATGCCCGGCAGCGTAATACCCTGCTCAGGTCCCATCACGTGGACGATGCCCTGATACGGGTGGTTCAGATCGTACAGCTCCACGCCAAATTCGTTGCAGTTCTTGATCAGCTCCTGCATCTGGATGCGCGCCATCTCGCCGGAAGCATTAATGTCTTTGGTCTGGGTGGAGACGTTGTGATCCATCGTGGCAAAGGTTTTACCCGGCTGGCGCACCGGACGCTTGTGCGCGCGCAGGCCGTCGAAGGCCTGCGGAGAGGTCACTTCGTGCACCAGGTGGCGGTCAATGTACAGCAGCGGGGTTTCGTTTGGCGCCTCGTAGACAACGTGCGCATCAAACAATTTTTCATATAACGTTTTGGCCATGATTACACCCCTTCAGCGACATAGCGGGCAATGATGTCGCCCATTTCATCAGTACTGACTGCTGCCGTGCCGCGCGCTAAGTCACCGGTACGGACGCCTTCTTCTAACGCCCGGTTAATGGCGTTTTCAATTGCGGTTGCTGCGTCGCCTGCATCGAGGCTGTAGCGCAGCAGCAGGGCCAGGGAGAGGATCTGCGCAATCGGGTTCGCAATGTTCTTGCCTGCGATATCCGGCGCGGAACCGCCCGCCGGTTCGTACAGGCCAAAGCCTTCTTCATTCAGGCTGGCCGATGGCAGCATGCCCATAGAGCCGGTGATCATCGCGCACTCGTCAGACAAAATATCGCCGAACAGGTTGGAGCAGAGCAGCACGTCAAACTGGGACGGATCCTTAATCAGCTGCATGGTCGCGTTGTCGATGTACATATGCGACAGCTCAACGTCCGGGTACTGCTTAGCGACTTCACTGACGATCTCGCGCCACAAAATGGACGACTGCAGCACGTTCGCCTTATCAATGGAGGTCACCTTATGGCGGCGCTTGCGTGCAGATTCAAAGGCGATATGGGCGATACGTTCAATTTCGAAACGGTGGTACACCTCGGTATCAAACGCTTTCTCGTGCTGACCGCTGCCTTCGCGACCTTTTGGCTGACCGAAGTAGATCCCGCCCGTCAGCTCACGCACGCACAGGATGTCGAAACCGTTGGCCGCGATATCCGCGCGCAGCGGGCAAAACTCTTCCAGCCCTTGATACAGCTTAGCCGGACGCAGGTTACTGAACAGTTTAAAATGTTTACGCAGCGGCAGGAGCGCGCCGCGCTCTGGCTGCTCTGCTGGCGGCAGGTGTTCCCATTTTGGGCCACCGACGGAGCCAAACAGCACGGCATCGGCATTCTCGCAGCCTTCAACGGTGGCTTTCGGCAATGGCGTTCCGTGGTTATCAATCGCAATACCGCCCACGTCGTAGTGGCTGGTGGTAATTTTCATCGCAAAACGCGAGCGAACGGCTTCCAGTACTTTCAGCGCCTGTGCCATCACTTCCGGACCAATACCGTCACCCGGCAACACAGCAATATGGTAGTTCTTCGACATTACACGGTTTCCTTGTTGTTCTCTTTATTCTGAGCTTTGCGTTGCAACTCTTTTTCGACTTCAGCGGCGCGCCAGATGTTGTTCAGGACGTGCACCATCGCTTTCGCGGAGGATTCGACAATATCCGTCGCCAGGCCCACACCGTGGAAACGGCGGCCATTATAGTTGACGACGATATCCACCTGACCCAGCGCGTCTTTACCGTGCCCTTTCGCCGTCAGGTCGTATTTCACCAGCTCTACGTCGTACTCGGTAACGCGGTTGATTGCCTGATAGATGGCATCCACAGGGCCGTTACCGTTGGCGGCTTCCGCTTTGATTTCATCACCGCAGGCCAGCTTGACCGAGGCGGTAGCGATGTCGCTGGAGCCGGACTGCACGTTGAAGTAGTCCAGACGGAAGTGCTCTGGCTCTTCCTGCTGCTTGTTGATGAAGGCCAGCGCTTCCAGGTCGTAATCGAATACCTGGCCTTTCTTGTCGGCCAGCTTCAGGAACGCGTCGTACAGCTGATCCATGTTGTAATCGCTGTCCTGATAGCCCATCTCTTCCATCCGGTGTTTCACTGCCGCACGACCGGAACGGGAGGTCAGGTTCAGCTGAACCTGGTTCAGGCCGATGGATTCCGGAGTCATGATTTCGTAGTTTTCACGGTTTTTCAGCACGCCGTCCTGGTGAATACCGGAGGAGTGGGCGAACGCGCCGGTTCCAACAATCGCCTTGTTAGCCGGGATCGGCATGTTGCAAATCTGGCTGACGGTCTGGCTGGTGCGCCAGATTTCATTGTGATTGATGCGGGTGTGCACGTTCATGATGTCTTTGCGCACCTTGATGGCCATGATCACTTCTTCCAGTGAACAGTTGCCCGCGCGTTCACCGATACCGTTCATTGCACCTTCTACCTGACGTGCACCGGCGTGCACCGCAGCGATGGCATTGCCTACGGCCAGGCCCAAATCATCATGGGTATGTACTGAGATGATTGCTTTATCAATGTTAGGTACGCGCTCATACAGGCCGGTAATGATGTTGGAGAACTCAAACGGCATGGTATAGCCGACGGTGTCCGGGATGTTGATGGTTTTAGCGCCCGCGTTGATGGCGGCTTCGACTACGCGCGCCAGGTCTTCAATCGGCGTACGGCCCGCATCTTCACAGGAGAATTCAACGTCATCGGTGTAGTTGCGTGCGCGCTTAACCATGTATACCGCGCGTTCAATGACCTCATCCAGCGTGCTGCGCAACTTGGTTGCGATGTGCATTGGTGAGGTTGCAATAAAGGTATGAATACGGAAGGCTTCGGCCACCTTCAGCGACTCAGCCGCAACGTCGATGTCTTTCTCTACGCAGCGCGCCAGACCGCACACGCGGCTGTTTTTAATGGTGCGGGCGATAGTCTGTACGGATTCAAAATCACCCGGAGAGGAGACGGGGAAACCGACCTCCATCACGTCGACGCCCATACGCTCGAGAGCCAGCGCAATCTGCAGTTTTTCTTTTACACTCAGGCTTGCCTGTAATGCCTGTTCACCGTCACGTAAAGTAGTATCGAAAATAATGACTTGCTGGCTCATGGGTTAGGTCCTTGTCAGTCTTAGGGCGCCTTGCTACGAGCATAAAAAAACCCGCGCAGTGGCGCGGGTTTTTAGTCTTACTGGTGACGATTCAACGCTGAATTTCGCCCGCCAGTCTACCGCGCACAGTGGATGCGTTTAGTAGTAGTAGACCGATGAAACGAATGGTGCGTGTCATGAATCGTGCTCCGTTAAATTCAATATGCTTTTAGTGGTACTGGATACAGCTGGGCATGTCAACCCCTGATGGTAAAAACGGCCCCAGAAGGCTAAACAGAGAGGGTGTGTTGTTTAGCTTATTGTGCTGGGTTTTCGATTTTTAACTTAACTAATTGTCTATTTTTGGACTTAAAAAACATTTGCAGAAACGAATAAACATAACGGGTATTTTTCAGGTGACGCAGTCCTCACAAATGCTTTCTCTTTAAACCGTTTTACTATCATCGAGTTATCTTTTTTGAGAGAACTTTTTCTCCCTTCAAAAAGAATCATTGATAACAGATTGTTAACTTAATTCTGCTCAATGTCGATAACAGTTTAATTATACTTAAGTCATCCTTAACTGGATGGTTATTGTATATTGATTTGGTTTATGGTTTCATTCAAACACTAAAGTTAAGCATATCCTTTGTGCCGTTTTGTATTATAGCATTATTAGATAATCTTTATATATTCCGATTTTTAAACAATTTTCTTTCGCTGGTCGTATCTGCATGGTAAATCATATTTTTCGAAATTATTACAGTGCGTTGGCGAAGGGAGTGTAGCGTGACAGTGGAGTCAGAAGTGCCAGAAAATAATATTAAACAACCACAGATTACTGATGGAATTAAACCACAGTTACGCACGGTGGATCTTAATCTACTGACGGTGTTTGATGCTGTCATGCAGGAGCAGAATATCACGCGTGCGGCACAAGCCCTGGGGATGTCACAGCCTGCCGTAAGTAATGCCGTTGCCAGGCTTAAGGTTATGTTCAACGACGAATTGTTTGTTCGTTATGGAAGAGGCATCCAGCCTACAGCGCGGGCTTTCCAGCTTTTCGGCTCCATCCGCCAGGCGCTGCAGCTGGTGCAAAATGAGCTGCCGGGCTCTGGCTTTGAACCCTTAAGCAGTGAGCGAGTATTCCATCTCTGCGTCTGCAGTCCATTAGATAATTATCTGACGTCAATTATTTATAATAAAGTTGAAGAGATCGCACCTAATATTAATCTCGTCTTTAAATCGTCCTTAAATCAAAACACCGAACACCAGTTACGTTACCAGGAAATCGAATTCGTCCTGGGTTATGAAGAATTCCGCCGTCCTGAATTTTCCTGTGTACCGCTGTTTAAAGATGAAATGGTGCTGGTTGCCAGCAAAAAACATCCACGACTGAATGCGCCGTTACGTGAAAGTGACGTTTATAGCGAACAGCATGCCGTTGTTGCGCTCGACAGATATGCCTCCTTCAGCCTGCCCTGGTACGACACTGCGGAGAAACAGGCGAGCGTGGCTTATCAGGGGATGGCCATGGTCAGCGTATTAAACGTCGTTTCCCAGACGCAGCTGGTGGCAATTGCCCCACGCTGGCTGGCAGAAGAGTTCTCTGGCGCGTTAAATCTGCAAATTTTGCCTCTGCCGCTCAAGCTAAATAGCCGCACCTGCTATCTCTCCTGGCATGAAGCTGCTGGACGGGATAAAGGACATCAGTGGATGGAAGAGCTACTTATTAGCATCTGCCGTCGGTAATCGAGTCAGGATAAATTGCATCTTTGCATGTGATTTATCCTGGTTTTGTTTCTTTTATTAATATTTTGTTCTGTTACGTATTTTATCTGGCGCCTGCCAGGCCCGTAAAAATAGATGATTTTCTACATCGCCGCGCTTTTCAGTGATGATTTATCATCTCGTCCCCTAATTTCAGATGAATTAACCATATCCTCTGACAATGTCTGTTTTTTCTGCTTTCACGGCCTCTTCTCTCTCCTGGTTTGCGAATTGCCTGCCTCATAACGAGCGGTTAAGGTAAGTATCACTCTGCAAAATAGAAGACGGGTTCATCCCGATCGCAAGACGGTGCGGAAATGAATTCGGCGGTCCGTCTATAACAAAATGCCTGGAGGCAAAGCATGGAGATGTTGTCTGGCGCGGAAATGGTCGTCCGGTCGCTGATCGATCAGGGCGTAAAGCAAGTGTTCGGCTATCCTGGCGGCGCGGTCCTCGATATTTATGACGCACTGCATACGGTAGGGGGTATTGACCATGTGCTGGTACGCCATGAGCAGGCGGCGGTACATATGGCCGATGGCCTGGCGCGTGCGACGGGTGAAGTGGGCGTGGTCCTGGTCACGTCGGGGCCCGGTGCGACAAACGCCATTACCGGCATTGCGACCGCGTACATGGACTCTATTCCGCTGGTGATCCTTTCCGGACAGGTCGCGACATCACTGATTGGCTATGATGCGTTTCAGGAGTGCGACATGGTCGGGATTTCGCGTCCCGTCGTGAAGCACAGCTTCCTGGTCAAGCAAACCGAAGACATTCCTGGCATTCTGAAGAAGGCGTTCTGGCTGGCGGCAAGCGGGCGCCCGGGGCCGGTGGTGGTCGATCTCCCTAAAGATATCCTGAACCCGGCCAACAAGCTGCCTTATGTCTGGCCGGAATCGGTGAGCATGCGCTCTTACAACCCAACAACGCAGGGTCACAAAGGTCAGATCAAACGCGCGCTGCAAACGCTGCTGGCCGCTAAAAAACCGGTGGTCTATGTCGGTGGCGGGGCCGTCAATTCAGCGTGTGAGGCACAGCTTCGTGAACTGGTTGAAAAGCTCAATCTTCCTGTTGCGTCATCGCTGATGGGACTCGGAGCGTTTCCCGCCACCCACCGTCAGGCGCTCGGCATGTTGGGTATGCACGGTACCTATGAAGCCAACATGACGATGCATCATTCTGACGTCATCTTTGCCGTCGGCGTGCGTTTTGACGATCGTACGACCAACAACCTGGTGAAGTATTGCCCGAACGCCACCGTGCTGCACATTGATATCGATCCGACGTCAATTTCAAAAACGGTGTCTGCTGATGTACCTATCGTCGGCGACGCGCGACAGGTCCTTGAACAAATGCTGGATCTGCTGGCGCTGGAAAACACAGCGCAACCGCTGGATGAAATCCGTGACTGGTGGCAGCAAATTGAGCAATGGCGCGCGCGGCAATGTCTGAAATATGACACCCAAAGCGAGCATATTAAGCCGCAGGCGGTCATCGAAACGGTATGGCGACTGACGAAAGGCGACGCGTATGTGACCTCTGACGTGGGCCAGCATCAAATGTTTGCCGCCCTCTATTATCCGTTTGATAAACCGCGCCACTGGATCAACTCGGGAGGTTTAGGCACGATGGGCTTTGGCCTGCCTGCCGCGCTGGGCGTGAAGCTGGCGCTGCCAAATGAAACCGTCGTCTGCGTGACCGGAGACGGCAGTATTCAGATGAACATTCAGGAACTTTCCACCGCGCTGCAATATGAGCTGCCGGTACTGGTGCTCAACCTTAATAACGGCTATCTCGGTATGGTGAAGCAGTGGCAGGATATGATCTACTCGGGCCGCCACTCTCAGTCATATATGAAATCGCTGCCGGATTTTGTTCGTCTTGCTGAAGCTTACGGTCATATAGGGATGCGGGTGACCGATCCGGCTGAACTGGAAACGAAGCTCGCCGAAGCGCTTGAGCACGTTAAAAACAATCGCCTCGTCTTTATGGATGTCATCGTTGATGGAACCGAGCACGTTTATCCGATGCATATTCGCGGCGGCGGTATGGACGAGATGTGGTTAAGCAAAACGGAGAGAACCTGATATGCGCCGGATATTATCGGTATTACTGGAAAACGAGTCTGGCGCACTGTCGCGCGTCATTGGGCTTTTTGCGCAGCGTGGCTATAACATTGAAAGCCTGACCGTGGCGCCAACGGACGATCCGACGATGTCGCGTATGACGATTCAGACCGTTGGCGATGCCAAGGTAATTGAGCAGATCGAGAAACAGCTGCATAAGCTGGTCGATGTGCTGCGCGTAAGCGAGCTGGGGCAGGGCGCTTACGTTGAGCGTGAGGTCATGCTGGTAAAAATACAGGCTAGCGGTTACGGGCGCGAGGAGGTCAAACGCAATGCGGATATCTTCCGCGGGCAGATCATCGACGTCACGCCTTCTCTTTATACGGTTCAACTGGTCGGAACCAGTGACAAGCTGGACGCTTTCCTGGCATCCGTGCGGGATGTAGCAAAAATTGTTGAGGTGGCGAGATCGGGGATCGTTGGTCTGTCACGCGGCGAGAAAATCATGCGGTAGTTGTTAAAAAGGTTCGCCTCTTTCAGCCCGGTCACCAAAGCCGGGCTTTTTTTTGCGTAATCAGCCGACAACGCAGATAAAAGCGGTTGCCGCGAAGGCTTTTCTGCGTTTAGATGTTAAAAGATTTAACCATAACCTTGACAGGGCCATGGACTCTTTTCTTTTTTTAAGGGGCAATTGTGAAACTGGATGAAATCGCCCGGCTAGCCGGCGTGTCACGAACAACGGCCAGCTATGTGATTAACGGCAAAGCAAAGCAGTACCGCGTCAGCGATAAGACCGTTGAAAAAGTTATGGCGGTGGTTCGTGAGCATAACTACCATCCGAATGCTGTCGCTGCCGGCCTGCGTGCCGGGCGCACCCGCTCTATTGGTCTGGTGATCCCGGATCTGGAAAACACCAGCTATACCCGTATCGCCAACTATCTTGAACGTCAGGCCCGCCAGCGCGGTTACCAGCTGCTGATAGCCTGTTCTGAAGACCAGCCTGATAACGAGATGCGCTGCATTGAACATCTGCTCCAGCGTCAGGTCGATGCCATCATCGTCTCGACCTCCTTACCGCCGGAGCATCCGTTTTACCAGCGCTGGGCGAACGATCCGTTCCCCATCGTGGCGCTGGACCGCGCGCTCGATCGTGAGCATTTCACAAGCGTAGTGGGTGCCGATCAGGATGACGCGGAAATGCTGGCCGCTGAGCTGAGAACCTTCCCCGCTGAAACGGTGCTGTATCTTGGCGCGCTGCCCGAGCTTTCCGTAAGCTTCCTGCGTGAGCAAGGGTTCAGAACCGCCTGGAAAGACGATCCGCGTGAAGTCCACTATCTCTATGCCAACAGCTATGAACGCGAAGCCGCTGCGCAGCTGTTCGAAAAATGGCTGGAGACGCACCCGATGCCCCAGGCGCTGTTCACCACGTCATTTGCCCTTCTGCAGGGGGTAATGGATGTCACCTTGCGTCGTGAAGGCAAGCTCCCCTCTGACCTGGCGATCGCCACGTTTGGGGATAACGAGCTTCTCGATTTCCTTCAGTGCCCGGTGCTGGCGGTGGCCCAGCGTCACCGAGATGTAGCTGAACGCGTCCTGGAGATTGTTCTGGCGAGCCTGGATGAGCCGCGCAAACCGAAGCCGGGTCTGACGCGTATCAAACGTAATCTCTATCATCGCGGAATTTTGAGCCGCCATAAATGAAATGACGGGGCGGCGAAAAACCGCCCTTTTTACTGGAATTATTCGTCGAGTTAATTCCCGCAGAGAAATTAGGATAATTCTTGAGAGATCCTAATCTACTATTTTTCTTAATTCATTTTGCCGTTTTAAATGGCCCTTAAAGAATCATGAAGCGATTTTTAGACGCCTCTCTTTGTATTACTTTGTTACAAACCCTCTTCGGTCGATGAATATTCAGACGTTTTTTCTTCCCCCCGACCGGCCAGCAACGCAACCGCCGCTTCTACCGACCGATTGAGCGAATCTGGCGCTGTCATCCCCTGACAATCTGTCATAAAATGCTGCCCGCGTCGCAAACTGACACTTTATATTTATCTGCGATGATATTGAGTGAGCCTTAACGCTAGTGTGCATATTCGGTTTTTTTCTTACAAATATTCATAACGTTAATTTTGCCTCGCCAGTTGTGCAGTTATTAACCGGGACTGTTTATCTCTGTAAATAGTGGGCGTACAGCCTCGTATAGGGAGAGTCCTGGCTTGACAAGCTTTTCCCTCGCTCCGTAAACTCCTTCAGGTGGGAATTTGTGGGTTAAAGTGGTGAGGAGGGGTGAGACTGGCATGTTCCGTGGAGCAACGTTAGTCAATCTCGACAGCAAGGGGCGTTTATCGGTACCAACCCGATACCGCGACCAGCTGATTGAGAATGCTTCGGGTCAAATGGTTTGCACCATTGACATCAACTCCCCCTGCCTGCTGCTTTACCCCTTACCTGAATGGGAAATCATTGAGCAAAAGCTGTCGCGACTGTCGAGCATGAACCCGCAAGAGCGCCGCGTGCAGCGGCTGTTATTGGGACATGCCAGTGAATGTCAGATGGATAACGCCGGGCGATTACTGATTGCGCCCGTGCTGCGGCAACATGCCGGTCTGACCAAAGAAGTGATGCTGGTCGGGCAGTTCAACAAGTTTGAACTGTGGGACGAAACGACCTGGTATCAACAGGTCAAGGAAGATATCGACGCTGAGCAGTCTGATTCCGCAACTTTATCGGAACGGCTGCAGGACTTGTCTCTATAAATATGATGGAAAATTATAAACATAAAACGGTGTTACTGGACGAGGCCGTGAACGGCCTGAATATTCGTCCGGATGGCATCTACATTGATGGCACGTTTGGTCGCGGTGGTCACTCGCGTTTGATCCTCTCCCAGCTTGGAGAGGAAGGGCGACTGCTGGCAATCGATCGCGATCCGCAGGCGATTGCCGTGGCACAGACCATCAATGACCCACGCTTTTCCATCGTGCATGGACCTTTTTCTGCGCTCGCGGATTACGTGGCCGAGCGCGATCTCACGGGCAAGATCGACGGGATTCTTCTCGATCTTGGCGTATCTTCACCCCAGCTTGATGATGCAGAACGCGGCTTCTCCTTTATGCGCGACGGTCCGCTGGACATGCGTATGGACCCGACGCGCGGCCAGTCTGCCGCCGAATGGCTGCAGACCGCTGACGAAGCAGATATTGCCTGGGTGATCAAAACCTTCGGCGAAGAACGTTTTGGCAAGCGCATTGCGCGCGCCATCGTTGAGCGCAACCGCGTTGAGCCAATGACCCGCACCAAAGAGCTGGCCGAAGTGATTGCGGCGGCGACGCCGGTAAAGGATAAGCACAAACATCCCGCGACCCGTACCTTCCAGGCGGTTCGCATCTGGGTAAACAGTGAACTGGAGGAAATAGAGCTGGCGCTAAAAAGCTCGCTCGACGTGCTGGCCCCGGGTGGGCGGTTATCCATCATCAGCTTCCATTCGCTGGAAGACCGCATAGTAAAACGCTTCATGCGTGAACAGAGCCGCGGTCCTCAGGTTCCAGCGGGGCTGCCGATGACGGAAGAACAACTCAGGAAGCTGGGGGGCCGTCAGTTGCGAGCATTAGGCAAGTTGATGCCGGGCGAAGAAGAGGTGGCAGAGAATCCACGTGCCCGTAGTTCAGTGCTGCGAGTTGCAGAGAGGACGAACGCATGATCGGCAGAGTGACAGAAACCCTAAGCAAAGTTAAGGGATCGTTAGGAAGCAACGAGCGCCATGCCTTGCCTGGCGTGATCGGCGACGATCTTTTGCGATTCGGGAAACTGCCACTCTGCCTGTTCATTTGCATCATTGTTACGGCAGTTACGGTGGTGACCACAGCTCACCATACACGTTTATTGACTGCGCAACGCGAGCAGCTGGTGCTGGAACGCGATGCGCTGGATATTGAATGGCGAAATCTGATCCTTGAAGAAAACGCACTCGGCGATCACAGCCGGGTTGAACGGATCGCAACGGAAAAGCTGCAACTGCAGCATGTTGATCCTTCCCAGGAAAATATCGTAGTACAAAAATAAGGGAACACGCGACGCATGAAAGCAGCGGCAAAAACGCTTAAACCAAAACGTCAGGAAGAACAGGCCAACTTCATCAGTTGGCGTTTTGCGTTGCTTTGCGGCTGCATTTTACTGGCGCTGGGTTTCCTGCTGGGACGCGTGGCGTGGTTGCAAATCATCGCCCCTGACATGCTGGTACGCCAGGGAGATATGCGCTCCCTTCGCGTTCAGGAAGTGTCGACTTCTCGCGGAATGATCACTGACCGTTCAGGTCGCCCGCTGGCGGTGAGCGTGCCGGTGAAAGCGATTTGGGCCGACCCGAAAGAGCTGCACGACGCCGGTGGCATCACGCTTGATAACCGCTGGAAAGCGCTTTCAGATGCGCTCAAAATGCCGCTGGATCAGCTAGCCTCCCGCGTCAACGCGAACCCGAAAGGGCGTTTTATCTATCTGGCGCGCCAGGTTAACCCCGACATGGCGGACTACATTCGAAAACTGAAGCTGCCGGGCATTCATCTGCGCGAAGAATCCCGTCGTTACTATCCGTCCGGCGAAGTAACCGCTCACCTCATCGGCTTCACCAACGTCGACAGCCAGGGGATTGAAGGCGTTGAAAAAAGCTTCGATAAGTGGCTCACCGGCCAGCCTGGCGAGCGAATTGTGCGTAAGGACCGCTACGGGCGCGTCATTGAAGATATCTCCTCTACGGACAGCCAGGCGGCGCACAACCTGGCTCTGAGTATCGACGAGCGCCTGCAGGCGCTGGTCTACCGCGAGCTGAACAACGCCGTGGCGTTTAACAAGGCAGAATCCGGCAGCGCCGTGCTGGTGGATGTCAGCACCGGAGAAGTGCTGGCTATGGCCAACAGTCCTTCCTACAACCCGAACAACTTTACCGGCACCGCAAAAGATGCGATGCGTAACCGGGCGATTACCGACGTGTTCGAACCTGGCTCCACGGTGAAGCCGATGGTGGTGATGACGGCGCTTCAGCGCGGTATCGTCAATGAAAACACGGTCCTGAACACGATCCCTTACCGTATTAACGGCCACGAGATTAAAGACGTGGCGCGCTACAGCGAATTGACCCTGACCGGGGTGTTACAGAAGTCGAGTAACGTCGGTGTTTCAAAGCTGGCGTTAGCGATGCCGTCCTCAGCGTTAGTAGAGACTTACTCACGTTTTGGACTTGGAAAGGCGACCAATTTGGGGTTGGTCGGAGAACGCAGTGGCTTATATCCTCAAAAACAACGGTGGTCTGACATAGAGAGGGCCACCTTCTCTTTCGGCTACGGGCTAATGGTAACCCCGTTACAGTTAGCGCGAGTCTACGCAACGATTGGCAGCTACGGCGTCTATCGCCCGCTCTCCATCACCAAAGTTGATCCACCGGTTCCGGGCGAGCGTATCTTCCCGGAATCCATCGTTCGTACCGTTGTGCACATGATGGAAAGCGTGGCGCTGCCGGGCGGCGGCGGCGTGAAGGCGGCCATCAAAGGCTATCGCATCGCCATTAAAACCGGTACGGCGAAAAAGGTGGGGCCAGACGGCCGCTACATCAACAAATACATTGCCTATACCGCAGGCGTTGCGCCTGCTAGCAATCCGCGTTTTGCGCTGGTGGTCGTGATTAACGATCCACAGGCGGGTAAATACTACGGCGGCGCCGTTTCCGCGCCTGTGTTTGGCGCCATCATGGGCGGCGTGTTACGCACCATGAACGTTGAACCAGATGCGCTGGCGACGGGCGAAAAAAGTGAATTTGTAATTAATCAAGGCGAGGGTACAGGTGGCAGATCGTAATTTGCGCGACCTTCTTGCTCCGTGGGTGCCAAATGCACCGGAGCGAGCACTGCGAGAGATGGTACTGGACAGCCGCGTGGCTGCTTCTGGCGATCTTTTTGTGGCGGTGGTTGGTCATCAGGCGGACGGGCGTCGTTATATCCCGCAGGCGATTGCGCAAGGTGTGGCTGCCATTATTGCTGAGGCTAAAGACGAGGCAACCGACGGTGAGATCCGTGAAATGCACGGGGTGCCGGTTATCTATCTCAGCCAGTTGAATGAGCGTCTCTCTGCACTGGCGGGACGTTTTTATCACGAACCTTCCGACCAACTGCGTCTGGTTGGCGTGACGGGCACGAACGGAAAAACCACCACCACGCAGCTGATGGCGCAGTGGGCTCAGCTGCTGGGTGAAACCGGCGCGGTGATGGGTACCGTGGGTAACGGCCTGCTGGGCAAAGTGAGCCCGACGGAAAACACCACCGGTTCGGCGGTTGACGTACAGCACGTGCTTGCCGGTCTGGCAGGGCAAGGGGCAACCTTTGCCGCAATGGAAGTTTCTTCGCACGGCCTGGTACAGCACCGCGTCGCGGCACTGAAGTTTGCTGCTTCAGTGTTCACCAACCTGAGCCGCGATCACCTTGATTATCATGGTGATATGGAACACTACGAAGCCGCCAAATGGCTGCTGTTCTCTACTCACCATTACGGCCAGGCCATTATCAATGCCGACGACGAAGTGGGCCGCCGCTGGCTTGCGAAGCTGCCAGACGCGGTAGCGGTGTCGATGGAAGACCATATCAATACGAACTGCCACGGCCGCTGGCTGAAGGCCGTAGACGTTAACTATCACGACAGTGGCGCGACGATCCGCTTTGCCTCTTCCTGGGGTGACGGTGAAATCGAAAGCCGCCTGATGGGGGCGTTCAACGTCAGCAACCTGCTGCTGGCGCTGGCAACGCTGCTGGCGCTGGGTTATCCGATGGCGGAACTGCTGAAAACGTCAGCGCGTCTCCAGCCGGTTTGTGGCCGTATGGAAGTGTTTAGCGCGCCGGGCAAACCGACCGTGGTTGTCGATTATGCCCACACGCCGGATGCGCTGGAAAAAGCGCTGGAAGCGGCACGCCTGCACTGCACCGGTAAACTCTGGTGCGTCTTCGGCTGCGGTGGCGATCGCGACAAAGGTAAACGCCCCCTGATGGGCGCCATTGCGGAGCAGTTCGCGGACATTCCTGTGGTCACCGATGACAATCCGCGTACCGAAGAGCCGCGCGCCATCATCAACGACATTCTGGCGGGTATGCTGGACGCCGGTCGCGCCCGTGTGGTGGAAGGCCGCGCGGAAGCCGTGACAAACACCATCATGCAGGCAAAAGAAAATGATGTCGTTCTGCTGGCCGGTAAAGGTCATGAAGACTATCAGATTGTTGGCAATCGTCGTCTGGACTACTCCGACCGCGTAACGGCAGCGGGTCTGCTGGGAGTCGTCGCATGATTAGCATCACCTTAAGCCAGGCCGCTGCGGTACTGCACGGAGAGCTGCTGGGCCAGGATCTGACCATTGACGCGGTCACCACCGACACCCGCAAAGTGACCGCGGGCTGTCTGTTTGTGGCGCTGAAAGGCGAACGTTTTGACGCGCATGATTTTGCCGGACAGGCCAAAGAAAACGGCGCTGGCGCGCTGCTGGTCAGCCGCAGGCTGGATATCGATTTGCCGCAGATTGTGGTGAACGATACGCGTCTCGCGTTCGGTGAACTGGCCGCCTGGGTTCGTCAGCAGGTGCCTGCTCGCGTTGTCGCGCTGACCGGGTCATCGGGCAAAACGTCAGTGAAAGAGATGACGGCGGCCATCCTCAGCCAGTGCGGTAATACGCTTTATACCGCAGGCAACCTCAATAATGACATCGGCGTGCCGATGACATTACTTCGCCTGACCAAAGAGCATGAATTTGCGGTGATCGAGTTAGGGGCAAACCACCAGGGCGAAATCGCCTGGACCGTGAGCCTGACTCGCCCGGAAGCGGCGCTGGTGAATAACCTTGCGGCAGCACATCTGGAAGGCTTTGGCTCGCTGGAAGGCGTGGCAAAAGCGAAAGGCGAAATCTATACCGGTCTGCCTGCTGACGGCATTGCCATTCTCAATGCCGACAACAACGACTGGCTGAACTGGCAGAGCATCATTGGCTCGCGTAAAACCTGGCGCTTCTCGCCGAACGCGGCCAACAGTGACTTTACCGCGACCAATATCCATGTGACGTCGCACGGTACGGAATTCACGCTTGCTACCCCAACGGGTGACGTAGACGTGCTGTTACCGCTGCCGGGACGCCATAACATCGCCAACGCGCTGGCGGCAGCGGCCTTGTCGACGGCGGTGGGAGCGTCACACGAGGCGATTAAAACCGGGCTGGCGAATTTGAAAGCCGTGCCGGGACGCCTGTACCCGATCCCGCTTGCAGAAAACAAATTACTGCTGGATGACTCCTACAACGCGAACGTCGGCTCAATGACGGCGGCGGTGCAGGTGCTATCTGAAATGCCGGGCTACCGCGTCATGGTGGTTGGCGACATGGCGGAGCTGGGCGATGAAAGCGAAGCCTGTCATACCCAGGTGGGTGAAGCGGCGAAAGCGGCGGGGCTGGACTGCGTGCTGAGCGCAGGAAAACTGAGCCAGGCGATTAGCCATGCCAGCGGCGTTGGCGAACATTTTGCCGACAAAGCCGCGTTGATTGAGCGCCTTAAGGCATTAATTACAGAAAAACAAATTGTGACAGTGTTAGTGAAAGGTTCACGTAGTGCCGCCATGGAAGAGGTTGTGCACGCATTACAGGAGAACGGGACATGTTAGTTTGGCTGGCCGAACATTTGGTCAAATATTATTCAGGCTTTAACGTCTTTTCGTATCTGACGTTTCGCGCCATCGTCAGCCTGCTGACTGCGCTGTTCATCTCGTTGTGGATGGGCCCGCGCATGATTGCCCGTCTGCAAAAACTCTCTTTCGGCCAGGTCGTACGTAACGACGGTCCGGAGTCGCACTTCAGCAAGCGCGGTACGCCGACGATGGGCGGGATCATGATCCTGACCGCGATCGTCGTTTCCGTACTGCTGTGGGCCTATCCGTCTAACCCGTACGTCTGGTGCGTGCTGACCGTACTGGTGGGCTACGGCATTATCGGGTTTGTGGATGATTACCGTAAAGTCGTCCGCAAAGACACGAAGGGCCTGATTGCCCGCTGGAAGTATTTCTGGATGTCAGTGATTGCGCTGGGCGTCGCCTTCGCGCTGTATCTGGCAGGAAAAGATACGCCCGCCACCGAACTGGTGGTGCCGTTCTTTAAAGACGTGATGCCGCAGCTGGGGCTGTTCTACATCCTGCTGGCCTACTTTGTAATTGTTGGTACCGGTAACGCCGTTAACCTGACCGATGGCCTGGATGGTCTGGCGATTATGCCAACCGTCTTCGTGGCGGCTGGTTTTGCGCTGGTGGCGTGGGCGACCGGTAACATGAACTTTGCTAACTACCTGCACATTCCTTATCTGCGTCACGCGGGTGAGCTGGTGATCGTCTGTACGGCGATAGTCGGCGCGGGGCTGGGCTTCCTCTGGTTCAACACCTATCCGGCGCAGGTCTTTATGGGTGACGTCGGTTCTCTGGCGCTGGGCGGCGCGCTCGGCATTATCGCCGTGCTGCTGCGTCAGGAGTTCCTGCTGGTGATCATGGGCGGCGTGTTTGTGGTTGAAACCCTGTCGGTGATTTTGCAGGTCGGCTCCTTCAAGCTGCGCGGTCAGCGCATCTTCCGTATGGCGCCGATCCACCACCACTATGAACTGAAAGGCTGGCCGGAGCCGCGCGTGATTGTGCGCTTCTGGATTATTTCGCTGATGCTGGTGCTGATTGGCCTGGCAACGCTGAAGGTACGTTAATCATGGCAGATTACCAGGGTAAAAAAGTCGTTATCATCGGGTTAGGCCTCACTGGCCTCTCCTGCGTGGACTTTTTCCTTGCGCGCGGCGTGACGCCGCGTGTGATGGATACGCGTGTCTCTCCGCCGGGTCTGGACAAACTGCCGGAACAGGTTGAACGTCACCTTGGTGGTCTGAATGATGACTGGCTGCTGGCAGCCGATCTGATTGTCGCCAGCCCGGGTATGGCGCTGGCGCACCCTTCACTGAGCGCAGCTGCGGATGCGGGCGTTGAGATTGTCGGCGATATCGAGCTGTTCTGCCGCGAAGCGCAGGCGCCGGTTATCGCGATCACCGGTTCTAACGGCAAAAGCACCGTCACTACCCTGGTGGGTGAAATGGCGAAAGCCGCAGGCATGAACGTAGGAGTAGGCGGCAATATCGGTCTGCCCGCGCTGATGCTGCTGGACAAAGGCTGCGAGCTGTACGTTCTGGAACTTTCCAGCTTCCAGCTTGAAACCACCTCCAGCCTGCATGCGGAGGCGGCAACGATCCTCAACGTGACGGAAGATCATATGGATCGGTACCCATTTGGTCTGCAGCAGTATCGCGCGGCCAAGCTGCGTGTTTACGAAAATGCCAAAGTTTGCGTGGTTAACGCCGACGACGCTCTGACCATGCCGGTGCGCGGCGCGGACGAGCGCTGCATCAGCTTTGGTATCACCATGGGTGATTATCATCTGAACCGCCAGCTGGGCGAAACCTGGCTGCGCGTGAAAGGTGAAAAAGTGCTGAACGTGAAGGAGATGAAGCTTTCCGGCCAGCACAACTATACCAATGCCCTGGCGGCGCTGGCGCTGGCAGATGCCGTAGGGCTGCCGCGCTCTTCCAGCCTGAAAGCGTTGACCACGTTTTCCGGCCTGGCACACCGTTTCCAGCTGGCGCTGGAGCATAACGGCGTGCGCTGGATTAACGACTCCAAAGCGACCAACGTGGGAAGCACGGAGGCCGCGCTGAACGGTCTGCACGTTGACGGCACCCTGCATCTTCTGTTGGGTGGCGACGGCAAATCTGCTGATTTCTCCTCCCTGAAACAGTACCTCACCGGCGATAACATCCGCCTGTACTGCTTTGGCCGTGACGGCAGCGAGTTGGCTGAACTACGCCCGGAGGTTGCTGAGCAAACTGAAACGATGGAACAGGCGATGCGCCTGATTGCCCCGCGCGTGCAGCCTGGCGACATGGTTCTGCTCTCCCCGGCGTGCGCCAGCCTCGATCAGTTTAAGAATTTCGAACAGCGTGGCGATGTCTTTACCCGCCTTGCGAAGGAGTTAGGCTGATGCGTTTATCTCTCCCTCGCCTGAAAATGCCGCGCCTGCCAGGATTTGGAATTCTGGTGTGGCTGTTTGCGGCGCTGAAAGGCTGGGTGATGGCTTCCCGGGATAAAGATTCCGATAGCCTGATTATGTACGACCGCACCCTGTTCTGGCTGACGCTGGGGCTGGCGGCGATCGGCTTTATCATGGTGACGTCGGCCTCTATGCCCGTTGGACAGCGTCTGGCGAACGATCCCTTCCTGTTCGCCAAGCGTGACGGGCTGTACATCATTCTGGCGTTCTGCCTGGCGCTGGTAACGCTTCGTCTGCCGATGGCGTTCTGGCAGCGCCACAGTACCGCGATGCTCATCGCCTCCATTATCATGCTGCTGATCGTGCTGGTTGTCGGGAGCTCCGTTAACGGGGCTTCACGCTGGATCGCCTTCGGACCGCTGCGTATTCAGCCTGCGGAGTTCACCAAGCTTTCGTTATTCTGCTACCTGGCAAACTACCTGGTGCGAAAAGTCGATGAGGTGCGTAACAACCTTCGCGGCTTCTTAAAGCCGATGGGCGTCATTCTGGTGCTGGCGATCCTGCTGCTGGCGCAGCCTGACCTCGGGACCGTTGTCGTACTGTTTGTCACCACGCTGGCGATGCTGTTCCTGGCAGGGGCCAAGCTGTGGCAGTTCATCGCCATCATCGGGATGGGGATTTCAGCGGTGGTGCTGCTGATCCTCGCCGAGCCTTACCGTATCCGCCGCGTGACCTCGTTCTGGAACCCGTGGGAAGATCCGTTCGGTAGCGGTTACCAGCTGACGCAGTCGCTGATGGCGTTTGGCCGCGGTGAAGTCTGGGGACAAGGCCTGGGCAACTCGGTGCAGAAACTGGAGTATTTACCGGAGGCGCACACCGACTTCATCTTCTCCATTATTGGGGAAGAACTGGGTTATATCGGTGTGGTATTAGCGCTTTTAATGGTATTCTTCGTCGCTTTCCGCGCCATGTCGATTGGCCGAAAAGCGCTGGAGATCGATCACCGCTTCTCAGGCTTCTTAGCCTGCTCAATTGGTATCTGGTTTAGCTTCCAGGCGCTGGTTAACGTCGGGGCCGCAGCGGGTATGCTGCCGACCAAAGGTCTGACGTTGCCGCTGATCAGCTATGGTGGTTCGAGCCTGTTGATCATGTCGACGGCCATTATGTTTTTGTTACGCATAGATTATGAGACGCGTCTGGAGAAAGCCCAGGCGTTTACACGAGGTTCACGATGAATCAACCGAAGCGGTTAATGGTGATGGCAGGCGGTACCGGTGGACACGTGTTCCCGGGGCTGGCGGTTGCGCACCATTTAATGGAGCAGGGCTGGCAGGTACGCTGGCTGGGAACCGCAGACCGCATGGAAGCCGACCTGGTACCGAAGCATGGTATTGAGATCGACTTTATTCGTATTTCCGGCCTGCGAGGCAAAGGCCTCAAGGCCATGCTGCTGGCGCCGGTGCGTATTTTTAATGCCTGGCGTCAGGCGCGCACCATCATGAAGCGCTTTAAGCCCGATGTGGTGCTGGGTATGGGCGGCTATGTTTCTGGTCCCGGCGGGCTGGCCGCGTGGTCGTTAGGCATTCCCGTTGTTCTGCACGAGCAGAACGGTATTGCGGGTCTGACCAACAAGTGGCTGGCGAAAATCGCCACCAAAGTGATGCAGGCGTTTCCCGGCGCGTTTCCGAAAGCGGACGTGGTGGGTAACCCGGTGCGCGTCGACGTGCTGGCGCTGCCTCTACCGGATGCCCGCCTGGCGGGACGTGAAGGCCCGGTTCGTGTTTTGGTCGTTGGTGGTTCTCAGGGTGCGCGCATTCTGAATCAGACAATGCCGCAGGTGGCGGCAAAGCTGGGTGATGCCGTGACTATCTGGCACCAAAGCGGTAAAGGCGCTCAGCAGACCGTTGAGCAGGCGTACGCTGATGAAGGCCAGCCGCAGCATAAAGTGACGGAATTTATTGACGATATGGCCGCAGCCTATGCCTGGGCCGATGTCGTGGTCTGCCGCTCTGGCGCGCTGACGGTGAGCGAAATCGCCGCCGCCGGCTTGCCAGCGCTGTTCGTGCCGTTCCAGCACAAAGACCGACAGCAGTACTGGAACGCGCTGCCGCTTGAGAAAGCCGGCGCGGCGAAAATTTTTGAGCAGCCACACTTTACCGCCGATGCGGTCGCCACCACCCTGGCGGGCTGGAACAGAGACGCACTGCTGGAGATGGCACAGCGCGCGCGCGCTGCCGCTATCCCGGATGCGACAGAACGGGTGGCAAAAGAAGTGAGCCTGGCAGCCCAGGCTTAACCCTCGCAGCGCGTGTTGCGCTGCACGAATTTTAAGTAGTCGATGGCGTTTAGAGAATGAATACACAACAACTGGCAAAACTGCGTTCAATCGTGCCCGAGATGCGTCGCGTCCGGCACATTCACTTTGTTGGCATCGGTGGTGCCGGCATGGGCGGTATTGCCGAAGTGTTAGCTAACGAAGGTTATCAGATCAGCGGGTCTGACCTGGCGCCAAACCCTGTCACGCAGCAGCTGGCGTCGCTTGGGGCGACTATCTATTTCAACCATCGCCCGGAAAACGTGCGCGATGCAAGCGTGGTGGTGGTATCGAGCGCCATCTCCTCTGACAATCCGGAAATCGTTGCTGCGCACGAAGCGCGCATTCCGGTGATCCGCCGCGCAGAAATGCTGGCGGAACTGATGCGGTTCCGTCACGGCATTGCGATTGCCGGTACCCACGGTAAAACCACGACCACGGCGATGGTTTCCAGCATTTATGCGGAAGCGGGTCTCGATCCGACGTTTGTCAACGGCGGTCTGGTGAAAGCCGCAGGCGTCCATGCGCGTCTGGGCCACAGCCGTTATCTGATTGCGGAAGCGGATGAGAGCGACGCGTCGTTCCTGCACCTGCAGCCGATGGTGGCGATTGTCACCAATATCGAAGCTGACCATATGGATACCTACCAGGGCGACTTCGAAAACTTAAAGCAGACCTTCATCAACTTCCTGCACAACCTGCCGTTTTATGGTCGCGCGGTGATGTGCGTGGACGACCCGGTGATCCGCGAGCTGCTGCCGCGCGTCGGTCGTCAAATCACCACCTACGGCTTCAGCGAAGACGCTGACGTCCGCGTGGAAGAGTACAAACAGATTGGTGCGCAGGGGCATTTCACTCTGGCGCGTCAGGACAAAGAGCTGCTGCACGTCACGCTGAATGCGCCAGGGCGCCATAACGCACTTAACGCCGCAGCGGCCGTGGCTGTTGCGACGGAAGAAGGCATTGATGATGAGGCGATCCTGCGTGCGCTGGAAAGCTTCCAGGGGACGGGGCGTCGCTTCGACTTCCTCGGCGAGTTCCCGCTGGATGCGGTGAATGGTAAGCCAGGTACCGCGATGCTGGTGGACGACTACGGTCACCATCCGACGGAAGTGGACGCGACCATCAAAGCCGCACGCGCGGGCTGGCCGGAGAAGAATCTGGTGATGATCTTCCAGCCGCACCGCTTCACGCGTACCCGCGATCTGTATGACGATTTCGCCAGCGTGCTGTCACAGGTGGATACCCTGCTGATGCTGGATGTTTACGCCGCTGGCGAAACGCCAATTCCAGGCGCAGACAGCCGTTCCCTGTGTCGTACCATCCGCGGGCGCGGTAAAGTTGACCCTATTCTGGTTTCTGACCCGGCACAGGTGGCGGAAATTCTGGCACCGGTCCTGACCGGAAACGATCTCATCCTGATTCAGGGTGCGGGAAATATCGGCAAGATCGCCCGTACCTTAGCTGAAATCAAACTGAAGCCGCAAACCCAGGAGGATGAGCATCATGGCTGATAAGATTGCAGTCCTCTCTGGCGGCAACTCCGCCGAGCGCGAGGTTTCTCTGAATTCCGGCGCTGCCGTGCTGGCGGGTCTGCGTGAAGGCGGCGTAAACGCACATATTGTCGATCCAAAAGAGGTCGACGTGACGCAATTAAAAGCGATGGGCTTCGATAAGGTCTTTATCGCGTTACATGGTCGTGGCGGTGAAGACGGAACCCTGCAAGGGCTTCTGGAGCTGATCGGCCTGCCTTACACCGGCAGCGGCGTGATGGCATCCGCCATCTCTATGGATAAACTGCGCAGTAAGTTACTCTGGCAGGGAGCGGGTTTACCCGTTGCGCCGTGGGTGGCGCTGACGCGCGGCGAATTTGAATTGGGCCTGTCGGACAACGTTAATACACGCATTGCGGCACTGGGCTTACCGGTTATTGTAAAGCCGAGCAGGGAAGGGTCGAGCGTCGGGATGTCAAAGGTCGATAAAGCTGAAGATTTAACATCTGCTTTAGCGCTGGCATTTCAACACGATGAAGAAGTTCTGATTGAAAAATGGCTCAGCGGGCCGGAATTTACCGTCGCGATGCTTGGCGAAGAAATTTTACCGTCAATTCGCATCCAACCCGCCGGAGTCTTCTATGATTATGAGGCGAAGTATCTCTCTGATGAGACGCAATATTTCTGCCCTTGTGGTCTTGAAGCAGAGCGCGAAGCCGAATTACAGTCCCTGGTGCTTAAAGCCTGGAATGTTTTGGGCTGCAGCGGCTGGGGACGCATTGATGTGATGCAGGACAATGACGGGCAGTTTTATCTGCTGGAAGCCAATACCTCTCCGGGAATGACCAGCCACAGCCTTGTGCCGATGGCGGCGCGTCAGGCGGGAATGAGCTTCTCGCAGTTAGTCGTACGTATTCTGGACCAGGCGGGCTGATATGTCTCAGGCTGCATTGAACACGCGCAACCGCGATGACGAAGAAGAATACACTTCTTCACGCCGGAGTAATGGAACGCGTCTTGCAGGGATAATTTTCCTGCTCGGGGTGCTGTGCACCGTGTTTATCAGCGGCTGGATGGTGCTGGGCTGGATGGAAGACGCACAGCGGTTGCCGCTGTCAAAGCTGGTGGTGACCGGCGAGCGTCACTACACGCGTAACGATGATATTCGCCAGTCTATTCTGGCGCTGGGATCGCCCGGCACCTTTATGACGCAGGACGTCAATATTATCCAGAGCCAGATTGAACGTCTGCCATGGATAAAACAGGCGAGTGTCAGAAAACAATGGCCTGATGAATTGAAGATTCATCTGGTTGAATATGTGCCCATTGCGCGTTGGAATGATCAGCACATGGTTGACGTAGATGGAAATTCCTTCAGCGTCCCGAGCGATCGTGTCAACAAGCAAAATTTACCGATGTTGTATGGCCCTGAAGGCAGCGAAAACGAAGTATTGCAGGGTTTTCGTGAAATGGGGCAGGTGCTGGCGAAGGACAGGTTTACGTTAAAAGATGCTGCGATGACGGCGCGCCGCTCCTGGCAGCTGACGTTGACGAACGGCATTAAGCTCAACCTGGGACGCGGCGACACAATGAAACGTCTTGCGCGTTTTGTAGAACTTTACCCGGTTTTACAACAGCAGGCGCAGGCGGACGGCAAACGGATAAGCTACGTTGATTTGCGCTATGACTCAGGCGCAGCAGTCGGTTGGGAGCCGGCTCCGGTCGAGGAACCTAATCAGCAACAGAATCAGGCACAGGTACAGGCAGAACAACAATGATCAAGGCGACGGACAGAAAACTGGTAGTTGGACTGGAGATTGGCACCGCGAAGGTTGCCGCTTTAGTAGGGGAAGTTCTGCCCGACGGTATGGTCAATATCATTGGCGTGGGCAGTTGCCCGTCCCGTGGTATGGATAAAGGTGGGGTAAACGACCTTGAGTCGGTGGTGAAATGCGTACAGCGCGCCATCGACCAGGCTGAATTAATGGCAGATTGCCAGATTTCTTCTGTCTATCTGGCCCTTTCTGGCAAGCACATTAGCTGCCAGAACGAAATCGGTATGGTGCCGATTTCTGAAGAAGAAGTGACGCAGGAAGACGTTGAAAACGTTGTGCATACGGCGAAGTCCGTGCGCGTTCGCGATGAGCATCGCGTGCTGCACGTGATCCCGCAGGAATATGCGATTGACTACCAGGAAGGGATCAAGAACCCGGTTGGTCTATCTGGCGTGCGTATGCAGGCAAAAGTGCACCTGATCACATGTCACAACGATATGGCGAAGAACATCGTAAAAGCCGTTGAACGTTGTGGCCTGAAAGTTGACCAACTTATTTTCGCCGGTCTGGCGGCAAGTTATTCCGTGCTGACCGAAGACGAACGTGAACTGGGTGTCTGTGTGGTGGATATCGGTGGTGGTACAATGGACATGGCCGTGTATACCGGCGGTGCGCTGCGCCACACCAAAGTGATCCCTTACGCAGGGAATGTCGTGACCAGCGATATTGCTTACGCTTTTGGTACGCCACCGAGCGATGCAGAAGCGATTAAAGTGCGCCACGGCTGTGCGCTGGGGTCTATCGTTGGTAAAGATGAGAGCGTTGAGGTGCCGAGCGTGGGCGGCCGTCCGACGCGTAGCCTGCAGCGCCAGACGTTGGCAGAGGTAATTGAGCCGCGCTATACCGAGCTGCTCAACCTGGTCAACGAAGAGATTTTACAGCTTCAGGAACAGCTTCGTCAGCAGGGCGTTAAGCATCATCTTGCGGCGGGGATTGTATTAACCGGCGGTGCAGCGCAAATTGAAGGTCTTGCGGCCTGCGCTCAGCGCGTGTTCCATACGCAGGTGCGTATTGGTGCGCCGCTGAATATTACCGGTTTAACGGATTATGCTCAGGAGCCGTACTATTCAACGGCTGTGGGCCTGCTTCACTACGGGAAGGAATCTCATCTCAGTGGTGAAGCAGAAGTGGAAAAACGCGTCTCAGTGGGGTCGTGGGTCAAACGACTGAACAACTGGCTGCGAAAAGAGTTTTAATTTTTTAAAGAGACCGGAGAGAATTAGCGGTCTCGGGCGACAGGCACAACGGAGAGAGAAATTATGTTTGAACCTATGGAACTGACCAACGACGCGGTGATTAAAGTCATCGGCGTCGGTGGCGGCGGCGGTAACGCCGTAGAGCATATGGTGCGTGAACGCATTGAAGGTGTTGAATTCTTCGCAGTTAACACCGATGCGCAGGCACTGCGTAAAACGGCAGTTGGCCAGACTATCCAGATCGGCGGTGGCATCACCAAAGGGCTTGGCGCTGGGGCTAACCCGGAAGTCGGTCGCAACGCGGCTGAAGAAGATCGTGAAGCCCTGCGTGCTGCACTGGAAGGTGCGGACATGGTCTTCATCGCAGCAGGCATGGGCGGCGGTACCGGTACCGGTGCAGCACCTGTCGTCGCTGAAGTCGCTAAAGATTTAGGTATCCTGACCGTTGCTGTCGTGACCAAGCCTTTCAATTTTGAAGGCAAGAAGCGTATGGCTTTCGCGGAGCAGGGTATCACCGAGCTGTCCAAGCATGTTGACTCGCTGATCACCATCCCGAACGACAAGCTGCTGAAAGTTCTGGGTCGCGGTATTTCCCTTCTGGACGCCTTCGGCGCAGCAAACGACGTGCTGAAAGGCGCGGTCCAGGGTATCGCAGAACTGATTACCCGTCCTGGCCTGATGAACGTTGACTTTGCAGACGTTCGCACCGTGATGTCCGAAATGGGCTACGCGATGATGGGCTCTGGCGTGGCGAGCGGTGAAGACCGTGCGGAAGAAGCGGCTGAAATGGCTATCTCTTCTCCACTGCTGGAAGATATCGATCTGTCCGGTGCGCGCGGCGTGCTGGTCAACATTACCGCTGGCTTTGACCTGCGTCTGGATGAGTTCGAAACCGTGGGTAATACCATCCGCGCGTTCGCCTCTGACAACGCGACCGTGGTAATCGGTACTTCCCTTGACCCGGAAATGAACGACGAGCTGCGTGTTACCGTTGTTGCGACCGGTATCGGTATGGACAAGCGTCCTGAGATCACCCTCGTGACCAACAAGCAGACTCAGCAACCGGTAATGGATCGTTACCAGCAGCACGGTATGTCTCCTCTGACTCAGGAGCAAAAACCAGCCGCGAAAGTGGTGAACGACCCAACGCCGCAAACGGCAAAAGAGCCAGATTATCTGGACATCCCGGCGTTCCTGCGTAAGCAAGCTGACTAAGAATTGGCTGGAATTTGGGGATTTGCGCTCTTTGTGCTAAACTGGCCCACCGTTAGTGATATACACTCTCGGTTGGATAGTTAATTTGGCGAGATTATACGATGATCAAACAAAGGACACTTAAACGTATCGTTCAGGCGACGGGTGTCGGTTTACATACCGGCAAGAAAGTCACACTGACGTTACGCCCTGCGCCGGCCAATACCGGGGTCATCTATCGTCGCACCGACTTGAATCCACCGGTAGATTTTCCGGCCGATGCCAAATCTGTGCGTGATACAATGCTCTGTACTTGTCTGGTGAACGAGCATGACGTGCGGATTTCTACCGTAGAGCACCTGAACGCCGCCCTGGCGGGTCTGGGTATCGACAACATTATTGTTGAAGTCGATGCGCCAGAAATCCCGATTATGGATGGTAGTGCTGCGCCGTTCGTTTATCTGTTGCTGGATGCCGGCATCGAAGAACTGAACTGTGCGAAGAAATTTGTTCGCATCAAAGAGACCGTTCGCGTCGAAGATGGCGACAAGTGGGCTGAATTCAAACCGTACAATGGTTTCTCGTTGGACTTTACCATCGACTTTAACCATCCGGCGATTGACTCAAGCACCCAGCGCTACGCGATGAACTTCTCTGCTGATGCGTTTATGCGCCAGATCAGCCGCGCACGTACGTTTGGCTTCATGCGTGATATCGAATATCTGCAGTCCCGCGGCCTGTGCCTGGGCGGCAGCTTCGATTGTGCCATCGTTGTTGACGATTATCGCGTACTGAACGAAGACGGCCTGCGTTTTGAAGATGAATTCGTTCGTCACAAAATGCTGGATGCGATCGGCGACCTGTTCATGTGTGGTCACAACATCATTGGTGCATTTACCGCGTTCAAATCCGGTCATGCACTGAACAACAAATTGTTGCAGGCCGTCCTGGCAAAACAGGAAGCCTGGGAATATGTGACCTTTGAAGACGAAACGGAACTGCCGCTGGCGTTCAAAGCACCGACTATGGTCCTGGCGTAACGGTTAACGCCGTTTCGTAAGAAAAGCGACTGGTTCACCTGGTACTCTCTCCGACCAGGGAAGCCAGTCGTTTTTATTTCTGCCCTTCTTTGATTTGCCCCTCTATTCCCTGGCCATTGTCGTGTGCCGAATAACGGTGTGTTCGCTGCATTATTGACCGTTTTTACCTGCTGCAAGGTGTCATTCCTGCTGCTGCGTATTGGCTTTAGTGGTAATATCTGGGCGCTAAAAAAGAATAATTGAACTCAGCCTGCACTGGCGGGCGATTGTGGTGGAGCAAGTGAGCGGAATACTGACGCGCTGGCGACAATTTGGCAGACGTTACTTCTGGCCGCATCTCTTATTAGGGATGGTCGCGGCGAGTTTCGGCTTGCCTGCGCTCAGCAACAGTGCGGAAGCGGCGGCGCCAGCACGTTCCACGACAACTAAACACGATCTCTCGACGCGGGTTAACTTTACTAATCTCGCGTGGCTTGAAGCCAGCCGTCGTCCTAATTTCTCCGTTGATTACTGGCAGCAGCACGCCATCCGCACGGTTATTCGTCATCTGTCGTTCGCGATGGCGCCGCAGACGATGCCTGTTGCTGAAGAATCGCTGCCGGTTCAGGCTCAGCATCTTGCCCTGCTCGATACGCTTAATGCGCTTCTGACGCAGGATAACCAGCCGCCCGTGACCGTGAGTCAGACGGCGCAAACCTGGTTTGTTCCTCCTGTATCATTCTCTGTTTCAACCTGGATTAGCCAGGTTCACGGCATCCGTGCCGGGCCTCAATGCCTCAGCTAAATTAACCTTTTTCAATACCTTAATTTATCTGCCCGTCTGGGGCGTTTGAGAATTTATTATGCTAATCAAATTATTAACCAAAGTTTTTGGTAGTCGTAACGATCGTACCCTGCGCCGTATGCGCAAAGCTGTAAACATCATCAACGGTATGGAACCGGCGATGGAGAAGCTCTCTGATGATGAGCTGAAGGCGAAAACCGCGGAGTTCCGCGCACGCCTGGAAAAAGGCGAAACCTTAGAGAGCCTGATCCCGGAAGCATTCGCCGTGGTGCGTGAAGCGAGTAAACGTGTGTTCGGCATGCGTCACTTCGACGTTCAATTGCTGGGCGGTATGGTGCTTAACGAACGCTGCATCGCGGAAATGCGTACCGGTGAAGGTAAAACCCTGACCGCAACGCTGCCGGCTTACCTGAATGCACTGACCGGTAAGGGCGTTCACGTCGTTACCGTCAACGACTATCTGGCCCAGCGTGATGCCGAAAACAACCGTCCGCTGTTCGAATTCCTCGGCATGACCGTCGGCATCAACATGTCCGGACTGCCGGCACCCGCCAAGCGCGAAGCCTACAACGCGGACATCACCTACGGCACCAACAACGAATACGGCTTCGACTACCTGCGCGACAACATGGCGTTCAGCCCGGAAGAGCGCGTCCAGCGTAAGCTGCACTATGCGCTGGTGGATGAGGTTGACTCCATTCTGATCGATGAAGCGCGTACCCCGCTGATCATCTCCGGCCCGGCCGAAGACAGCTCTGACATGTACCGTAAAGTCGACAAAATCATTCCACACCTGCTGCGTCAGGAGAAAGAAGACTCCGATACCTTCCAGGGTGAAGGCCACTTCTCCGTAGATGAAAAAGCGCGCCAGGTGAACCTGACCGAACGCGGTCTGGTGAAAATCGAAGAGCTGCTGGTGGCTGAAGGCATTATGGAAGAAGGTGAGTCTCTGTACTCTCCGAGCAACATTATGCTGATGCATCACGTAACCGCCGCGCTGCGTGCCCACGCGTTGTTCACCCGCGACGTTGATTACATCGTGAAAGACGGTGAAGTCATCATTGTCGATGAACACACCGGCCGTACCATGCAGGGTCGTCGCTGGTCTGATGGTCTGCATCAGGCCGTTGAAGCGAAAGAAGGCGTGGACATTCAAAACGAAAACCAGACGCTGGCATCCATCACCTTCCAGAACTACTTCCGTCTGTATGAGAAGCTGGCGGGGATGACCGGTACCGCAGATACCGAAGCGTTTGAATTCAGCTCCATCTACAAGCTGGATACCGTGGTGGTGCCAACCAACCGTCCGATGATCCGTAAGGATATGCCGGACCTGGTGTACATGACCGAAGCGGAAAAAATTCAGGCGATCATCGAAGATATTCGCGACCGTACTGCCAATGGTCAGCCGGTTCTGGTGGGGACCATCTCCATCGAGAAATCCGAGGTGGTTTCCAATGAGCTGACCAAAGCAGGCATCAAGCACAACGTTCTGAACGCCAAGTTCCACGCTAAAGAAGCGGACATTGTTGCTCAGGCGGGCTATCCGGCAGCCGTGACCATCGCCACCAACATGGCGGGTCGTGGTACCGATATTATGCTCGGCGGTAGCTGGCAGGCTGAAGTCGCAGAGCTGGAAAACCCAACGCCAGAGCAGATCGAGCAGATCAAAGCCGACTGGCAGGTGCGTCACGACGCGGTGCTGGCATCCGGTGGTCTGCACATCATCGGTACCGAGCGTCACGAATCTCGTCGTATCGACAACCAGCTGCGCGGCCGTGCGGGCCGTCAGGGTGATGCCGGTTCTTCCCGCTTCTACCTGTCTATGGAAGATGCGCTGATGCGTATTTTTGCCTCCGACCGCGTGTCCGGCATGATGCGTAAGCTGGGCATGAAGCCTGGTGAAGCCATTGAGCACCCATGGGTGACTAAAGCGATCGCTAACGCCCAGCGTAAAGTGGAAAGCCGCAACTTCGATATTCGTAAGCAGCTGCTGGAATATGATGACGTGGCCAACGATCAGCGTCGCGCGATCTACACCCAGCGTAACGAACTGCTGGACGTGTCCGACGTGAGCGAAACCATCAACAGCATCCGCGAAGATGTGTTCAAAGCCACCATCGACGCGCATATTCCACCGCAGTCTCTGGAAGAGATGTGGGACGTTGAAGGCCTGCAGGAACGTCTGAAAAACGACTTCGATCTCGATCTGCCAATCAAAGAGTGGCTGGATAAAGAGCCTGAGCTGCATGAAGAGACCCTGCGCGAACGTATCTTTGAAACCGCGCTGGAGGTTTATAAGCGTAAGGAAGAAGTGGTTGGCGCTGAGATGATGCGTCACTTCGAAAAAGGCGTGATGCTGCAGACGCTGGACTCCCTGTGGAAAGAGCACCTGGCGGCGATGGACTACCTGCGTCAGGGTATCCACCTGCGCGGCTATGCGCAGAAAGATCCGAAGCAGGAATACAAGCGTGAATCCTTCTCCATGTTTGCCTCTATGCTGGAGTCACTGAAGTACGAAGTGATCAGCACCCTGAGCAAGGTTCAGGTGCGCATGCCGGAAGAAGTGGAAGCGATGGAGCAGCAGCGCCGTGAAGAAGCTGAGCGTCTGGCGCAGATGCAGCAGCTGAGCCACCAGACTGACGAAAGCGAAGCCGCAGCAGCGATCGCCGCGCAGACCGGCGATCGTAAAGTCGGTCGTAACGATCCGTGCCCGTGTGGTTCCGGTAAAAAATACAAGGCGTGCCACGGCCGCCTGAGCTAAGAACATAACTAACTGAAAAGGCGCAGATATCTGCGCCTTTTTTATGGAAGTGACGCTATGAAAATACTGCAAATTGCCGTCGGGATTATTCGCAACCCGCAAAACCAAATCTTCATCACCCAGCGCGCTGCTGACGCCCATATGGCGAACAAGTGGGAGTTTCCGGGCGGGAAAATCGAATCAGGAGAAACGCCGGAAGAGGCGCTGGTACGTGAGCTGCAGGAAGAGGTGGGGATTACCCCGCTTGGCGCCACGCTGTTCGATAAGCTGGAGTATCAGTTTCCCGACAGGCACATCACGCTGTGGTTCTGGCTGGTGGAAAGCTGGGAAGGTGAACCCTGGGGAAAAGAGGGACAGCCGGGTAACTGGGTGGAACTTCAGGTCAGTGATGCCGACAAATTCCCGCCAGCCAATGAGCCTGTGATCCGCCGCTTAGCGACAAACATGTAGGCCTGCCGAACGAATCGCCAGCAGGCTTTGAACGTTACTGCTGGCTTTCGCTCCAGTCATCGCTATCCGAGAGGTCGCCTTCGCTCGGAATTCGTTTCTCTTCCGCCGCCCATTCGCCCAGATCAATGAGCTGACAGCGCTTGCAGCAGAACGGGCGAAACGGACTCACTTCTCCCCAGACGACAGTTTTCCCACAGGTTGGGCAGTTTACGGTGGTGACGTCAGACATTGGCACTCCTTAACAACAGGCCAGTTCAAAATCGAGGCGTTCCGGCACGGTGCCATTTTCACTGTCCAGCGGCATAAAGCGGATCGCGAAACGGCTTTTATGCCCGGAAATTTGCGGATAAAGCTGCTCGCCAAGCGACAAATTTAGACGCAGAAGATCGGCGTCGTCGCCGTTGTCCTGATAAAAACCGTTGAGACTGGTTTGCTTGCGGAACGGGGCAGAGTTACGCACAAGATCGAGGATCAGCGATAGCGTCTGATTCATCGGCTCCAGGCTACCCAGCCAGCTGTTTACCTGGCGATCGCGCTGTTCCTGCGGCATATGCAGCCACATATGCAGCGTTGGCAGATCAAAGCTACAGCAACCGCCCGGTATGCTCAGGCGCTGGCGCACCAGCGCTATCAAACGGTCTTCTCGTAAATATTGCCCAACGCGCGGCGCGGCCATCAGCGTCGTGCTGCTGTTTTTCAACTGCTGGCGTAAGGCGTCAATTCGACTTTGATCCACGCCCGGTACTTCGGCCCAGGCCTGTAATTTACGCTGCTGGCGCTCCAGCTCTTTCAACAGCTCCGTGCGGACATCGCCACGTTCAATCACATCCAGCAGATCGCCTACGTTGCGAAAGAAGTGCAACGCCGTGGCATGATCGTTAACAGGCAGATGTTGTGAAAGCTGTTGGATGAGAAATTCAATGCGCAGCCAGGTACGCATTTTTTCATTAAGCGGGTGCTCAAAAAGGATGTGAGTCGACATTATGGTTTTTCCTGTGCAACGGCCTGCGCGGCGAAGGTTAGATACTGCTCGTGCAGGCGGGCAACATCCGATGCAATGGCATCTGGTGCGCCGTTATTATCAATAACATCATCCGCAACGGCAAGGCGCTGAGCGCGAGTGGCCTGAGCGGCAAGAATTTGTTCAGCATGTTCACGCGAGACGTGGTCGCGCGTCATGGTTCGCTGGATTTGCGTCTCGGGTGTGACATCAATCACCAATACCCGATTGGCTTTCTTATGCAGCTGATTTTCTACCAGGAGCGGAACCACCCACAGGACATAGGGCGAGCGGGCTGCGGCTATCTGACGCTGAGTTTCCTGGTGGATAATGGGGTGGAGCAGGGCATTAAGCCAGGCTTTTTCCGCAGAATCGGAAAAAATATATTCGCGAAGCTGACGGCGGTTCAGTGTGCCATCGGCATTGATGATTGCCTGACCGAAATGGTCGGCGATGGCCTTTAGCGCGGGTGTATTGGGCTCTACCACCTGACGGGCAATAATATCAGCATCAATAATCGCGATGCCGAGACGAGAAAACGCGTCCGCAACGGTACTTTTGCCACTACCGATGCCGCCGGTTACTGCGACGATATACCCCATTAAATCAAATCCTGGGAATTATTCATTATGGAAATCAGTTGCTTAAAAAACAAACGTGCGACAGTAATTGTTTGATTCTCTTTACCGGCTTTTTACCAGGTAAATTTATAGGATTGTAGCGTAAAAAAAGAGAATTTCGCAGTCTTGCGGAGCAGGTATTAGTGCGTATGATAGCGTCACTGGAGTTGTGCTTTTAACATATTTGCCTCTAACCCCAGGAATCCGCACATGCGTATCGAAGAAGATCTGAAGTTAGGTTTCAAAGACGTTCTTATCCGCCCTAAACGCTCTACACTGAAAAGTCGCTCAGACGTTGAACTCGAACGTCAATTCACCTTTAAGCATTCCGGTCAGACGTGGTCTGGCGTGCCAATCATTGCTGCCAACATGGATACAGTCGGTACCTTTGAGATGGCAACGGCGCTGGCTCAGTTCGATATTCTTACTGCAGTCCACAAGCACTACACTCCTGAAGAGTGGAATGCGTTTGTTGCGTCCGCCTCTGCTGACGTGGTGAAGCACGTGATGGTTTCCACCGGTACTTCCGATGCCGATTTCGAGAAAACCAAACAGATCCTGAATGCTAACCCGGCGCTTAGCTTCGTTTGTATTGATGTGGCGAACGGTTACTCCGAGCACTTCGTGCAGTTCGTCAGCAAGGCGCGCGAAGCCTGGCCGACCAAAACCATCATCGCGGGTAACGTGGTGACCGGTGAAATGTGTGAAGAGCTGATCCTTTCCGGTGCCGACATCGTGAAAGTGGGCATTGGCCCGGGCTCCGTATGCACCACGCGCGTGAAGACCGGAGTTGGTTATCCGCAGCTTTCCGCGGTCATTGAATGTGCCGACGCGGCGCACGGCCTGGGCGGCCAGATCATCAGCGACGGCGGTTGCACCATGCCGGGCGATGTCGCAAAGGCCTTTGGCGGCGGCGCGGACTTCGTGATGCTCGGCGGTATGCTGGCAGGCCACGAAGAGAGCGGCGGCACCGTGGTGGAAGAGAACGGCGAGAAATTCATGCTGTTCTACGGTATGAGCTCTGAATCCGCGATGACCCGCCACGTCGGTGGCGTGGCAAAATACCGTGCGGCAGAAGGCAAAACCGTGAAGCTGCCTCTGCGCGGCCCGGTTGAAAACACCGCGCGCGACATCCTGGGCGGCCTGCGCTCAGCCTGTACCTACGTGGGTGCATCCCGCCTGAAAGAGCTGACGAAACGCACAACGTTTATTCGCGTTCAGGAGCAGGAAAACCGCGTTTTCAATAGCCTGTAATGGCTTTCGCTGGCGCATGCTCGTGCGCCAGCGCTACTGCACTACCCCGCGCTCATCGCATCACCCAGATGGAAAATCGGCAGATACATTGCCACCACCAGCGTGCCGATGATAACCCCCGTAACAACCAGGAGCAGTGGCTCCAGAAGCGCCGCCAGGTTGTCTGCCCGTTGAAAGGTTTGTTCCGTGTGATGGCGAGCAAGGTTTGCCAGCATGACATCCAGCGAACCTGACATCTCGCCGGTTCGTAAAAGCTGAATACAGAGCGGGGTAAACATTGCCGCCTTCTGAAAGGACGACCAGACGGGGAGACCTTTTTCAATGTTCTCGCGTATGCTGCGGAGTATTCCCTGCCAGTACCGGCTTTCAACAGTCTCTTCTGCACTTTCAAGCCCCTGTAAGAATGCAATGCCCGCCTGCTGCGTGAGCGACAGCACGGTGAAGATCTGCCCCAGTTTTTGCCCTTTCGCCAGCGCGCCCATTACGGGAAAACTCAGCAGAATACGCTGCCAGCGAGGATGGTGTCGCAGAGGCCAGGCTGCAGTTACGGGAACAAGCAGCATCGTGAACAGCGCAAGGGCATATGACTGCATAAACGCGGCTATGCCCATAACAATTCGCGTCAGCGCCGGAAGCGGGGTATTAAAGGTTTTGTAGATCGCGGCAAATTCGGGCAAAACCAGGGTGACAATTGCCAGCACGACGAGCACGGCCAGCGTCAGGACGATCGCCGGGTAGCGCAGCGCTTTTTTCACCTTCGCGCTGAGCTGCTGCTGCGCTTTTTGCTGCTCTGCAAGCTCTCGGCAGCACGCTTCAAGCTTCCCCGTTAGCTCTCCGGTTTTCACCATTGATATATGCAGTGGGCTAAAGACCGCTGGCCACCGTTTGAGCGCCTCAGAAAAAGGACAGCCTTCACTGAGTTCATCGGCAACGTTTTGCAGTAGCCCCCGCCACGGTTCTACTGGATGTTGGTCTGCCAGCATTTGCAGACTATGCGCGAGCGTCAGCCCGGCCTGCAGGAGCGTTGCGAGCTGACGAAACATCTCGTAGCAGTGATATGGACGCCAGCGGTGCCTTTGAGCGCATCGGGTCAGGGCCAGAGGATGGAGGTCGTTACGCATCAGCCTGGTGAAGGCTGCGTTGCGGTCGGTGGCCCAGAGTACCCCGTTTCGGGGTTCTCCTTCAGCGGAGATTGCTCGCCAGCGCCAGAGTTGATTAGCAGCCATCGGGCATACCCAGAACACGCACTAACTCTTCAAGCGTGGTCATCCCTTGTTCAACGGCCATGCAGCCGTGTTCAAACAGCGAGATGAGTCCAGCCTGTCGGGCGCTGGCTTCAATCACCTCGGTGCCTGCCCCGCTGGCAATAGCCTGGCGCAGGGGATTATCGATCGCAAGTACTTCAAAAATGGCCACGCGCCCGTAAAAACCGTGATAACAACGATCGCAGCCTGCAGGCTGCCAGCGAGGAAGTTGCTGCGGCCAAACCGAGCGCGGCAGGTCCGTATGCTCCCCTGTTTTCTGTCGGCAGTGCGGGCAAAGGCGCCGAACCAGCCGCTGGGCAATCACCATCGAGAGCGCGGAAGATATCATCCAGCGCGCCACGCCCATCTGCTCCAGACGAATGAGGGTTTCCGTCGTCGAGTTGGTGTGCAGCGTCGACAATACCAGATGCCCGGTCTGCGCGGCTTTAAGGGCAATTTCTGCCGTTTCACCATCGCGAATTTCCCCTACCATAATGATGTCCGGATCCTGACGGAGCAGCGCTCTCAGTACGCTCTGGAATGTTAAGCCCGCGCGGGGGTTAACCTGCGTCTGATTTAACCCCGCAAGCGGGATCTCGATGGGATCCTCCACGCTGCAGATGTTGACGTCAGGGGTGTTACGCGCCTGCAGCGCGCTGTAGAGCGTTACGGTTTTGCCGCTGCCCGTCGGGCCGGTGACCAGAATTAGCCCCTGAGGCTGGTGGAGTACCTCATTAAAACAGGCCAGCTGTTTAGCGCTCATGCCAAGAGCGTTCGGCTCCAGCGCCTGCTGAACCTGATGTAGCAAACGCAGCACAATTTTCTCACCGCCATTGCAGGGAAGCGTGGCGATACGAAACGAGACCGGCTCGTTTGTCAGCTCAATCGTAAACTGGCCGTCCTGCGGCAAGCGTCGTTCCGCAATATCCAGATTACCCAGCACTTTTAACCGGGCGCTGAGCATCGTCGCCAGCGCGGCGGAAAGAGGAGGCTGCGGATAAAGAACCCCGTCGATACGTAAGCGGATCTGGCACGCGTGCTCCATTGGTTCGATATGGATGTCAGACGCGCGCTGGTTTACTGCCTGCTGCAGCGTGTGGTTGAGGATATCCACCGCGGAGTGGGGTTGCGAAACGACGGGCAGATGCGATTGCGCGGTTAACTGCCGGTGCTTTTCCATGCGTTCAGCGCTCCAGCATTCGATATCAATCCGCTTCTGGGTCGCGAAGCGCAGGGCCTCCATCAGTTCAGGCGCGGGGGTTCCCACGACGGCGATGCTAATCATGTCGCTGTCACTGGTGAGCAGCAGGGCATGGTGGCGAAGACAAAGCGCCACGAGTTGATCGGTGTTCATTATCCGCCCCTTAGTTAGTGTCGAAGCGGAAGACGTCTTCGCAGGCCTGCTTAAGCGCGCTGTCAGCACTGATATTGCAGTCACGCGTCCAGCCCGTCATACCGTTGCCGTTGCTCCACTGCGGCGTCATGGTTACCGTCAGCCCGTTCAGGCTCTCCTGGCCTGTTAAGGTCACGATCCCTTTCGCCACGCTCATTCCTGAAACGTAACGCGTCGTGGCAGGAGAGGGTATACCGTTACTGCCGGCATCGCAGCTTTCCACGCCGCCGCGATCGAGCGCGCAAAGCTCAATGGCAGTGCGATAGGGAACGAAAGTTTGCAGCATATCGGTGAGGGCTGCTTTACGCAGGTAGTTCTGATAGGCGGGAACGCCGATGGCGCTCAGAATCGCAATAATGCCAATGACCACCATCAGCTCAATGAGTGTGAATCCTTGTTGTCTGTCCATATCTGCTCCTTATGCAAAGTGGCGCTAGTTTGTCAGCGGGACAGGGCAGAAACGAGGGGCAAAAAAGAGAACGAGAAAGGAGCTTCAGAGAATTCATTCCGTGTTGCAGAGAAGGACAATGGATTTGCGAGCGAGGCTGAAATTCCCCTCTCCGGACAGAGAGGGGAGCGTGCGTTATTTGAAGCGCATTGAGAGATCGAGGGCGCGCACGTGCTTGGTCAGCGCGCCAACGGAGATGTAATCCACGCCGGTTTCGGCGAACTCACGGATCGTCTCGAAAGTGACGTTTCCGGACACTTCAAGCTGGGCCCGGCCGTTGGTCAGTTTCACCGCCTCGCGCATCTGCTCCGTTTCGAAGTTATCGAGCATGATGATATCGGCCCCGGCCTTAATCGCCTGCTCCAGCTCTTCCAGGCTTTCGACCTCCACCTCAACCGGCACATCCGGATGCAGCCAGAAGGCCTTTTCCACCGCCTGACGCACGGAGCCAGAAGCAATAATGTGGTTCTCTTTAATCAGGAAAGCATCGGACAGGCCCAGACGATGGTTTGCGCCGCCGCCGCAGAGCACCGCGTACTTCAGCGCAGTGCGCAGGCCCGGCAGCGTTTTGCGGGTATCAAGCAGTTGGGTACGGGTGCCGGCCAGCAGGTCAACGTAGCGGCGCACTTCACTGGCGACGCCAGAGAGCGTTTGGACAAAATTGAGCGCGGTACGCTCGCCGGTCAGTAATACGCGGGAAGGACCGTCCAGCTCGAACAGCGGCTGATTGGCGGTCACTGCATCACCATCATCAACGTGCCATGTCACCTGTACATCGTCACCCGCCAGCTGAGTAAAGACCTCTTCAACCCAACGCTTGCCGCAGAAAACGCCCTCCTCACGGGTGATAGTGACCGCGTGCGAGCGTGTCTCTTTTGGCAACAATTGTGCGGTAATATCTTTATCGGCGTTAACGTCACCCCCCAGGTCTTCTTTCAACGCATGGGCGACGCTTGCCGGAATATCCATATTAATACGTTCCAGAAGCGCTTCACGTCGGTGGTCGGGGTTGTAGCGGCGAGGCGGCATGATAAAACTCCAAATTGGTAACGAATCATAATATTGAAACATGCTACTCTGAACCGAGTCATTGCACCATACAGAAGGAGTTCCAGCATGTTGTTAGAAAACGGATGGCTGGTGGATGCGCGGCATGTGCCCTCGCCGCACCACGACTGCCGCCCGGAGGATGAAAAGCCCACACTGCTGGTGGTTCATAATATTAGCCTCCCGCCGGGTGAGTTTGGCGGCCCGTGGATCGATGCGTTATTCACGGGAACGATAGATCCCAATGCTCATCCCTTCTTCGCTGAGATTGCGCATCTGCGCGTGTCGGCTCACTGCCTGATTCGCCGTGATGGTGAGGTAGTTCAGTATGTTCCTTTTGATAAGCGCGCCTGGCATGCCGGGGTATCGATGTATCACGGGCGCGAACGGTGCAACGATTTCTCGATTGGGATTGAGCTGGAAGGCACGGATACTACCCCCTACACCGATGCCCAGTATCAGCAGCTGGTTGCTATTACCCACACGCTTATCGGACTCTACCCGGCAATCGCCGACAATATTACCGGGCACAGCGATATCGCTCCGGCGAGAAAAACCGATCCCGGCCCGGCATTTGACTGGTCGCGGTTTCGCGCCATGCTTGCCGCGTCGTCAGAATAAGGAGATACCATGACGTTGTTTACCATGCTGCTGGTTATCATCGCTGAACGCCTGTTCAAGCTCGGCGAGCACTGGCAACTGGATCACCGGCTGGAGGTGTTGTTCCGCCGCATCAAGCACTTTTCCATGCTGCGCACGCTGCTGATGATGGCGGGCGTCATGCTGATTACCTTCCTGCTGCTGCGCTCGCTGTACGGACTCTTTTTCAACGTGCCGCTGCTGGTGGTGTGGATCCTGCTCGGCGTGCTGTGCATTGGTGCGGGCAAGGTGCGTTTGCACTATCACGCCTACCTGAAAGCCGCCTCCCGTGACGATGCCCACGCGCGCGGCGCGATGGCGAGCGAGCTGACGATGATCCACGGCGTGCCACCGGACTGCGACGAGCGCGAGTTCCTGCGCGAGCTGCAAAACGCGCTGCTGTGGATTAACTTCCGCTACTACCTTGCTCCGCTGTTCTGGTTTGTGGTGGGCGGCCCGTGGGGGCCGGTACTGCTGATGGGCTATTCGTTCCTGCGCGCCTGGCAGACCTGGCTTGCCCGTTATCTGACGCCGCATGAGCGTTTGCTCTCCGGCATTGATGCCATCCTGCACGTGCTCGACTGGCTTCCGGTGCGTCTGGTGGGCGTGGTGTACGCCTTAATTGGCCACGGTGAAAAAGCGCTGCCCGCATGGTTCGCTTCTCTTGGGGACCGCCATACGTCCCAGTACCAGGTGTTGACGCGCCTGGCGCAGTTCTCGCTGGCGCGCGAACCGCATACCGACAAGATCGAAACGCCAAAAGCCGCCGTTTCAATGGCGAAGAAAACCTCGTTTGTGGTGGTGGTGATTGTGGCGCTGCTGACGATTTACGGCACGCTGGTGTAACCCAGCGCGCCGCAGACGCTATAACGTATCCGCAGGCGGGATGCCGAAATCAGGCATCCCGTTTTCGTCCCAGCGGACAAGCTTCAGGCGAGTATGACGGTTCGGATCGTAAAGCGGATCGCCTTCAATTTCGGTGTAATTTCTTGCGTGGTATACCAATACATCTTCCCCTTCCGGCGTTTGCGTAAAGCTGTTGTGGCCTGGCCCGTACTGGCGGTTCTCGTAGCTGGTGACGAAAACCGGGCGAGGGGATTTGTGCCAGTTTGCCGGGTTTTGCGGATCGGCGTTCAGGTCTATCCACAGTAATCCCATGCAGTAGTTCTCATCGGTGGCGCTGGCGGAGTAGCTGATAAACAGCTTATCGCCGTGAACCAGCACCGCCGGACCTTCGTTGACCCAGAAACCACGGCATTCCCAGTCGTATTCTGGCTTGCTGAGCATCACCGGCTCGCCTTTCAGCGTCCACGGGTTCTCCATTTCGCACAGATAGAGGTTAGAGTTACCGGAAATATCCGGGGCTTTTTGCGCCCACAGGTACCAGCGTTTGCCCTGATGAACAAAGGTGGTGGCGTCCAGGGCGAAGGTGTCGAACGGGGTGTTGATTTGCCCTTTCTCGATCCAGGTACCGCTGAGCGGATCGCGGTCCGCACACTCAATCGCAAACATGCGGTGCTGGAACATCCCGAGCGCGTCGAGCGCCTGGGTGTGCGTGGCGGCAAAATAGATGTACCACTTTCCGTCAATGTGGTGCAGTTCTGGCGCCCAGATTAGCTGGCTCATCGGGCCGGTCTCGGGTTTGCGCCAGACCACCACTTCTTCGGCATGACGTAAGCCTTCCAGCGAGTCTGCGCGGCGGATCGCCAGCCTGTCGTACTGCGGCACGGAGGCAATAAAATAGTACTGTCCCTCATGGCGTAAAATGTACGGGTCGGCGCGTTGTTCGATAAACGGGTTTGGCCAGTTATGCATGCGGCTTTCCTTATTTAGTCTCAGCGGCTTTGAGTTCCTGATAGTCATTCAGCTCGCGGTAATTGTTGCGGCGTTTTTCCAGATCGGACTGGATCTGCTTCATGGTCTCACGGTCCACTTTCAGCAGACGTACCACCCCAGCGGTAATTAAGTATCCAATGCCCGGAATGACGGTAAAGAGCAGCACGATCCCGTTAATGGCGTCCGCGCTTTGCGCTTTTGCGCCCGCGTCATAACCGTACCAGGAGAGCAGGAAGCCGACCATCGCACCGGCAATCGCCAGGCCCAGTTTCAGGAAGAAGATGTTACCCGAGAAGCTGATCCCGGTGATGCGTTTTCCGGTTTTCCACTCGCCGTAGTCGTCCACATCGGCCATTAGCGACCAGTGCAGTGGAGACGGGATCTGGTGCAGGATGTTCAGCAGGAAATAGAGCACCACGATGGTAACGGTGGCTTTCGGGTCGAAGAAATAGAAGGCGCAGGAGAATGCCGCCAGCACGATATTGGTCCAGAAGAAGACCTTCAGCTTACACCAGCGGTCGGTCAGCACTTTCGCCAGCACGCTGCCAAGCATCATGCCGACAACGCCCAGGCTGATAAACAGCGTGGCGAAGTGGGTGCTCTGGCCCATCACCCAGGTGACGTAATACATGGTCGCCGCCATGCGGATAAAGCCCGGGCAGACGTTGCACAGCGTGAGCAGCAAAATGCGCACCCACTGGTCGTTTTTCCACACGTCTTTCAGGTCGTTTTTCAGTTCGTCGTTGGTTTGCACTGCCGGACGCACGCGCTCGCGCACGGTGGCGAAGCAGAACAGGAACATACAGGTACCAATCAGCGCCAGGACAGTCATCGCCATCTGGTAGCCTTTGGCTTTGTTATCCCCGCCAAACCAGTCGGCCATCGGCAGCAGCGTTAAGGAGAGCAGCAGCGTGGCGATGCCGACCAGCACGAAGCGATACGACTGGCAGGCCACGCGCTCTTTTGGATCGTTGGTGATCACCCCACCTAACGAGCAGTAAGGGATGTTGATGGCCGTATAGGTTAACGAGAGCAGGAAGTAGGTGACAAACGCATAGATAACTTTGCTGTTATAGCTCCACTCCGGGGTGGTGAACATCAGAATGCTGAACAGCGCGTAGGGGAACGCAATCCACAGCAGCCATGGACGAAACCGGCCATATTTACTGCGGGTACGGTCGGCAATCGCCCCCATAATCGGGTCCGTTACGGCATCAATTACGCGGACGGACAGCAGCAGCACGCCGACCAGCGCAGGCGCCAGGCCAAAAATATCCGTATAGAAATAGTTAACAAACAGCATGATGGCGCCGAAGATGATGTTGCATCCCGCGTCGCCCATCCCATAGCCGATCTTTTCTTTTACTGACAGTTTGTTGTTATCCATCGACAGCTCTCCGGTTTACGGTATGGGGAGAATTATTCGCTGGCAAAGGAATATATGCGTTGCAGTATCAGGGCGGTGATATGGATAAATGTGCTGTTGGCGTGAAAGTGTGAAGGAGGTAACAACGCGCAGCACCCGCAAAAACAGGTGCCGCGGCGAGAGGTTTAGTGCGCCTTCATGGCATTACGGCTTTTCTGGCTGAAGAGATAGCCAACGCCAAGGATCGCAATCCAGACCGGGATCAGGTAGACGGAAATCGCCATGCCCGGCGTGATCAGCATGATCACCAGCACGGCCGCCATAAACAGCAGGCAAATCCAGTTACCCAGCGGATAGAGCAGGGCAGGGAAGCGCGTGGTGACGCCCTGCTGCTGTTTCGCGCGGCGGAACTTCATGTGCGCCAGGCTGATCATCGCCCAGTTGATAACCAGAGCGGAGACTACCAGCGCCATCAGCAGGCCAAACGCCGATTCCGGTGCCATGTAGTTAATCAGCACGCACAGCGCGGTCACGATGGCTGAAACAATGATGGTATTCACCGGCACGCCGCGTTTATCCACGTTGAGCAGCATCTTCGGCGCGTTGCCCTGCTGGGCCAGGCCGAACAGCATACGGCTGTTGCAGTATACGCAGCTGTTGTAAACGGAGAGCGCTGCGGTCAGCACCACGATGTTCAGGGCGTTGGCGACAAAGGTATCGCCCAGCTCGTGGAAGATGAGAACAAACGGGCTGGTGTCAGCGGTAACGCGCGTCCACGGCAGCAGGGAGAGCAGCACGGCCAGTGAGCCCACATAGAAGATCAGAATACGGTAGATAACCTGATTTGTGGCTTTCGGGATGCTTTGCTCCGGGTTATCGGCTTCGGCGGCGGTAATACCCACCAGCTCCAGGCCGCCGAAGGAGAACATAATGATTGCCATCATCATCACCAGACCGGTCATGCCGTGAGGCAGGAAGCCGCCCTGTTCCCAGAGGTTACGCACGGTAGCCTGCGGGCCGCCGTTGCCGCTGAACAGCAGCCAGCCACCGAAGATAATCATCGCCACAACGGCAATGACTTTGATAATGGCAAACCAGAACTCCATCTCGCCGAACACTTTTACGTTGGTCAGGTTAATGGCGTTGATAATCACGAAGAAGGCTGCAGCAGACGCCCATGTTGGGATCTCCGGATACCAGAACTGAATGTACTTCCCGACAGCGGTCAGCTCGGCCATAGCAACCAGAACGTACAGCACCCAGTAGTTCCAGCCGGAGGCGAAGCCCGCAAAACTGCCCCAGTATTTATAGGCAAAGTGGCTGAACGAGCCTGCGACCGGCTCTTCAACGACCATTTCGCCAAGCTGGCGCATGATCAGAAAAGCAATGAAACCCGCAATCGCGTAACCCAAAATAATACCCGGACCGGCTGACTGGATAACGGATGCGCTGCCCAGAAACAGGCCGGTACCAATCGCACCGCCCAGTGCGATGAGCTGTATATGGCGGTTTTTAAGTCCGCGCTTTAGCTGATCGCCGTGCTGTTGAGCTTCCATTTGAAACCTCGTGTGTGGTTGTTATGTTCACGCTGTGCGTGTGTAATTATGAAAGTCCATATTCTGTATTTATTTCTTTACGGTTAAACAAACCGAAAAAAGCGGAGAAGACTTCCATACGCGCCAGAATAGTGGTAAGCGCCTGCGAATGCACCTGCTTTATGAAGGGATGCTGACGACTTGAATAAAAAGAAAGCATTTGTAAATCGGCCCGCTTATTCTTCCTAACCCAACCTATAGAATAGAAATGCTTCTTAAGTGGGCGAATTTTCATTATTTGCCATGTTGAATCGCTTCAGATTGCAAAACCCCTCGTTTCATTATGGTTAAAACTCCCTCTTTGGGAGTAATCAACTCATTTGTGCAAAGTTACATTTCTGAAACGTTATTTCTGTAAGGTTGTTAAAATGTGCAGGGTTTACTGATTTCAATCAAAACCAATATGGACAGAAGGTGAATACTTTGTTACTTTAGCGATACGAACTAGAAATTGGTAAGACCAATTGACTCCGGGCAAAAAGGCGTAAGACAGGGAATATGGCCTACAGCAAAATTCGCCAACCAAAACTATCTGATGTGATTGAGCAGCAGCTGGAGTTTTTAATCCTCGAAGGGACTCTGCGCCCGGGTGAGAAACTTCCGCCAGAACGCGAGCTGGCAAAACAGTTCGACGTTTCACGTCCCTCTCTGCGTGAGGCGATTCAACGCCTCGAAGCAAAGGGCTTGCTGCTTCGTCGCCAGGGCGGCGGAACCTTTGTGCAAAACAGCCTGTGGCAGAGCTTCAGCGATCCGCTGGTAGAACTTCTCTCTGACCACCCAGAATCCCAGTTTGACCTGCTTGAGACCCGTCACGCGCTTGAAGGTATTGCGGCCTATTACGCCGCCCTTCGCAGCACTGATGAAGATCGCGTGCGTATCCGCGAACTGCATCAGGCCATTGAACGGGCACAGCAGTCCGGCGATTTAGACGCCGAGTCCAGCGCCGTTGTCCAGTATCAAATCGCCGTCACCGAAGCGGCACACAACGTGGTGCTCCTCCATCTGCTACGCTGCATGGAGCCGATGCTGGCCCAGAACGTTCGTCAGAATTTTGAATTGTTGTATGCCCGTCGGGAGATGCTCCCGCTGGTAAGCAACCATCGCACCCGAGTATTCGAGGCGATAATGGCCGGGGAGCCGGAGCAGGCGCGCGAAGCGTCGCACCGTCACCTGGCTTTCATTGAGGAAATCTTGCTGGACCGCAGCCGTGAACAATCGCGTCGCGAACGTTCATTACGCCGCATACAGCAACGAAAGGATTAAGCGCCAGGTACTTTTAGAGCGCGGCAACTAAACGCAGAACCTGTCTTATTGTGTTCTTGCCCAAGAGCACAATGGGACAGGTTCCAGACAAATCAACGTATTAGATAGATAAGGAATACCCCCATGTCAGAACGTCTCCAAAATGACGTGGATCCGATCGAAACTCGCGACTGGCTACAGGCGATCGAATCGGTCATCCGTGAAGAAGGTGTTGAGCGCGCTCAGTATCTGATTGATCAGCTGCTTTCTGAAGCCCGCAAAGGCGGCGTGAAGGTTGCTTCAGGTGCAGGGGCTAGCAACTACGTAAACACGATTGCCGTTGAAGACGAACCGGAATACCCGGGCAATCTGGATCTGGAACGTCGTATCCGTTCTGCAATCCGCTGGAACGCCATCATGACCGTTCTGCGCGCGTCCAAGAAAGACCTGGAGCTGGGTGGCCACATGGCGTCCTTCCAGTCTTCTGCGACCGTTTACGAAGTGTGCTTCAACCACTTCTTCCGTGCAGCGAACGAGAAAGACGGCGGCGATCTGGTGTACTTCCAGGGCCACATCTCTCCGGGCATCTATGCACGTGCATTCCTGGAAGGTCGTCTGACTGAAGAGCAGATGAACAACTTCCGTCAGGAAGTTCACGGTAAAGGTCTGTCTTCTTATCCGCACCCTAAACTGATGCCTGAATTCTGGCAGTTCCCGACCGTATCTATGGGTCTGGGCCCAATCGGTGCGATCTACCAGGCTAAATTCCTGAAGTATCTGGAACACCGTGGTCTGAAAGACACCTCCGAGCAGACCGTTTACGCCTTCCTGGGCGACGGCGAAATGGATGAGCCAGAATCTAAAGGTGCGATCACCATCGCAACCCGTGAGAAGCTGGACAACCTGTGCTTCATCATCAACTGTAACCTGCAGCGTCTGGATGGTCCGGTAACCGGTAACGGCAAGATCATCAACGAACTGGAAGGCATCTTCGCAGGTGCTGGCTGGAACGTGATCAAAGTCATGTGGGGTTCCCGTTGGGACGAACTGCTGCGTAAAGACACCAGCGGTAAACTGATCCAGCTGATGAACGAAACCGTTGACGGCGACTACCAGACCTTCAAATCCAAAGACGGTGCCTACGTGCGTGAGCACTTCTTCGGCAAATATCCAGAAACCGCAGCGCTGGTTGCCGACTGGACTGATGAGCAGATCTGGGCCCTGAACCGCGGTGGTCACGATCCGAAGAAAATCTACGCTGCACTGAAAAAAGCGCGTGAAACCAAAGGTAAAGCGACTGTAATCCTGGCCCACACCATCAAAGGTTACGGCATGGGTGATACCGCAGAAGGTAAAAACATCGCTCACCAGGTTAAGAAAATGAACATGGACGGCGTGCGCTATATCCGCGACCGTTTCAACGTTCCAGTGACCGATGAGCAGGTAGAAAACCTGTCTTACATCACCTTCCCGGAAGGTTCTGAAGAGCACAAGTACCTGCACGAACGTCGTCAGGCGCTGAAAGGCTACCTGCCAGCTCGTCAGCCTAACTTCACCGAGAAGCTGGAACTGCCAGCGCTGGAAGACTTCTCTCAGCTGCTGGAAGAGCAGAACAAAGAGATCTCTACCACTATCGCTTTCGTTCGTGCCCTGAACGTGATGCTGAAGAACAAGTCGATCAAAGATCGTCTGGTGCCAATCATCGCCGACGAAGCGCGTACTTTCGGTATGGAAGGTCTGTTCCGTCAGATCGGTATCTATAGCCCGAACGGCCAGCAGTACACCCCGCAGGACCGTGAGCAGGTTGCATACTACAAAGAAGACGAGAAAGGTCAGATTCTGCAGGAAGGTATCAACGAGCTGGGCGCAGGCGCATCCTGGCTGGCTGCTGCGACTTCATACAGCACCAACAACCTGCCGATGATTCCGTTCTACATTTACTACTCCATGTTCGGGTTCCAGCGTATTGGTGACCTGTGCTGGCAGGCAGGCGACCAGCAGGCTCGCGGCTTCCTGATCGGTGGTACTTCTGGACGTACGACTCTGAACGGTGAAGGTCTGCAGCACGAAGATGGCCACAGCCACATTCAGTCTCTGACTATCCCGAACTGTATCTCTTACGACCCGTCCTACGCGTACGAAGTTGCTGTCATCATGCATGACGGTCTGCAGCGCATGTACGGTGAAGCGCAGGAGAACATTTACTACTACATCACCACCCTGAACGAAAACTACCACATGCCGGCAATGCCAGCAGGTGCCGAGGAAGGTATCCGTAAAGGTATCTACAAACTCGAAACCATTGAAGGTAGCAAAGGTAAAGTTCAGCTGCTGGGCTCCGGTTCTATCCTGCGTCACGTTCGTGAAGCAGCGCAGATCCTGGCGAAAGACTACGGCGTGGGTTCCGACGTGTACTCTGTGACTTCCTTCACCGAACTGGCGCGTGATGGCCAGGATTGTGAGCGCTGGAACATGCTGCACCCAATGGAAACCCCACGCGTTCCGTACATCGCTCAGGTGATGAACGACGCGCCAGCGGTGGCGTCCACTGACTATATGAAACTGTTCGCTGAGCAGGTTCGTACATACGTTCCAGCTGATGATTATCGCGTACTGGGTACTGACGGCTTCGGTCGTTCTGACAGCCGCGAAAACCTGCGTCACCACTTCGAAGTTGATGCTTCTTACGTGGTTGTAGCAGCACTGGGCGAACTGGCTAAACGTGGCGAAATCGATAAGAAAGTGGTTGCGGACGCAATTACCAAATTCAACATCGATGCAGAAAAAGTTAACCCGCGTCTGGCGTAAGAGGTAAAAGAATAATGGCTATCGAAATCAAAGTACCGGACATCGGGGCTGATGAAGTTGAAATCACCGAGATCCTGGTCAAAGTGGGCGACAAAGTTGAAGCTGAACAGTCGCTCATCACCGTAGAAGGCGATAAAGCCTCTATGGAAGTCCCGTCTCCTCAGGCTGGCATCGTTAAGGAGATCAAAGTCTCCGTTGGCGATAAAACCGAGACCGGCAAACTGATCATGATTTTCGATTCCGCCGACGGTGCAGCAGCTGCTGCACCTGCGCAGGAAGAGAAGAAAGAAGCCGCTCCGGCCGCCGCTGCTCCAGCAGCTGCCGCAGCAGCGAAAGAAGTGAACGTGCCTGACATCGGCGGTGACGAAGTTGAAGTCACCGAAGTGATGGTAAAAGTGGGCGACAAAGTTGCCGCTGAACAGTCACTGATCACCGTTGAAGGCGACAAGGCTTCCATGGAAGTGCCTGCGCCGTTCGCCGGTACCGTTAAAGAGATCAAAATCAGCACCGGCGACAAAGTGTCTACCGGCTCCCTGATCATGGTCTTCGAAGTGGAAGGCGCTGCGCCTGCCGCAGCTCCGGCTGCCGCGGCTGCTCCAGCACCGGCTGCTGCACCGGCTCAGGCTGCTAAACCAGCCGCTGCCCCTGCTGCAAAAGCAGAAAAATCAGAGTTCGCTGAAAACGACGCTTACGTCCACGCGACTCCGCTGATTCGTCGCCTGGCGCGCGAATTCGGTGTGAACCTGGCGAAAGTGAAAGGTACCGGCCGTAAGGGGCGTATCCTGCGCGAAGACGTTCAGGCTTACGTGAAAGACGCGGTGAAACGCGCCGAAGCTGCACCTGCGGCAGCCGCTGGCGGCGGTATCCCGGGCATGCTGCCATGGCCGAAAGTGGACTTCAGCAAGTTCGGCGAAATCGAAGAAGTGGAGCTGGGCCGTATCCAGAAAATCTCTGGTGCGAACCTGAGCCGTAACTGGGTGATGATCCCGCACGTTACCCACTTCGACAAAACCGATATCACCGATCTGGAAGCGTTCCGTAAACAGCAGAACGCCGAAGCCGAGAAGCGTAAGCTGGACGTGAAATTCACCCCAGTGGTCTTCATCATGAAAGCCGTTGCCGCTGCTCTGGAGCAGATGCCACGCTTCAACAGCTCCCTGTCCGAAGACGGCCAGAAGCTGACGCTGAAGAAATACATCAACATCGGTGTTGCGGTAGATACGCCAAATGGTCTGGTTGTTCCGGTATTCAAAGACGTGAACAAGAAGAGCATCACTGAGCTGTCCCGTGAACTGACCACCATCTCCAAGAAAGCGCGTGATGGTAAGCTGACTGCCGGCGAAATGCAGGGCGGCTGCTTCACTATCTCCAGCATCGGCGGCCTGGGTACCACCCACTTCGCGCCGATTGTGAACGCGCCGGAAGTGGCTATCCTCGGTGTGTCCAAGTCCGCGATGGAGCCGGTGTGGAATGGCAAAGAGTTCGTGCCGCGTCTGATGATGCCAATCTCTCTGTCCTTCGACCACCGCGTGATCGACGGGGCTGATGGTGCGCGTTTCATCACCATCATCAACAACATGCTGAGCGACATTCGCCGCCTGGTGATGTAATCGAAAAGCCGGCCAGTCGGCCGGCTTTTTTCTGATAATCTCATGGTGTTTATGAGGTTATTGGTGAAAGCGACAATTCGTGAGCCGTTTGTTGTTTCAAAATTGTTAACAATTTTGTAAACTGCGGGCGGATAGAACGACCCGGTGGACGACGGGTATAAACTAAGAGGTCATGATGAGCACAGAAATCAAAACTCAGGTCGTAGTACTTGGGGCAGGCCCGGCAGGTTACTCCGCAGCATTCCGCGCCGCGGATTTAGGTCTGGAAACCGTCATCGTAGAGCGTTACAGCACCCTCGGCGGTGTTTGTCTGAACGTCGGCTGTATCCCTTCTAAAGCGCTGCTGCACGTAGCGAAAGTTATCGAAGAAGCCAAAGCGCTGGCTGAACACGGTATCGTCTTCGGCGAGCCGAAAACCGATATCGACAAAATTCGTACCTGGAAAGAGAAAGTTATCACTCAGCTGACCGGCGGTCTGGCGGGTATGGCCAAAGGCCGTAAAGTGAAAGTGGTAAACGGTCTGGGTAAATTCACCGGTGCGAACACCCTGGAAGTGGAAGGCGAAAACGGCAAAACCGTGATCAACTTCGACAACGCGATCATCGCGGCAGGCTCTCGCCCAATCGAACTGCCATTCATCCCACATGAAGATCCACGCGTGTGGGATTCCACCGATGCCCTGGAGCTGAAAACCGTTCCTAAGCGTCTGCTGGTTATGGGCGGCGGTATCATCGGTCTGGAAATGGGTACCGTGTACCATGCGCTGGGTTCAGACATTGACGTGGTTGAAATGTTCGACCAGGTTATCCCGGCTGCTGACAAAGATATCGTTAAAGTCTTCACCAAGCGCATCAGCAAGAAGTTTAACCTGATGCTGGAAACCAAAGTGACTGCCGTTGAAGCGAAAGAAGACGGTATTTACGTTTCCATGGAAGGCAAAAAAGCCCCATCCGAACCACAGCGTTACGACGCCGTGCTGGTGGCTATCGGTCGTGTACCGAACGGTAAAAACCTCGACGCGGGCAAGGCTGGCGTGGAAGTGGACGACCGTGGCTTCATCCGCGTTGACAAACAGCTGCGCACCAACGTGCCGCACATCTTTGCTATCGGCGACATCGTCGGTCAGCCAATGCTGGCGCACAAAGGCGTTCACGAAGGTCATGTTGCCGCTGAAGTTATCGCCGGCATGAAGCACTACTTCGATCCGAAAGTGATCCCATCTATCGCGTACACCGAGCCAGAAGTTGCATGGGTCGGTCTGACCGAGAAAGAAGCGAAAGAGAAAGGCATCAGCTACGAAACCGCCACCTTCCCGTGGGCTGCTTCTGGCCGTGCTATCGCTTCCGACTGCGCAGACGGTATGACCAAACTGATCTTCGACAAAGAGACTCACCGCGTAATCGGTGGTGCGATTGTCGGTACCAACGGCGGTGAGCTGCTGGGTGAAATCGGTCTGGCTATCGAAATGGGCTGTGACGCGGAAGACATCGCGCTGACCATCCACGCGCACCCGACTCTGCACGAGTCCGTGGGCCTGGCGGCTGAAGTGTTTGAAGGTAGCATTACTGACCTGCCAAACGCGAAAGCGAAGAAGAAATAAGTTTCTTCAGATGAAAAAAGCGGCCTGAGGCCGCTTTTTTCATGCGCGGCGTTCAGGGTGCTACAGGCTGCCAGGTGTTATCAGGTGCGTATGAGGCCAGCGCCCGGGCCTTCTGCTCCGAATCGCTGCCGAGATCGGACTGGTACACCTTGTCGTCCTGGTTTATCACAAAGCTCATGACGCCTGTCTGACCATAGCTGACAGGCCACGCCACCATCGCGAAACCGTGATTATCCGGCAGGATGCGGAAGCGATAGCCATGGTAACCCGCGCCTGGCTCTTTAGGGCTAAATGCCGGGCCAAGCGGGCTTGGCGCTTCGCCGGGCGAGACGGGCCAGTACAGACCGTCCTTCTTCCCTTCAGAACTGACAATCTTCTGCGCGTATTTCTGATTCATCGCAAAATAGCTCTGCTGAGCGGCCACGTAAGCATGCAGGGCTTCGATGGCGGCAAGTTCGTTGCGCCCAATTTCGCGGGTCAGGATCTCCTCGGCGCCTTCTTTGATGTCAAACTGCCAGCCGGAGGCGGTTTTGATCACCGGAATGGGAAGTTGCCAGCCGCTGTCTCCGACAACCAGATGCGCTTTATCGCCTTCGACAATGGTGTTATGACGGACTTTCCAGTCGCGCAGAAAGCGATCGACTGCGTCAGGATCAACGCCTTCAGATGGCAGAAAATCGCGCCAGTTTTCGCCGAGCAGGTTGTTCATCGCGCTTTCGTTTTGATCGCGGATGGCGCTTTCCAGCGCATTGGTAGCCTGTTCTGGTGAACTGAAGGATTGCTGCGCCATGACGGTCGCCGAGACCATGAACAACACCATTCCACTGAGTAATTTACGTTTCATGTCGGCTCCCTTAGCGATGACGGAATTCACGGTGTTCAGCACGTCCAGCCGCTGCCGGGCGTAGCTGCTGCTGACGAGCGGCGAGGCGTCTGCTTTGCGCCCCACGCTGCTGCTGCGCCTGCCAGTTGGCGGAACGGCTGTCGTTGCCGCTCAGTGCATTGGCCCGGAGCTGACTGTTTCGCTGCTGGAAGGGACGTTGCTGAGAAGGCTGGACCCGTTTCTCTTGTCTCTGTGCGGTGGTCTGGCGGTTTTCTCGCTGCTGCGTGGTGGCCCGCTTCGCCGTCTGCGGTTTGGTGTCATAGCCACGGTAGTTATTGCGCTGAGAAATCTGTTTCAGCTGTTCACTTGAGGCCTGTCGCTGCGCCGCTTTCGTGCCCGGGCGTGCAGTCTGTGGGAAGGTTTTACCTGTCGATTTCTCCATCTGGCTCAGCGCCGCCTCACGCTGGCTATCGCGATTAACCGGTTGTTGCGTTGCACTAAGCCCCGTGGCCGTGTTGGTGGAGTGGAAACGCGTGTTGAGCTGGTTTGTCGGGTAGGGGACACCTTCCCGATAGGCCGGGTTGTGCTGCCAGGTACGGTTGGCGTCCGTCAGACGTTGTCCGCTGATTTTATTGAAGTTCTCAACGTTAATATTGATGTTGTTATCACCGTTGCGGTTGTAGCCGCCGTGATTATCCCAGTCACCGTCATGATGATGGTCCCAGTCATCGTCATCATCCCAGTCGATATTGCTGAAGATGGCATAAGTTGTGGCGACACCGAGGCTGAAACCTAAGCCGTTGACGAAGCTGTTGCCAAACTGCTCCCCGGGTGACGGCGGGAGATAGGTTGGCGGATAAGCGGTGTTGGGCCAGGTTCCGTAAACCGTATTGGGATTATAGGTGGGGACGTAAACCACCTGCGGGTCGGCAGATTCAATTTTGATCACCGTCGGGGCCGGTGCGGACGTGGTGGTTGACGTTGACTCGGTGGTGCTGGTTTTTGCCGATGCGGGTTTCGTTACCGTGGTGACCGTCTGCTGAGGCGTAGATTGCAAGGCGCCGGTCTTCTGCGCCAGCGCGCGCAACCGTTGTACCGAATCCATTACATCTTTCGGCTGCGCGAGAAACGCATCGCCCAGATTTTGTACCCACGGCGGATTCTCTCCCATCAGCGACATAAGCTGAGGAAACGCGACCAGGGATTTTACGCTGGGATCCCAGGGCTGGCTGGCAACGGCCTGAATCGCGGCGTCCCCTTCCATTTTGGGGTTGTCTTTGGACCACTGCGCCGCTTGAATCACGTTGGCTGGATAGGTCGAGGCCATCAGGATCTGTGACAGCAGAGCATCCGGGTAGAGCGCGATGGGGGCAACCCACTGATCGATTTGCGCGGCAGTGTAGGTTGGCGCGACGACAGGGGCGGGTTGTGCTACTGCCGGCGTAGCCGGAGCAACTGGCTGTTGCGCGACGGGGGCCGACGCAACGGGTTCCGTTGCACGACTTTTGACAAACATGACGCCTGAGGCGGCAAACAGCCCGGCACTGCACAGAAGGACAAGCAGATGTGGCTTAAAGGGCAACTTCATAAAATGACTCCAACGAGACAGGCGCTGTGCCGTGAGGCGTTACGGTTGGCGTGAGTATTATTCACCCGTCTTTTACTGTTTTGACTTTTATTGGGAAGCGTCCGGTACGTCCGGATAAAGAGTGTGAGTATTTATTACACAATTATATGCGATGCGGGAAAAGGCGCCGGGAATTCAGAAGGCCGCTCTTACGAGCGGCCAGCAGCTAGTTGCCGAGGTTGACGACAAACAGCACCGTGATGTCGGATATGTTCCAGCCACCGTGCAGCGCGGTAAGCAGTAAACCGATCGCAACGATCAGCGCAGTGATTCGCATCTCCATTGCGTGCGTTCCTGTACAGGCTACGCGGGTTCCTTCTTCACCGGAAAAGGCAGAACCAGGCAAATGAGTACATTGCCGCGTAGGTTACGGAACTGCTTCCGGGCCCGGTGACTGGTTGCTACACCAGCGAAGCAGGCCGGGGGCAACAGTATTACAGCCGAAATGGACTGAAAAGAGGTGAAATGCAGTTTCATCCTTTTACATTCGAAACTGGATGGCGGCTCGTAAATACAAAATATGTGCTTGCGGATCTGCATACTCAGGAGCATTATTCATGCCGAGTGCATTGCCGCAAATCTGCCAACCCGGTGTGCTACCACCGCAAGGCAACAAAATAACCGCTATCAGGCGGTTTTTTTGTCCCCAAAATTCACCTCGCCTCCCCGCTACACCATGCTTAACGATTCAGCAAACTTTTTAATGTTGCTTTTTTGTAAACGGATTAACACTGTGCAGAAATCCTGCTATGCTGCCCGACGCGGTATCGGGCATTTACCCTACAAACTGCTGTCTCACAGGAGCGTGAAGAGAACGCCCGCCGCATATGACAATGAGAGCGAGGAGAACCGTCGTGCTAGAAGAATACCGTAAGCACGTAGCAGAACGTGCCGCCGAGGGAATTGTACCCAAACCTTTAGATGCAACCCAAATGGCCGCGCTCGTCGAGCTGCTGAAGAACCCGCCTAAGGGCGAAGAAGAATTCCTGTTAGATCTGTTGATCAACCGCGTACCGCCTGGCGTAGATGAAGCTGCCTACGTAAAAGCCGGATTCCTTGCTGCTATCGCCAAAGGCGAAGCCACCTCCCCACTGGTTACTCCTGAAAAAGCCATTGAACTGCTCGGCACCATGCAGGGTGGTTACAACATTCATCCGCTGATTGACGCGCTGGATAACGACAAGCTGGCACCGATTGCCGCTAAAGCGATCTCTTCCACGCTGCTGATGTTCGATAACTTCTACGACGTAGAAGAAAAAGCCAAAGCGGGCAACGTCTATGCGAAGCAGGTGATGCAGTCCTGGGCCGATGCCGAATGGTTCCTGAACCGCCCTGCGCTGGCGGAAAAAATTACCGTGACCGTCTTTAAGGTGACCGGTGAAACCAACACCGATGACCTGTCTCCGGCACCGGACGCGTGGTCTCGTCCAGATATCCCGCTGCACGCCCTGGCGATGCTGAAAAACGCCCGTGAAGGCATTGAGCCAGATCAGCCGGGCGTGGTGGGCCCGATCAAACAGATCGAAGCGCTGCAGAAGAAAGGTTTCCCGCTGGCCTACGTCGGTGACGTTGTGGGTACCGGCTCTTCCCGTAAGTCCGCCACCAACTCCGTACTGTGGTTCATGGGCGACGATATTCCGCACGTGCCGAACAAGCGCGGCGGCGGCCTGTGCCTCGGTGGCAAAATTGCGCCAATCTTCTTCAATACCATGGAAGATGCGGGCGCGCTGCCAATTGAAGTGGATGTGAGCAACCTGAACATGGGCGACGTGATTGACGTCTACCCGTATAAAGGCGAAGTGCGCAACCACGAAACCAACGAGCTGCTGGCAAGCTTCGAACTGAAAACCGACGTGCTGATTGACGAAGTGCGTGCCGGTGGCCGTATTCCGCTGATCATCGGGCGCGGCCTGACCACCAAAGCGCGTGAAGCGCTGGGTCTGCCGCACTCCGACGTTTTCCGTCACGCGAAAGACGTGGCAGAAAGCAACCGCGGCTTCTCGCTGGCACAGAAAATGGTGGGTCGCGCGTGCGGCGTCGCCGGTATTCGCCCTGGCGCATACTGCGAGCCGAAGATGACCTCCGTGGGCTCTCAGGACACCACTGGCCCAATGACCCGTGATGAACTGAAAGACCTGGCGTGCCTGGGCTTCTCTTCTGACCTGGTGATGCAGTCCTTCTGCCACACGGCGGCCTATCCGAAGCCGGTTGACGTGACCACGCACCACACGCTGCCAGACTTCATCATGAACCGCGGCGGTGTCTCTCTGCGTCCGGGTGACGGCGTCATCCACTCCTGGCTGAACCGCATGCTGCTGCCGGATACCGTGGGTACCGGCGGTGACTCCCATACCCGTTTCCCAATCGGGATCTCCTTCCCGGCGGGCTCCGGCCTGGTGGCGTTTGCTGCGGCGACCGGCGTAATGCCGCTGGACATGCCTGAATCTGTGCTGGTGCGCTTCAAGGGCAAAATGCAGCCGGGCATCACCCTGCGCGATCTGGTTCACGCGATCCCGCTGTATGCCATCAAACAGGGCCTGCTGACCGTTGAGAAGAAAGGCAAGAAAAACATCTTCTCTGGCCGCATCCTGGAAATTGAAGGTCTGCCGGATCTGAAAGTGGAGCAGGCGTTCGAGCTGACCGACGCCTCCGCCGAGCGTTCTGCGGCAGGCTGTACCATCAAGCTGAACAAAGAGCCGATCATTGAGTATCTGACCTCCAACATCGTGCTGCTGAAGTGGATGATTGCAGAAGGTTACGGCGACCGCCGCACGCTGGAGCGTCGTATTCAGGGTATGGAGAAATGGCTGGCGGATCCGCAGCTGCTGGAAGCTGACGCAGACGCAGAGTACGCGGCGGTGATCGACATCGATCTGGCGGATATTAAAGAGCCAATCCTGTGTGCGCCGAACGATCCGGACGATGCGCGTCTGCTCTCTGACGTGCAGGGCGATAAGATCGACGAAGTGTTCATCGGCTCCTGTATGACCAACATCGGTCACTTCCGTGCTGCCGGTAAGCTGCTGGATACCCACAAAGGCCAGCTGCCGACCCGCCTGTGGGTGGCACCGCCAACCCGTATGGACGCGGCTCAGTTGACCGAAGAGGGTTACTACAGCGTGTTCGGTAAGAGCGGAGCGCGTATCGAAATCCCTGGCTGCTCCCTGTGTATGGGTAACCAGGCGCGCGTAGCCGACGGTGCGACGGTGGTTTCCACCTCTACCCGTAACTTCCCGAACCGTTTAGGTACTGGTGCGAACGTCTACCTGGCCTCTGCGGAGCTGGCGGCGGTTGCGGCGCTGATTGGCAAACTGCCAACGCCGGAAGAGTACCAGACCTTCGTGGCGCAGGTGGATAAGACGGCGGTGGATACCTATCGCTATCTGAACTTCGACCAGCTTTCTCAGTACACCGAGAAGGCTGACGGGGTGATCTTCCAGACGGCAGTATAAACAGCAAAACCGTCTCTACGAGACGGTTTTTAGTGTTTGCACCCTCTCCCGTGGGAGAGGGACGGGGTGAGGGCATCAGGCCGCAGGGTCTTGCTCTCACCTTTTTATTTTCATTCCTCCCACCTCTCCCGCTTTTTTTCTTTCCCTCTGCTGCGATAATTACCCTAATGGCTTTGCTGAGGAAAACGCTATGGATTACGAATTTTTGCGCGACATCACCGGTGTGGTGAAAGTGCGCATGTCGATGGGGCACGAAGCCGTTGGACACTGGTTTAACGAAGAGGTGAAAGAAAATCTCGCCCTTCTTGATGAAGTCGAACAGGCGGCAAATACGGTGAAAGGCAGCGAGCGCTCCTGGCAACGCGCCGGACATGAATACACCCTGTGGATGGACGGCGAAGAGGTGATGGTGCGCGCCAACCAGCTTGAGTTTTCAGGGGATGAGATGGAAGAGGGGATGAGCTACTACGACGAAGAGAGCCTGTCGCTGTGCGGCGTGGAAGACTTCCTGCAGGTAGTGAATGCCTACCGTGAGTTTATGAAACAGAAGTAACTTCCCGAAGCGTCCCTGCTCCGGGCAACACTTACACGGCCGGAATATTGCGGCCGTAGTAGATTTCGCGCATCTCTTTCCAGAGCAGGTCGGTGATGACCTTGCGCTCTTCTTCACTTAAATCTTCCGGCTTCGTGTGGAACATGTAGTGCTTAAGGTCGAACTCCTTAAGCATCATCTTGGTATGGAAGATGTTTTCCTGGTACACGTTCACGTCCATCATGTCATACAGCGATTTCATGTCCTCGGACATAAAGTTCTGAATGGAGTTGATCTCGTGGTCGATGAAGTGCTTCATGCCGTTGATATCACGGGTAAAACCGCGCACGCGATAATCAATCGTGACGATGTCCGATTCCAGCTGGTGGATTAAATAGTTCAGCGCGTTCAGCGGGGAAATCACGCCGCAGGTCGATACTTCAATATCCGCGCGGAACGTGCACAGCCCGCCTTCCGGGTGGCTTTCCGGGTAGGTGTGAACGCAGATATGGCTTTTGTCGAGGTGGGCGACGACCACTTCCGGAAGCGGACCCGGGTGTTCAGTTTTGTCGATAAGCTGCGGGTCGACCGGCTCCTCGCTGACCAGAATGGTGACGCTGGCACCCTGGGGCTCATAATCCTGTCGGGCGATGTTCAGAATATTGGCACCGATGATCGAGCAGGTTTCTGACAGGATCTCGGTCAGACGGTTGGCGTTGTAGAGTTCATCGATATAGGCGATGTAACCATCGCGTTCTTCCGCTGTTTTGGCATAGCAGATATCGTAAATACAAAAACTCAGGCTTTTGGTCAGGTTGTTAAAGCCATGTAGTTTAAGCTTTTTCAATTAGCTCACCCCCTTAGTGGATAATGCGTCTTGCAGGTACTGCGGCAGAGCAAACGCTGCGGTATGAATAGCCGGATTGTAGTAGCGGCACGTGAGCCCGGCCTGATGGAAGCGGGCCTGGATAATTTCGGTAGAGAGATGACGCAGCACGTCGTTATCCGTTGCCCATGCAAAGGTCATGATCCCGCCGTAGTACGTCGGAATTGCCGCCTGATAGAAGCTGACGTCACCGAAATAGGTGCTGAGCTTGCGATGGCTGTCGAGGGCTTCGTCCTGCTGCAGGAAGCAGACGCCATTTTGTGCGACGAAGATCCCGCCCGGGTTCAGGCAGCGCTTGCAGCCTTCGTAGAACGAGGAGGTAAACAGCGACGCGCCGGGGCCGATGGGGTCGGTGCAGTCAGAGATAATCACGTCGAAGGTCTGCGTGGTCTGGTTAACAAAGTTAACGCCGTCGTCGATAACCAGATTAAAGCGCGGATCGTCATAGCTGCCGGCATTATGGTTGGGCAGATACTGGCGGCAGAAAGAGACCACGCCCGCATCGATCTCAACCATGGTGATGGTTTCAATGGAACGATGACGTGAAACCTCGCGCAGCATTGCGCCGTCGCCGCCGCCGATAATCAGAACATGCTTCGCGTGTCCGTGGGCCAGCAGCGGAACGTGGGTCATCATCTCATGATAGATAAACTCGTCGCGCTCGGTCGTTTGCACAACGCCATCCAGGGCCATCACGCGGCCAAAGGCGGCGTTTTCGAAGATGATCAGATCCTGGTGATCCGTTTTCTCATGATAGAGCACGTTATCAACGGCAAAGTACTGACCAAACTGGTCATGCAGTGTTTCATGCCACAACGTGTGGTCGGCCATACGCGGACTCCTCCTTTGTTAACATCCGTAACGCTCACAAAAAATGAGCGAAACATGATAGCTAACTATAACCGTGGTTGCACGGGTATAGGTTGAACAGGGGGCGTCGGGAAGGTTATTTCACGTAGGCGAGCAGGCTGAGCGAATCGCGGGCCAGCGCTTTGCATTTTTTAGCCGTGGGAATGCCAATACCGCTCAAGTCACGGTAGCTGTCTTCACCGAGCGCCTTCATGTCAAAGCTGTCATAATTGCTGAGATCCCACTGGTTCTGCTGGGCGAAAAAGACCAGCGCGCGGCGAATTTGCCCGTTGGGTAAATTCTGGTAGCCACAATCATTTTTCAGGAATACAAAAACCGCCGTTAAATCGGCCATATCTTCCGCTTCATTTTCACTGAGCGCATAGCTGTTCGCACACATTGCCATCAGGCTTCCGAACAAAATTGTCCTGAAAAACGTCTTCATTGCTTCTACCACTTCTTCACGGAAAATTAACGTTAGCACACTTGATGCCAGTGCGACGATCTTTATTATTGCCGCTTTACTTGACCTTCCGGTAAGGGGAGGGTTTATGCTCAAAAGATCGCCTGCTGGAAATAAGGAAATGAACATGCAACGTCGTGATTTTTTAAAATATTCCGCTGTGCTGGGGGTTGCCAGCGCATTACCACTCTGGAGCCGCGCGGTTTTTGCGGCTGAAAGGCCTGCCTTACCCATTCCTGACTTACTGACCGCAGACGCCCGTAGCCGTATTCAACTCGTTGTTCAGGCCGGTAAAACCTCCTTCGGCGGGCACAGCGCTACTACCTGGGGCTACAACGGCAATCTGCTCGGCCCGGCACTTCAGTTACGCAAAGGGAAAGCGGTGACGGTGGATATCCACAATACGCTTGCCGAGGAGACCACGCTGCACTGGCACGGGCTGGAAGTCCCGGGCGAAGTGGATGGTGGTCCCCAGGGCGTTATCAAGCCTGGGGGTAAACGCAGCGTAACCTTTACCCCTGACCAGCGGGCGGCAACCTGCTGGTTCCACCCGCATCAGCATGGCAAAACGGGCCATCAGGTGGCAATGGGGCTGGCCGGACTGGTGTTGATTGAGGATGACGAAAGCCGTCTCCTGCGCCTGCCGAAACAGTGGGGTATCGACGATGTGCCGGTGATTGTGCAGGACAAAAAATTCAGCGTTGACGGGCAGATTGACTACCAGCTGGACGTGATGAGCGCGGCGGTCGGCTGGTTTGGCGATACGCTGCTGGCCAACGGTGCGATCTATCCGCAGCACGCCGCCCCGAAAGGCTGGCTGCGCCTGCGCTTGCTTAACGGCTGTAACGCCCGCTCGTTGAACTTCGCCACCAGCGATAAGCGCCCGCTTTACGTGGTGGCAAGCGATGGCGGCCTGCTGCCGGAACCGGTAAAAATGAGCGAGCTGCCGATGCTGATGGGCGAACGCTTCGAAGTGCTGGTGGACATCAGCGACGGCAAGCCGTTTGACCTGGTAACGCTGCCTGTCAGCCAGATGGGGATGGCAGTGGCGCCGTTTGATAAACCGCATCCGGTGCTGCGCATTCAGCCGCTACAGGTCACGGCCTCCGGTATGCTGCCGGACACCTTAGCCACGCTGCCAGCTCTCCCGTCGCTGGATGGGCTCACGCAGCGTAAGCTTCAGCTCTCCATGGACCCGATGCTTGACATGATGGGCATGCAGGCGCTGATGAAAAAGTATGGCAATCAGGCCATGGCGGGAATGCACCACGGCCAGATGATGGGCCACATGAATATGGACCACGGCAAAATGGGCGGTATGGATCACGGCGGTCACGGGTTCGATTTCCACAACGCCAACAAGATCAACGGCAAAGCGTTCGATATGAACACGCCGATGTTTGCCGCCGCGAAGGGGCAGTTTGAGCGCTGGGTGGTTTCAGGGGAAGGGGACATGATGCTGCACCCGTTCCATATCCACGGCACGCAGTTCCGTATTCTGTCTGAGAACGGCAAAGCGCCGGAAGCGCATCGAGCAGGCTGGAAAGATACGGTGAGAGTGGAAGGCGGCGTCAGCGAGGTGCTGGTGAAGTTCGACCATGAAGCGCCTGAAGAGTTTGCCTATATGGCGCACTGTCATCTGCTGGAGCATGAAGATACGGGGATGATGCTCGGTTTTACCGTATAAAAAAAGCCGGGTGGCGGCTTCGCCTTACCCGGCCTGCATTGCAAAAAACGGCAACTTTCGTTGCCGTTTTGCTTTTATTTGCCTTCGTCCGGCAATGCATACGCGACAATATAGTCGCCCATCTTCGTACCAAACGAACCGTGACCACCCGCAGAAATGACAACGTACTGCTTGCCATTCACTTCATAGGTCATCGGCGTTGCCTGTCCACCGGCCGGCAGACGGCCTTGCCACAGTTTTTCACCGTTGGTCATGTTATACGCGCGCAGGTAGTTATCTGCGGTTGCCGCGATGAACAGCACGTTACCGGCTGTGGAGATTGGACCACCCAGCATTGGCATACCCATATTGAACGGCACCGGAACCGGCATCGGGAACGGCATGCTGTCCTGTGGGGTACCAATACGTTTTTTCCAGACGATCTGGTTGGTTTTCAGATCCAGACCGGAGATGTAACCCCAGGCTGGCTGTTTACACGGCAGACCAAACGGAGACAGGAACGGGTTCAGGGTAACGCCAAACGGTACGCCATACTGCGGCTGGATACCGGCTTCGGTCCCGCTGCCTTTCGCGTCTTTCGGCTGCTCCATCGGGTTACCCGGACCGCGTGGGATCAGACGGGAAACGAACGGCAGCGCCATTGGGTTGGCAATCGCCACCTGACGGTTAGGGTCGACGGAAATACCGCCCCACTCAAACATTCCCAGGTTGCCCGGGAAGACCAGCGTACCCTGCTCAGACGGCGGCGTGAAGATGCCTTCATAGCGCAGCTGATGGAACATCACGCGGCACACCAACTGGTCAAACATGGTGGCACCCCACATGTCTGCACCGCTGAGGTCTTTCTTCGGACGGAAGCTCAGGTCAGAGAACGGCTGGGTTTTGCTGACGTAATCGCCTTTGGCCGCACCCTGCGGAACCGGTTTTTCCGGGGCAGGCACAACCAGCTTACCGTTGCTGCGATCCAGCACGAAGATGTTGCCGGTTTTAGCCGGAGCGTAAATGACCGGTACGGTTTTGCCGTTAACGGTAATGTCCGCCAGCGTCGGCTGGGACGGCATATCCATATCCCACAGATCGTGGTGAACAGTCTGATAGCTCCACGCCAGCTTACCGGTGGTTGCGTTCAGCGCCAGGATAGCGCTCGCATAACGTTCCTGCTCCGGCGTGCGGTTACCGCCCCAGATATCCGGCGTGGATACGCCCATCGGCAGGTAGACCAGGTCCAGCTTCGCGTCATACGCGGCTGGTGCCCAGGAGTTCGGCGAGTTGAAGGTAAAGGTGTGCTCGTCAGACGGGATCGCGTTTGGATCTTTCGCGCCCGGGTCGAAAGCCCACAGCAGTTTACCGGTGTTCACGTCGAAACCACGGATAACGCCGGAGGTTTCACGCGTAGAGAAGTTATCCGTTACCGAACCGGCAATCACGATGGTTTTATCGGTGATGATTGGCGGGGAGGTTGGCTCATACAGACCCGGCGTGGTGTCCGGCATGTTGGTCTGCAGGTTCAGAATGCCTTTGTTGGCGAAGGTTTCGCACAGCTTGCCGGTCTCAGCGTTGATGGCAAACAGACGGCCATCGTTCACCGGCAGCATAATGCGGCGAGGACAGTCGGCAATGACTTCCGGGCTGGCATTATCGGCGCGCGCTTCGTGGTAAGAAACGCCGCGGCAGGTCACGTGCTGGAAGGACGGGTTGGAGTTCAGCTGTGGATCGAAGTGCCATTTCTCTTTACCGGTGGCCGCGTCGAGCGCGAACAGACGCTGGTGCGCCGTACACAGGTAGAGCATGTTGCCCACTTTAATCGGGGTCACTTCGTTGGTCAGCTCGCCCGGATCGTTCGGCATTTTCAGGTCGCCGGTACGGAATACCCAGGCTTCCTTAAGGTTCTTAACGTTGTCCGCGTTGATCTGCTTCAGCGGGGAGTAACGTTGACCTTCCTGGTTACGGCCATAAGCAGGCCAGTCACCGTCAGCGACCTGCGAGATAGCTGCCGCAGGCGTCGACTCCGCGTTCAGCGTACCGTTGATCTCCTGCGGGTCGTTAAAGCCAGCCCAGGTGAGAATGCCGCCGCTGATTAACAGAGCCACCAGCAGGGCTGCAACGGCACCGCTGGAAGGAACAATCAGGCGGCGCCAGACAAACGGCAGGATCAGCCAGATACCGAAGAAGACCAGGATGTCGCTGCGCGGCGTCAGGGCCCAGAAATCGAAACCGACTTCCCAGACGCCCCAGATCATGGTGGCAAGAAGGAGGGCGGCATACAGCCACAGTGCGGATTGTTTTCTACGCCAGAGCAGGACGGTTACGCCAAGCATAACCAGGCCCGCAATCGGGTAGTACCAGGAGCCGCCGATCGCGACCAGCCAGACGCCACCGATTAACAGGTACAGGCCGCAGAAGGCGGCGAATAGCGCTGTTAGTGTCACCAGTAGACGCGGCTGTTTAGTGTTTGTTTCAGCCATAGAAAGTGTACTCGTCAGTTTTTGTTAATAATTTGCTAGCAACTAATTATAGGTGTTAACAAGTGTGATCGGAATCACAATATTTGCTTTTTATAACTCATACGCCAGGCTTATCCATTTACTGATATAATGGCTGGCTTGCGTATCGATGCCGGAGCAAGATTCATCCGCATTGAAAGATTTTCATCAAAATCATTTGGTTAGTAATATGAAACATACTGTTGAAGTGATGATCCCGGAAGCCGAGATCAAAGCGCGTATCGCCGAACTGGGTCGTCAAATCACCGAGCATTACAAGGACAGCGGCAGCGAAATGGTGCTGGTTGGTCTGCTGCGCGGTTCTTTCATGTTCATGGCAGACCTGTGCCGTGAAGTGCAGGTACCGCACGAGGTCGATTTTATGACCGCTTCCAGCTACGGCAGCGGCATGTCCACAACCCGTGATGTGAAAATCCTGAAAGATCTGGATGAAGATATTCGTGGCAAAGATGTGTTGATCGTTGAGGACATTATCGACTCCGGCAACACCCTTTCAAAGGTGCGCGAGATCCTGAGCCTGCGCGAGCCGAAATCGCTGGCGATTTGTACGCTGCTGGATAAACCGGAGCGTCGTGAAGTGCAGGTGCCGGTAGAGTTTGTCGGTTTCTCCATCCCGGACGAGTTCGTGGTGGGTTACGGCATTGATTACGCGCAGCGTTATCGTCATCTGCCGTATGTTGGGAAAGTGGTACTGCTGGACGAGTAATTGCGGGCTGATGCCCTCACTCCTACCCTCTCCCACGGGGAGAGGGCGAAAACCCCCGGCTTTATTTATGGTTCACATGCTTAAGCTTGAGGTTGGCAATCCCCGAACGGTAACGCTGCTCCAGCGTTTCGCGGTTGGTGGCGGTGACTTCCAGATTGCGCAGCAGGCCATCGTGAATACCGTACGCCCAGCCGTGGATTGATACCTTCTGCCCGCGTTTCCACGCCGACTGCATGATGGTCGAATGCCCAAGGTTATATACCTGCTCCATCACGTTCAGCTCGCACAGCGTGTCCATGCGTCGCTCCTGCGGCATTTCGCCGAGCAGTGAACTATGTTTGAACCAGATATCGCGGATGTGCAGCAGCCAGTTATCAATTAAACCCAGTTCCGGGTTTTCAACCGCCGCCTGCACGCCGCCGCAGCCGTAGTGGCCGCAAATAATGATGTGCTCGACTTCCAGGACGTCAACGGCATACTGAACCACGGAAAGGCAGTTGAGATCGGTATGAATCACCAGGTTGGCGACGTTGCGGTGAACAAACAGTTCGCCGGGCTCAAGGCCGGTAAGACGCTCGGCAGGTACGCGGCTGTCTGAACAGCCAATCCAGAGAAAGCGCGGGTTCTGGGCTTGTGCGAGTTTTCCAAAAAATCCGGGGTCTTCCTCCACCAGCATTTTTGACCATAGTGCATTGTTGCTAATGAGTGTATCTATGTCGTTCATGGAGGTTAGCGACCTGTAACCAAGTAATTGCGTTGCGCTACTATAGGGTAACCCGACTTTTAATGAAACCACACAACGTGTGTAAGAACTGAAGGTAAGTTAAATTCATGGCAATTGCACTGGAGCTTGAGCAGCTTAAAAAAACCTATCCGGGTGGCGTTCAGGCGCTACGCGGGATAGATCTAAAAGTAGAGGCCGGGGATTTTTACGCGCTTCTGGGGCCGAACGGGGCGGGGAAATCCACCACCATCGGGATCATCAGCTCGCTGGTGAATAAAACGTCCGGACGGGTGAGCGTCTTTGGTTACGACCTGCAAAAAGATGTGGTAAACGCCAAGCGCCAGCTGGGGCTGGTACCGCAGGAGTTCAACTTCAACCCGTTTGAGACGGTGCAGCAGATTGTCGTTAACCAGGCGGGTTATTACGGCGTTGAGCGCAAAGAGGCGCTTGAGCGTAGCGAAAAGTACCTGAAACAGCTCGATCTGTGGGAAAAGCGTAACGAACGTGCGCGGATGTTGTCCGGGGGGATGAAGCGCCGCCTGATGATTGCCCGCGCGCTGATGCACGAGCCGAAGCTGCTGATCCTTGATGAACCCACCGCAGGCGTGGATATCGAACTGCGTCGTTCTATGTGGGGTTTCCTAAAGGATCTTAACGACAAAGGCACCACCATCATTTTGACCACCCACTACCTTGAAGAAGCAGAGATGCTGTGCCGCAACATCGGCATCATTCAGCACGGCGAGCTGGTGGAGAACACCTCGATGAAGGATCTGCTCTCCAAGCTGAAATCCGAAACGTTTATTCTCGATCTGGCGGCAAAAAGCCCGCTACCGAAACTTGAAGGATACCAGTATCGCCTGGTGGATACCTCAACGCTGGAAGTGGAAGTGCTGCGCGAGCAGGGAATCAACAGCGTGTTCTCCCAGCTGAGCGCGCAGGGGATTCAGGTTTTAAGCATGCGTAACAAAGCGAACCGACTGGAAGAGCTGTTTGTCTCTCTGGTGCAGGATAAACAAGGAGACAAGGCATGACGCATCTTTATTGGGTCGCGCTGAAAAGTATCTGGGCGAAAGAGATTAACCGCTTTATGCGTATCTGGGTGCAAACCCTGGTACCTCCGGTCATCACCATGACGCTCTATTTCATCATCTTCGGCAACCTGATTGGTTCCCGCATTGGTGAGATGCACGGTTTTACCTATATGCAGTTTATCGTGCCCGGCCTGATTATGATGGCGGTGATCACCAATGCCTACGCAAACGTGGCATCATCGTTCTTCAGCGCCAAGTTCCAGCGCAATATTGAAGAGCTGCTGGTGGCGCCGGTGCCAACGCACGTCATCATAGCCGGTTACGTGGGCGGCGGCGTGGCGCGCGGGCTGTGCGTGGGGATCCTGGTGACGGCGATTTCGCTGTTCTTCGTGCCGTTCCAGGTACACTCGTGGCTGTTCGTGGCGCTGACTCTGCTGCTGACGGCAATTCTGTTCTCGCTGGCCGGTCTGCTGAACGCGGTGTTCGCTAAAACGTTTGACGACATCAGCCTGATCCCGACCTTTGTGCTGACGCCGCTGACCTATCTCGGCGGGGTGTTCTACTCCCTGACGCTGCTGCCGCCGTTCTGGCAGGCGCTGTCGCATCTGAACCCGATCGTCTACATGATCAGCGGCTTCCGCTTTGGCTTCCTCGGCATTACCGATGTTCCGCTGTTTACCACGGTGGCGGTGCTGGTTGTGTTCATCATCGCCTTCTACCTGCTGTGCTGGTATCTGATCCAGCGCGGGCGCGGTCTGCGTAGTTAACCCTCTGCCCGGCGACGCTCTGGTTGCCGGGCACTTTCTTTGACGGTTATCACCGTAAGCAAACCTTCACTCCGCTAAACTACTTGCCTGCTAAGGAGAGAGTTATGCTGGGATGGGTGATCACCTGCCACGATGAACGAGCGCAGGACATGCTGGACACGCTTGAAGCCAAATTTGGCCCGCTGGCGCAATGCCGGGTGGTTAACTACTGGCGCGGGCTAAGCACTAACATGCTCAGCCGGATGATGTGCGATGCCCTGCATGAAACGGATACCGGTGATGGGGTGATTTTTCTTACCGATAAATCCGGTGCCGCACCTTACCGGGCCGCGGCGTTGCTTAGCCACAAGCATAATAACTGTGAAGTAATCTCCGGTATCAACCTGCCTTTACTCGAAACCCTGTATCCTTTTCGCGCCTCATTAAGCAGTGCTGAATTTCGAAATGCCATTGTGGCGCAGGGCTCGCCGGGCGTGAGCAGCCTGTGGCACCAGCAGCAGAAAAACCCGCCTTTCGTTCTGCTTCACGATCTGTATAAGCATTAAACATTGGTATTGATGTCGCTTTTGCTACAATGGCGACTGATTTCCTGTGTCGATTTATATCCTATGTTCATGCGCGTGTTCTTTCTCCTTTTGCTGCTGGTTTCCGGCGGGGCGTCTGCCAGCCTGATAAGTCAGCAAGGGCTTCCTGCTCAATATATGCAAACCACTGAGGATGCTGCCATCTGGGCTCAGGTAGGTAACTCCGTGGTTAACGTGGGCAATATTCGCGCAGGGCAGATCATCGCGGTCTTTCCCGCCGCGGCGGATTATTACGAATTTCGCTTCGGGTTCGGTACCGGCTTTATTGATAAAGACCACCTTGAGAAAGTGCAGGGTAAGCAACGCGTTGAGGACAGCCTGGGCGACCTGAACAAGCCGCTCAGTAACCAGAACCTCATCACCTGGAAAGATACGCCCGTCTATAACGCGCCCAGCAGCGGAAGCGCGCCCTTTGGTACTCTGAGCGCCAACCTGCGTTATCCCATTCTGAACAAACTTAAAGACCGCCTGAACCAGACCTGGTATCAGATCCGCATCGGCAACCGCCTGGCGTGGATAAGCAGCCTGGACGCGCAGGAAGATAACGGCATTCCGGTTCTGACCTATCACCATATCCTGCGCGATGAGGAGAACACCCGTTTTCGTCATACCTCCACCACCACCAGCGTGCGCGCGTTCAGCAACCAGATGACCTGGCTTCGCGACCAGGGGTACACCACGCTGACGATGTATCAGCTGGAAGGCTACGTGCGCAACAAGATGAACCTGCCCGCGAAGGCGGTGGTGATTACCTTTGACGACGGCCTGAAGTCGGTGAGCCGCTACGCGTATCCTGTGCTGAAAGAGTATGGCTTCAACGCGACGGCGTTTATCATTTCGTCACGTATTAAAGGCCATCCGCAGAAGTGGGATCCGAAATCGCTGCAGTTTATGAGCGTTCAGGAAATTAAGGGCATTCAGGATGTGTTCGACATTCAGTCGCACACTCACTTCCTGCATCGCGTTGACGGGTATAAACACCCGATCTTACTGAGCCGCAGCTATCACGTGATCCTGTTTGATTTTGAGCGTTCTCGTCGCGCGCTGTCACAGTTCAACCCGCGTGTGCTCTACCTTTCTTATCCCTTTGGCGGCTATGACAATAAGGCGATCAAGGCGGCGAATGATGCCGGTTTCCATCTGGCCGTGACCACGGTGAAGGGGAAGGTGAAGCCGGGGGATAATCCGTTCTTACTCAAACGACTCTATATCTTAAGAACGGATTCGCTGGAGACGATGTCGCGGCTGATCAGCAATCAGCCGCAGGGATAAGCTATTCGTAGGTGATCTGCAACGTGCCGATGGCGCTGAACGTGCCTGAAGTGATTTTTTCTGTACCAGACTTAACCAACTGAGCCGTGAGAGACTCGCTAAATGAAGGGATGATAGTGTTCCCTTTTGTCGCATAGTTGTTAGTTGAATTAGGCACCGCCAGGCTGTTGTCCGGCCACTTCAGCAACACGCCCACGCCTTTTGCCGCATTCGACGATGCAGTGTTCGCGAGTAAAGAGCCATCAGTCCCGGTTGTCTTGCTGGTGGTCAACTTCATCGTAATTTTGCGTGTGTTGGTGCAATTCCCTGACACGGTAGCAGAGACTTTTTGCGTGTTATCGTTCTCGACATCGGAAACATCATACTCCCCCAGATCTACGGTTTTAGGGGCCGTAAGAGTGCAGGTCGGTTTTTCAACAGGAACATTGAAGGCCATATCGGGTATCGTGATTAACGGACGTGGATGGTCCTGTTCATCTGATGTGTTGGGGTTACCTACGACAATATTGCCAATATTCCCGGCCACTGGACCAATCTGTGTGACGCTTGCGGGCACGCCAGCATATGAGGGTAATTGATAAAATTCCATACGGGCAGACCACCATACTGCTTTAACCAGATCTGAATTATCTCCCTGATTGGCCGTTACTACATAACTTCCTGTAGTCGAAGGGAAAAAGGCATTAAAAGCGTTGTTGGTCGGGTACATGGCCAGCGTATAGGCGATCCCCGTTACGTTAGTTTTAAAGAGTGCTTTTCCGTCCACGCCACCGACGACCAGTGTACTGTCCGTTTTCTGATAGACGCGCTCGCCATCATTACCCATTGAGCACCAGGAGTAGAGGCCGGGAGTCACCTGCAACTCAATAAGGCCGCTTATTTTTGTTGGCGCGCTGACGCTCTCCAGGGGAACGATCTTGGGCTTTGCACCTTTGACATCCGAAATAGGCTGAACACTGTAACTATTAAATTTGCATTCCCATAAATCGGCCGATGCAGAGAAACTTATTGCAAGAATTGACAAAGCAAGGCCTGCACCTTTTATGAAGAAATGACTTGTTCCGGCTCCTGCTATATAACACATTCAAAAATTCCTTATATCCGATGCTTGGTATATTTTAATTGTAAATAACGCTGACCAGCACGCTTGTGGTAACTTTCCCCGCGCTGACAATCCCTGTGTCTTGATAACGGGCATAGAAATTATAATTTGTTAAATACTGGCTTTCGGTTTGGTTAGATACATCAAAAATAACATCTGACGTTCCTGACGCATTGACCACATTGGTATTGTCTTTTTCTGAGAAAATCACAATGCCGACGTTCTCTGCTCCTCCCCCGGATGCGGGAATTTCATTGGCGAACACCTGTTGAGAGCTTCCGATAACTATCCCACTTTGAGGTTTAAACTCAAAATGCAGGGTTTTTGCCAGTCCAGATTCACTTTCCGCACAGCTTTTCAGCTGTATTTCGAAGCGAGTTCCCCCAGCTGCGTCACCGGGTTGTAGCCGTGGGCTGCCGTCGGAGTTATAAAACCAACCCTTGCCAACGATCGGTAAAATAACTTTGCCATCATTCGGAATACTTACCTGACACGTATTGTTGATGATGTTTGCCGTCATATCCATCTCCAGGCTCGAGGCAAAACCTGCTGCGGGAAACCCCAGACAGCAGGCGAGCCATAACATCGCACTTCTAAAGTTTAAGCGGGAGTGGAACATCCTGTTAAAGCTACCAGTCTTAATAAACATTATTGATAGGTCACGATAAAAGTCACAGGGGCGCTGACCGAACCAGTGGTCACGTCAGAAATGGTTTTATCTTTAGCAATAACGATGCGCGCATCCATTTCAAATTTTCCCGCCCCGTTAGACAGGTTGACGATAGAAGTTGGGGCCGTGGCGCAGTTCAGCAGGGAACCTGAGTCGACAGAACCTTTCCAGATTTCAAAACCAACGTTATGCCCGGCTGCATATGAGTTCCCATTTTTGGCATTGCCAGTACAGGACCCGCCAGCACCCGGCGTGGCTTGAACGGAGGCATTTTTGACCCCGGCACAGTTAGTGAACGCGATTTTGAATGCCCCTGTTCGGTTCTGGCTCACCAGATCGGACTTAAATACATCGCCAAACGGCAAAATGCTAATGGGAGCCCCGCTCGCATCCTGAATCTCGGCATTACAGGTTCCGGCTTCAATGGTGGACGTAAAGGTGGCCTGAACGCTCGTCGTACCCGTAATGGCGCTTAAACAAACGGAAGGCAGGATGGCAGTCATCGCAAACACCAGTGATGTCATTTTCTTTTTCATATTAACGCTCCGTATTGCGCCAGTTATTCATAGGTGAAATTAAACGTAGCGATACCGCTAAAGTTGCCGGTCATGCCTTGCCCGCTTGCAGTTTCCACCAGCGTCGCCAGGAGTTGAACTTCGCCAGCACTTATTTCTCCGCTCGACCAGACGAGGCGCTGAGTATCAGTGGATGAATTAATGACAAAAGGGGCATCCGGAGTGGCGGTGCGGGAAATCGCCACGCCAATATTTTCTGCGCTGCCCTCACCGGAGAGTGAATTTTTAATTGCCGTATTCAGTGGGCTGGCACTACCACTAATGGTCGTGTTCAGCTTTGTCAGACTCGAAGGGCATGAGACCATTTTGAGTTTAAAATTTGTTGTTGCTTTGGCATTTTTGAGGATGATGTAATCCAGGCGTACCTTGCCGTCGGTGCCAATGGGAATAACGTTGCTGGAGCCATCACCGCTGCCACCTTCAATTTTCATATCGCAGGTGGTGTCACGGATATTAGCGGTAAAGGTAATATCGAGATTATCGGCGTATGTTCCGAGCGACAGCGCCATCAGACTCGAACTTAATACCCATAATCCTGTTTTTTTCCCAGGTTTAAAAAGCATGCTCTAACTCCTTTTATAATACTGTGATGTGGCAGGTCTGGCCTGTCAGCAGCGTTGTTGGTCCAATCTTTTTCGCATTGGGCGGAATCTGATAGGAGACAGTACAGGATGTGCCGGACTCACTTCCCCAGACGATTTTTAACAACCCTTTATCTTCAATTCCGCGAATCCAGGCTTGCCCGGCCTGGCCTACGCTACCTACGGATACGCCTTGCTCAGTTTGAACATCGGCACCAAGCGGAATAAACCCACCGTCGTCACGCGTCAGTTCCATTAACACTGAACGCCCTTGATCGGTCTCAAAATTAACCAGCACAACGGCACCGCTACGAGGGACAGTAGTGGAACGGGTATTTTTCACTTCAACGTCAGAGCGCATATCGCTGATATCAAGACCGACGTTGTTTTCACGGTAGGCAGACAGATAGGGCATAAGGGCATAGCCTGAAGAGCCAATTTCACCGTTACCGATGGAGACTCGGGCACCTTCTGCTCCCTCAGCTTTAATCAGCGCAAGCGTATCGCTTTCGCTAATGCTGCCAGGGGCGAGTGTTATGCCACCAGAGTGCAGAATCATCCCGCCGCTATAGCTGGCGGAATATTGTCGGCTATCGTCATCGGATGCGGAGACGGAAAGACTCACCGGTCCATGCGGGCCGTTATAACTCCCGTAACCGCTTAGCTGATTTAATGTATCGTCGTTACGCGTGGTGCTTTCGGTGATGCTGTAACTGAACCGGTTATCTTCGGTGTTGCCGTTGGCGCTGGCGTTAAAACTTCCACCGCCTTTTAGATCGCTGCCGATGCCCGTGGTGAGGGATGAGAACCCGCCTGCACGCTTGCCGTTACCCATCAGCGTGTCGAAAGGAATTGTGAGGCTCAGATAGACACTATCATCTTTTTCCCCGAACTCGTTGTAGGTGCGCTGCACGGAGAGGCTGTAACTTCCCCAGCTTAACGATTGACTGTGGCCAACCGAGTACTGCGCTGATGAGCTGCTTTCATTCCAGTAATCCTGCCAGGTGGAGTTGACATACAGCGATCCCAAATCAAGGCCGTTAAAGGCCAACGGCTGGCTGATGTTCACCTGGATCTGGTTCTTCATGCGCTGGAAAGTCTGGTACACATCGCTGTTATCGCGGTCAGGGTTAAGCTCCCTGTCACGGTATTTGATCTCGTTGGTCAAGGAAGCTGCATCGCTCAGGCTGAGATAGTCAGATGTCGAAAACCGGTATGCTGCTACGTTGAAAGAGGTATTCGTGGCTTCCATGAGTTTGCTGTAGGAGATACGATAACTCTCACCCTTAAGATGCCGTAAGCCGTCGATCCGGGCATCAGAATGCGTGACATCAAAGGCGAATGCGCCAATGCGGGTGTTCATAGCCAAACCCACCAATGCGGCGTAAAAATCGCTATCGGTGTACTCCAGACCCGCATAACCTGTGAAGGTATTGGTTAATCCATAATAGCCCGTGGCGTAACCTACCTTTGGCTTGTCACGTAGGTTATCGTCACGCAGTTCACCCACGCCGACATCCCATCGGGAGTAGCCCGGGCGCAGCATTTGCGCGACCGAGGAATACGCGACCGAGAAGGAACGTTTGCTGCCATCCGCTTCTTCTACAGTGACGATAAGATCGCTGCCATAACCCGTCGTACTGAGATCTGAGATTTCAAAGGGCCCCGGCGGGACGGAGGTTTCGTAAATCGTGTTTCCGCTCTGGGCGATCGTGACTTTGGCGTTGCTGTTTGCCACACCCCGAATCACCGGCGCATAAGTCGATATGCCATTAGGAAGCATACGATCATCGTTATATAAACGCGCCCCGCGCAGACTAATGGAATCGAAAGCATCTCCACGGGTGTAGGAATCTCCCGCGATAAACTGTGCTTTCAGCGGCGTGATATCACGCTGGAGATAAATGTCCTGGCTGGCGTAATGAGTACCGGAATCCCGATCCCAGTTCAGATTACCTCGTGCCCGAAGCCGCCACGGGCCCAGGTTTGCTCCATAGCGCAACCCTGCGTAGGCCGTATCGGTGCTGTAATCAGACGTGTCCGCGTGCCAGCCGTTAAGATCCCAGGAGAGCATCGCCGCCGGGATCCCGTCTTCCCAAAGTGAAGGATCGACAAATCCCGCCGGGCGCTGAATGACGAAAGCCTGGGGAATAGAAAGGTCCAACTCCTGCGTGGAAGGATCGTAAGCCACACGTGAGCCGGGATAGGCGTCTGACACAGAGATGCACGTATCTTCGGAATCATCCCCTGCTGGTTTAAGTTGCTCGGTTGCTACATTTGTCTGGGTGAGCAGTTTACGCGTGATGCAGGGCGTGGCGCGCGGTGTACCATTCTCCTTAAATACAAGATCCGTGGTAATGGAAGGTTTCCCGTTAATAACCACCTTCACCTTATACGTCCCGGCAAGAACAGGGTTGCCTTTTGAAAAACGGCTGACATCAATTGATGTACCGGTGTTATAAAGAAACTGATCGTTAAACTGCACGTCTTCTTCTTTATTATTTTCAGCAGCAAATGCACAAAACGGCAATACCGCACTTATCGATAAACATAGTAGTGAACGTTTAAACCGCATGATGTACTCTGTCCCAGAGTTAAGCTAATTATAGTTATTCCGAATGATACGAGGCGGATAAATAATCAATTCTGTATGGATTCATACTTATCAATTCCACCGAAATCATTGATGGCTTGCCAGGTGATTTTGTTATACCCCAAGGTGTTATGATTTTTTACGTTCATAGTCTGGCTTGAGAATGGCTCAATATAATGCGTTTCAATATCGTAGCTTTTAGCACCAGCAATAAGCGTTGCCCCCGCCAGTGATACATAATAAGGTGAATCATTCTTCGCACTTAAAACGATATTTTGACCTTGCCGGGTTTCAGTCCATTTAAGATTTTTAGCCGCATCTGTCGGTTCTCCTTTCAAACCTGTAGGCCGGAAAAAGAGTTTTATGCGGGTACGGAATGCCAGCTGAAGCATGCTTTGCGTATCGCTTTCCTTTGCCTTTGGCGGAACTTCCAGAACGTTAAACCAGAACAGAGATTCTTTATCTTTTGGCAATGACTGACCAAGCCAGGTGATTCTGACCGTTTGCCCTTTTTGCGGTTCTACACGCGATACAGGAGGCGTGACAATAAAGGGAAGTTTCAGCTCTTGAGGATTAGTGGTATCTCTTCCGTCATCGAGCCAGGTTTGTACCAGTAAAGGTCTGGTGCCACGGTTATCCATAGACACCGTTACGTCTTTTGCTGATTCTGGATAAATGACACGGGTGCCGGAAATCACAATATCTGCACTGGCGTTAAGAGCAAAAACGCTCACCGAGGCCAGCAGCAGGGCTTTTAATCCGCTCTTAATATTCAGTAAGTACATGTCTACTCTCAAATAATACGAAAAAATGTGCCCGGCTGGGCACATTAACAGGACGAATAAAATTATTCGTAGCTCATGGTGAAGTAAGCGTTGGCGCTAACTTTACCTGACTGCACAGGGCTAGTATCTTTCACCCAATTGGAGCCAGGGACATAAGCAACACGGTAGAACAGTTTACCGGAGCCGGCTTTCAGGTCTGTTTTCTGCGTATTATTGTCAGGCTGGCCTACCATAATACGAGATGAAATGGTTGGGGCATTGTTAAACAGGGCAAGTGCAACGTTGGTTGCAGAGCCTTGTACGTTAGCATCGGGTTCAATAGTACCGTTCGCAATAGCGCCCATATTTTTTGACATGAAGCTTGCAGAGGCATTCTTTAATGTCTCAGGGCAATTGGTGAGCAGCAGTTCAAAGTTTTTGGAACCGACGCCAGTATCAATAGTTGTGGATTCAACTTCAGATTTTTTAACGACGGGTAAGGTAATAGTAATATTGCTTTGTGATTCACCATTAGAGGTGGAAATATTACATGTTGTGTCTGTTACCGCACCATCAAAGGTGATTAAACCAAGATCCGTATCTGCGATTGCTGAAAAAGAACCTACTGCAAACAAAGCTACAGCTGAAGCTAATAACGTTTTTTTTAACATAATTGAAATTCCATTTAAAAAACATTGTAATGATTTAATACAAGCAAAATGATGATAGGGATCTCTGTATACGTTGGGTATTTAGAATTACTAAAAGTTATAATTAGAAAAAATTAAAGATTGATAAGTCATTGAAAAAGATCTTGAAAATGATCTCAAAAAAAACACTGGGGGTTATTTTTTATTGCGTTGATATGCTATTGGCAGGCTTGGATTATTAATGACATTGATCATTTTCCCTTTGTATATAATTGAGGGGAATGTTTATTTAAGAAAGGAGACGCGAAAAGAGAGGTGAAAATAAGTGAAATGAGTAAAGAGATGCTATTTACATAATTCAGAATGATGTGTTTTTTCCTGTTAAGGAGCGGATCCAGAGGGTTCCGCTCCTTGTTGGAATCAGGCAACCTGAACCGGAATCGCCTTTGCGGTGCGCTTCATTTCATTGTCGCCTTCGAAGTAGGCCACTTTAGGCTGCCAGCGGCGGGCTTCTTCGTCAGACATCATCACGAAGCTGGCGATGATCACAATGTCGCCCACGTCCGCACAGTGCGCCGCAGCGCCGTTAACGGAGATGATTTTAGAACCGCGCTCGGCGGCAATCGCATAAGTAGAGAAGCGTTTACCGTTGTTCACGTTCCAGATATCAATCGCTTCGTTTTCAAGAATACCCGCCGCGTCGAGAAAATCCTGGTCAATGGCGCAGGAGCCTTCATAGTGCAGGTCGGCCTGCGTGACTTTCACACGGTGAAGCTTACCTTGCAGCATTTTGCGAATCATTACGTTTACCTTTAATTATCAAGGGTGAAGAACTACGCCAGCTCAACCACTTTATTGTCAATCAGGCGTGCCTGGCCGAGCCATGCCGCCACCAGGATGACTGCGCGCTTGCTGTTCTGGGTTAATTCCAGCAGCGTATCAGCATCACGAATTTGTACGTCGTCAGCACGAAGGCCCTTATCGTTAAGTGCCTGCTCGGCAAGGGCAATAATCTCTTCTGCTGTTAACTCTTTTGCCAGCATCTGCTCTGCCATGGTGTTCATAACCTTGCTCAGGCCCGGCGCGATTTTACGCTGTTCGGCGGTCAGGTAACCATTCCGCGAGCTGAGCGCCAGACCGTCTTTCGCACGCACAATCGGTACGCCGACGATCTCAATATCGTAACCCATGTCAGCAACCATCTTGCGGATCAGCGCCAGCTGCTGGAAATCTTTCTCACCGAAGCAGGCAACGTCCGGCTGCACCAGGTTAAATAGCTTGCTGACGATGGTGGAGACGCCGCGGAAGTGGCCCGGACGGCTGGCTCCTTCCAGCATGGTAGAAATGCCCGGGACGTCAACGTAGGTCGCCTCTTCGGTACCCTGCGGGTAAACGTCCGCCGGTGCAGGTGAGAAGACGATATCCGCGTGGCGTTTTTTGAGCTTCTCGCAATCTTCCTGCAGGGTGCGCGGATAGCGTGCCAGATCGTCGGCGCGGTCAAACTGCATGGGGTTCACGAAGATACTGACCACCACGATATCTGCTCGCGCACGGGCTTCGTCGACGAGCTTCATGTGGCCGTCATGCAGATTGCCCATGGTCGGGACCAGTGCGATACGTTTACCTTCCTGACGCGCGCGGCGGATATGCTGGCGAAGCAGCGGCAGGGTTTCAATGATTAGCACAACGAGACTCCTTAATGGAAACTGTGTTCTTCACCCGGGTAAACACCGGATTCAACGTCGGCAATATACTGCCTGACCGCAGCGCGCATGTCGCCCGCTTCAGTGAGGAAATTTTTGGCAAATTTCGGGATATGCCCGCCAGTAATACCAAAGGCGTCGTGCATCACCAGAATCTGACCGTCGGTCACGTTGCCTGCACCAATACCAATCACCGGAATGGAGAGTGCGTCGGTGATGCGTTTCGCCAGCTCAACCGGCACGCACTCCAGCACCAGCAGTTGTGCGCCAGCGGCTTCCAGCGCCAGGGCATCCTCAAACAGCGTCTGCGCTGCGTCGCCGCGGCCCTGCACCTTATACCCGCCAAAGATGTTGACGGACTGCGGGGTCAGGCCCAAATGACCACACACCGGCACGGCGCGTTCGGTGAGCATTTTCACCGTCTCCACCAGCCAGGCGCCGCCTTCAATTTTGACCATGTTAGCGCCAGCGCGCATCACTGCCGCCGCGTTTTCAAATGCCTGCTCTGGCGTGGCATAGGCCATAAACGGCAGGTCGGAAAGCAGAAGGCAGCCTGGCGCACCGCGGCGTACCGCACGGGTGTGATATGCAATATCTTCTACCGTGACCGGCAGGGTGGAATCATGTCCTTGTACCGTCATCCCTAACGAATCTCCGACCAGCATGACGTTGATACCCTCTTCGGCAAACAGTTTGGCGAAGCTGTAGTCATACGCGGTGATGGTGGCGAAGCGTTTTTTTTCCTGTTTGCATTTCTGCAGTAAGGAGATGGTGGTTGGTTTCATACTGTTTCCTGATAGCCCAAAAGCGAATCTTTGCGCATTCTAACAGTAACATTCGAGGGAACAATGATTTTAGGCAACCGATTAATCACAATTATTTTGTGGTCAACCGGTGAGGGAAGAGGATCACCAGCGAGCGGGTCTTTCCGCGTTCAGGTTGTCCAGAACGGCCTTGAGCGGGATGCCTTCCGGGAAGGTGAGATCGGGCGCCACTTCAAAGAGCGGCCAGAGCATAAAGCCACGATTTTTCATGTCGTAATGCGGTACGGTGAGGCGTTCAGTGTTAATCACCTCATGGCCGAACAGCATAATATCGAGATCAAGCGTGCGCGGCCCCCAGCGTTCGGCTTTGCGTACGCGCCCCTGCTGCAGTTCGATGCGCTGAGTATTGTCCAGCAGCGTTTCGGCATCGAGGGATGTTTCCAGCACCACGGCGGCGTTCAGATAATCAGGCTGATCCTGCGGGCCTAGCGGCGGCGTGCGGTAAAAGGAGGAGACCGCCACGATACGGCTTTGCGGGATCTCACCCAGCGCCTGTACGGCAGCATTCACCTGCTCCAGCGGAGAGGCTAAATTGCTGCCGATGGCGATATACGCAAGGGTCATGCTGTCCCTTCACGACGCGGTGCGCGTTTGCGCGGACGACGATGACGGCGACGCGGGGCAGGTTCTTCATCCAGCCCGGTCAGCATATCTTTCTGCTCCGGCGGGGCGGAAACCTGGAATTCGGCCCACCACTGCGCCAGGCGCTGCAGCTCCTGATTGCGTTCAGTTTCCGCACGCAGCGACAGCAGGTCGAAGGCGGCGCGGAACTTTGGATGCTCCATCAGCTTCCAGGCACGTTTGCCCTGACGGCGGGACATGCGCAGCTGAAGCTGCCAGATGTCGCGCACCAGGGTAGTAATACGTTTTGGGATAGCCAGCGTGCGGCACCCTTCGTCCAATACATCGTTCGCGGCCAGCGCGAAGGCATCGTAATAGGCGAGGCCGCTCTCCTGGGTGATTCTTTGAGCCGTTTCCAGCAGCGGGTACCAGAACATTGCCGCAAACAGGAATGCCGGGTTCACGCGCATATCGTTGTGGATGCGGGTGTCGGTATTTTTCAGCACCTGCGCAATCATCCGCTCCATTGGGCTGTCGCCGTTTTCGGTGAAGTAACGGGTAATGGTCGGGAACAGTGGCTGGAACAGGTTGTATTCGCGCAGCAGATTGTAGGTTTCGAACCCGTAGCCGGCCTGCAGCAGCTTCAGCGCCTCTTCAAACAGGCGGGCAGGCGGCACGTCGTTAATCAGCGTCGCCAGACGCGGGATCGGCTCTGCGGTTTCCGGGCTGATGCGCATGTTCAGCTTGGCGGCAAAACGCACGGCGCGCAGCATGCGCACCGGATCTTCGCGATAGCGCGTTTCCGGCGTGCCGATCAGGCGGATCAGACCCTCTTTCAGGTCCTGCATGCCGCCGACGTAATCACGCACGGTGAAATCCGCCACGCTGTAATAAAGGCTGTTGATGGTGAAGTCGCGACGCTGGGCATCTTCTTCGATAGAGCCGAAGATATTGTCGCGCAGCAGCATACCGTTCTGGCCGCGCTGTGACGTGGTGCGGTCGGATGCACCCGCTTCGTGGTGACCGCGGAAGGTCGCCACTTCGATGATTTCCGGCCCAAACATCACGTGAGCCAGACGGAAACGGCGGCCAACGAGACGGCAGTTGCGGAATAATTTACGCACCTGCTCGGGCGTGGCGCTGGTCGTCACGTCGAAATCTTTCGGTTTTTTGCCCAGCAGTAAATCACGCACCCCACCGCCAACGAGATAGGCCTCGTAGCCCGCTTTATTCAGACGATAGAGTACCTTGAGGGCATTTTCACTGATATCTTTGCGGGAAATATTGTGCTGCTCACGCGGAATAACCGACATGTGTGGCTGTGCAATAGCGTCGTTCGCCATGCTCTCTTCGCGGCTTAGCACTTTACGGCAAAAATTAGCGACTCGGGTAAAAATGGTACACCTCGTAGTGTGTTTTGTTATGAAAAAAGCGGCTAATCATAGCTCAGCGCAACGCATTTGAGAATGCTGGATTTTTGGCACTGCCGCGAGCGTCCAGTTGGCAATGGCTATTTTCAGCAATTCGTCAATGCGCAGATCCTGCCATTCGTTGGTTACATTCTGGTTGAGAAATCGCAGCGCGTCGATCAAAACAGGACGCGGATCGCCGTCTGGCAGGGCCGGGGCGTGGTTTTGCTTGGAGAGCTTAACGCCCTGCGCATTGACCGCCAGCGGCAGATGAATGTAATCCGGCGCCGTCCAGCCAAACTGATGATAAAGCGAGATTTGCCGTACGGTCGGTTCGACCAGGTCCGCCCCGCGCACAATTTCCGTCACGCCCTGGAAATGATCGTCGATGACCACCGCCAGGTTATACGCAAACAGACCATCACGACGGTGAATAATAAAATCTTCACATGCCAGACGTTCATCTGCCCTAATCTCACCGGAGAGCCGATCGTGGAAGCGGGTGACGGGCGCGCGCTGTAGCAAGCGTACGGCGGCATTTTCCGGGGGAAGATTCAGCGTGCGGCAGTGGCCGTCATACACACCTCCCACGCTCTGGATACGCGCGCGGGTGCAGGTGCAGTTATAGGAGAGCCCCTGAGCGCTGAGCCAGGCCAGACGTTCCCGATAAGCCTCATGACGTTGTGACTGCCACAGAACGTCGCCGTCCCAGTGAAGACCGTAATGTTCCAGCTGACGCAGAATGGTGTCTGCAGCACCGGGAACTTCACGCGGAGGGTCAATATCTTCGATGCGGACGAGCCATTTACCCTGACTGGCGCGAGCCTGCAGGTAGCTGCCAAGCGCGGCAATTAATGAGCCGAAGTGTAATTCACCGGAAGGAGATGGCGCAAAGCGCCCGATATAGTGTGATTCAGACATATCAACAGTAACAAGGCGGGAGAGACTCCCGCCTTTGAAGTGTATAAACAGCGCTGGCGTTAGCCGGCCATCTGTTTTTCGCGGATTTCGGCCAGCGTTTTACAGTCGATGCACAGATCGGCGGTTGGACGCGCTTCCAGGCGACGAATACCGATTTCAACACCGCAGGATTCGCAGTAGCCAAAATCTTCGTCTTCGACTTTTTTCAGCGTTTTCTCGATCTTTTTGATCAGCTTGCGTTCGCGGTCACGGTTACGCAGTTCGAGGCTGAACTCTTCTTCCTGAGCGGCACGGTCTACCGGATCCGGGAAGTTAGCAGCTTCATCCTGCATATGCGAAACGGTGCGATCCACTTCATCCCTGAGTTGATTACGCCATGCTTCAAGAATACGCTTGAAGTGCGACAGCTGGGCTTCGTTCATATACTCTTCGCCCGGCTTCTCTTGATACGGCTCCACCCCAGCGATGGCGAGAATACTCAGGGACGATGTTTTACGGTTTTGCCCTTCTTGCATGTTGCTTCTCCTTAACACGCACTATCGATCCCCGTGTTGGGGGAAAAATCAGGTCGCTATAAATAGCAGATGCTTTTCCGTATGGCAATTATCTAAACGTAACACTTGACAAGCCTGTGAGGAAAAGCGTATTTGCGCACGCGGCCAGAACACTTATTCATCAATCGTCTAATCCCTTATAAGACAATGGGAAGAGACGATCTCAGAGTCATATTATCGGCAGAAAGTTCCGCTTTATAAGCTAAAACCTCTACCCCCTGCTTTTGTGCCTCATTCAACAGTTGTGCGTATTTAGGATCGATATGGCGGGCAGGGGAAAACCGTTCAATCGCTGTATGCAACACCGCAAACAGCAATACGGCGCGTTTGCCCGCCGCCGCAACACTCATTAGCTCTCGCAGATGCTTCTGCCCGCGTAGCGTTACCGCATCCGGAAAGAAGCCGTTTCCCTGTTCCGCTAACGTCACTGATTTTACTTCAATATAGCACTCAGGACGGCCTTCCGCCTGTAACATGAAGTCAATTCTGCTGCCTTCATCGCCGTATTTCACTTCTGTTTTATGCGTACCGTAACCCACCAGTTCGGGAATGGCGCCATTCGTCAGCGCTTCCTTAACCAGCTGATTTGCACGCAGAGTATTAACACAAATAAACGCCCCGTTTTGCGTTTCGGTTATTTCCCAGGTATGGGGATATTTGCGTTTAGTATTTTCTGAAGTGGAATACCAGACCGTGTCACCCGGCGCGGCGCAACCGGTCATGGCGCCGGTGTTGGGGCAGTGCAGGGTGAGCTCTTCGCCTTCCGGCGTCACCACGTCGGCGAGGAAGCGTTTGTAGCGTTGGATCAGCGTGGCGGACTGGAGTGCAGGACTAAACTTCATCGGAATTCCTTGTGGTGTCGCCCAACGTCCAGCGCTGTAGCGGCCTGTAGCGGGTGCGTCCCCGTGCAAAGACGGATTCATAAAGCGCGAATTCATTAACCGGAAAAGCCCAGTGAAAACCCGGCGGCGGAATGGCAACAGCCTGACCGGCATCGCGCAGCAGCGTGACATGCGGATGAAACGGCTGCGGGCTCTGGTAACAGCCGCTGCGCGCTGCCTGCGCGCGCAACATATTGGCGAGCTGTAACAACCCGCGCGGCGGCTGGCGCGTACCCAGCCAGACCACGCGCGAACGCAGCCACTGACCCGCATCGTCAAGGTGCAGCGTAAACGCCGGCTGGACAATACGCCCGGCCATGGCGGCTAATGCCCGCTGTTTTTCGGCGCTCACGTCACCCAAAAAGGCCAGCGTCAGGTGCAGGTTTGCCGCCGCAACGGGTCGGCCCGCTTCCGGTGGAAAATGTTCCGCGCGCCAGCGAACGATTTGCCGCTGAAGGGGGGTGGGCAATTCAATGGCAAAAAACAGCCGTTTCGAATCAGACATACGGGGGACTCGGTAATGATATGCGCCGATGCTACAATGTACGCCGACTAATGTTAACCCTCTGGAGCTGTTAGTGTCCTCATTGCCGGTCGCCGTCGTTCTTCCTGAGCTTCTCGCTGCCTTACAACATGCCCCGCAGGTTTTGCTTAACGCGCCTACGGGGGCGGGTAAATCTACCTGGCTGCCGCTGCAGATCCTTAAAGAGGGGAAGATTGCCGGGAAAATTATCCTGCTGGAGCCGCGCAGGCTGGCCGCGCGCAACGTGGCGCAGCGCCTGGCGGAACTGCTGAATGAAAAACCGGGCGAAACGGTAGGCTACCGGATGCGCGCCGAAACCTGCGTCGGCCCGTCCACGCGGCTTGAGGTGGTCACCGAGGGCATTCTTACCCGCATGCTGCAAAACGACCCGGAGTTGAACGGTGTCGGGCTGGTGATCCTGGATGAATTCCACGAGCGCAGCCTGCAGGCCGATCTGGCCCTCGCGCTGTTGCTCGACGTTCAGCAGGGGCTGCGCGACGATCTGCGGCTGCTGATTATGTCGGCGACGCTGGATAACGAGCGGCTACGACAGGTATTACCCGATGCGCCGGTCATCAGCTCAGAAGGACGGGCATTTCCTGTTGAGCGTCGCTATCAGCCGCTTCCTGCCCATCAGCGCTTTGACGAAGCGGTAGCTATTGCTACTGCTGACCTGCTTCGCCAGGCGCCCGGCTCGCTGCTGCTGTTTTTGCCCGGCGTGGGGGAGATTCAGCGCGTGCAGGAGCGGCTGGCCTCCAGGGTGGGCAGTGACGTACTGCTTTGCCCGCTCTATGGCGCCCTGTCGTTGACCGAGCAGCGTAAAGCCATCCTTCCCGCCCCGGCGGGGCAGCGTAAAGTCGTGCTGGCAACCAACATTGCCGAAACCAGTTTAACCATCGAAGGCATTCGCCTGGTGGTGGATAGCGCGCAGGAGAGGGTGGCGAGCTTTGATCCGCGCACCGGGCTGACTAAATTGCTGACACAACGCATCAGTCAGGCGTCAATGGTGCAGCGCGCGGGCCGTGCGGGGCGTCTAGAGCCGGGTATTTGCCTGCATTTGACCAGCGCGGAGCAGGCTGAACGCGTGGCACAGCAAAGCACGCCGGAGATTTTACAAAGCGATCTCTCCGGGCTGGTGATGGATCTCCTGCTGTGGGGCTGCCCGGATCCTGAACAGCTCACCTGGCTTAATCCACCGCCTGTCGTGAATCTCGCCGCCGCGCGCAGCCTGCTCACCCAGCTTGGCGCGCTGGAAGGGGAACGTCTGACGGCGCGCGGTCAGAAAATGGCGGCGCTGGGCAACGATCCGCGTCTGGCGGCGATGCTGGTGGCCGCTCAGGGCGAAGATGAAATTGCCACAGCGGCGAAACTGGTGGCTATTCTTGAGGAGCCGCCGCGCGGAGGCAGCAGCGATCTGGGGCAGGCGTTTTCGCGCAATCAGGGAAACTGGCAGCAGCGGGCGCAGCAGCTGTGCAAACGCCTGAACTGCCGGGGCGGTTCACCTGACGGCGATAAGATTGCCTCCCTTCTGGCGCTGGCCTTCCCGGACAGGATTGCGCGCCGCCGCGGGCTGGATGGACGCTACCAGCTGGCAAACGGCATGGGGGCGATGCTGGACAGCGATGATGCCCTGACGCGACATGAATGGCTGATCGCGCCGCTCCTGCTTCAGGGCAGCCAGTCTCCTGATGCCCGTATTTTACAGGCGATTGCCGTGGACATAGATGCCCTGACGCGTACCTGCCCGCAGCTGCTCCAGCAATCGGACATCGTGGAATGGGATGACGCTCAGGGGACGCTAAAGGCGTTTCGGCGTAGTCAGATTGGCAAACTGATCCTCGGGACGAAACCGCTGGCGAAGCCGTCGGAAGAAGAGTTACACCAGGCAATGCTGAACGGCATTCGGGAAAAGGGCCTTAACGTCCTGAACTGGACGCCGGAAGCTGAACAGTATCGCATTCGTCTGCACTGCGCCGCGAAGTGGCTACCGGAATACGGCTGGCCCGCGGTGGATGATGAGACGCTGCTCGCGACGCTTGAGCAGTGGCTGCTGCCGCAAATGAGCGGCGTGCACTCTCTGCGCGCCCTTAAGACGCTTGATGTTAAGACCGCGTTACAGAATTTACTGGACTGGTCATTACGTCAACGTCTGGATAGTGAGCTTCCTGGGCATTACACTGTGCCCACCGGGAGCCGGATTGCCATTCGTTATCATGAGGATAATCCTCCGGCGCTGGCGGTTCGGATGCAGGAGATGTTTGGTGAGGCAACCACGCCGTCTATTGCGGAAGGGCGGGTGCCGTTGGTGCTTGAGCTGCTCTCGCCTGCGCATCGTCCGTTGCAGATCACCCGCGATCTGGGGGCGTTCTGGGCGGGAAGCTACCGTGAAGTGCAGAAAGAGATGAAGGGACGGTATCCCAAACACGTCTGGCCGGACGATCCGGCGAATACGGCGCCGACGCGGCGGACGAAGAAGTATTCCTGACAGGAAAGTCTTGCTGTTTATTTTGAGAGATTTCTTCTTCCACAGACCTGTGAAAGAAAAGAAAATCTGGCCTTTGCGCCTGAAAGTTGCGGAGAAAAAGCATGGCGGGGAATGACCGCGAGCCAATAGGACGTAAGGGAAAACCCGCGCGTCCGGCGAAAGAAAAGGTAAGCCGTCGTCGCCTCAGAGATGAGGAGTATGACGATGACTATGAAGACGATTATGAGGATGAAGAACCCATGCCGCGTAAAGGAAAAGGCAAAGGGCGTAAGCCTCGTGGGAAGCGCGGCTGGTTCTGGCTGCTGCTGAAGCTGTTCATTGTTTTTGTTGTGCTGATCGCGATTTACGGCGTTTATCTGGATCAGAAGATCCGCAGCCGTATCGACGGGAAAGTCTGGCAATTGCCGGCGGCAGTGTATGGTCGCATGGTGAACCTTGAGCCGGACATGTCCATCAGCAAGAACGAGATGGTGAAACTGCTGCAAGCTACGCAGTATCGTCAGGTCACGAAAATGACCCGCCCGGGCGAATTTACCGTCCAGGCGAAAAGCATTGAGATGATCCGCCGCCCGTTCGACTTCCCGGACAGCAAAGAGGGGCAGGTGCGCGCGCGTCTGACTTTTGACGGCGATCGGCTGGAAACCATTGAGAACATGGACAATAACCGCCAGTTCGGTTTCTTCCGTCTTGATCCGCGTCTGATCACCATGCTCTCGTCCGCCAATGGCGAACAGCGCCTGTTCGTGGCGCGTAACGGCTTCCCGGATCTGCTGGTGGATACCCTGCTGGCAACCGAAGACCGCCATTTCTACGAGCACGACGGTATCAGTCTCTACTCCATCGGCCGTGCGGTGCTGGCGAACCTGACTGCGGGCCGTACCGTGCAGGGGGCGAGTACGCTTACCCAGCAGTTGGTGAAGAACCTGTTCCTCTCCAGCGAGCGTTCTTACTGGCGTAAAGCCAACGAAGCGTACATGGCCGTGCTGATGGATGCGCGCTACAGCAAGGATCGTATCCTTGAGCTGTACATGAACGAGGTGTACCTCGGCCAGAGCGGCGATAACGAGATCCGCGGCTTCCCGCTGGCGAGCCTGTACTACTTTGGCCGTCCGGTGGAAGAGCTGAGCCTCGATCAGCAGGCGCTGCTGGTGGGCATGGTAAAAGGGGCGTCCATTTATAACCCGTGGCGTAACCCGAAACTGGCGCTGGAGCGTCGTAACCTGGTACTGCGTCTGCTGCAACAGCAGCAGGTGATTGACCAGGAATTATACGACATGCTTAGCGCACGTCCGCTGGGCGTGCAGCCGCGCGGTGGGGTGATCTCTCCGCAGCCTGCTTTCATGCAGATGGTGCGCCAGGAGCTGCAAAGCAAGCTCGGTGATAAGGTCAAAGATCTCTCCGGCGTGAAGATTTTCACAACCTTTGACTCGGTAGCCCAGGACGCTGCAGAAAAAGCGGCGGTGGAAGGCATTCCGGCGCTGAAGAAACAGCGCAAGCTGAGCGATCTGGAAACCGCGATGGTGGTGGTTGACCGCAATACCGGCGAAGTGCGCGCGATGGTGGGCGGCGCAGAGCCGCAGTATGCGGGCTACAACCGCGCGATGCAGGCGCGTCGTTCGATTGGCTCTCTGGCTAAACCGGCGACCTATCTCACCGCGCTGAGCCAGCCGAATTTGTATCGCCTGAACACCTGGATCGCCGATGCGCCAATCTCCCTGCGTCAGCCTAACGGCCAGGTCTGGTCACCGCAGAACGATGATAAACAGTTCAGCGGCCAGGTGATGCTGGTGGATGCGTTAACCCGCTCCATGAACGTACCTACGGTTAACCTCGGTATGGCGCTGGGTCTGCCGGCCATTGTCGATACCTGGCAGAAGCTGGGCGTACCGAAAGATCAGCTGCACCCTGTTCCGGCGATGATTCTGGGGGCGCTTAACCTGACGCCGATCGAAGTGGCGCAGGCGTTCCAGACCATTGCCAGCGGGGGTAACCGCGCACCGCTCTCTGCCCTGCGTTCGGTGATTGCCGAAGATGGCTCCGTGCTGTATCAGAGCTTCCCGCAGGCTGAACGTGCCGTTCCTGCGCAGGCGGCCTACATGACGCTGTGGACGATGCAGCAGGTTGTGCAGCGCGGTACCGGTCGTCAGCTTGGGGCGAAGTATCCTGGTCTGCATCTGGCGGGTAAAACCGGGACCACCAACAACAACGTCGATACCTGGTTTGCCGGTATTGATGGCCGTGAAGTGGTGATCACCTGGGTAGGTCGTGACAACAACCAGCCGACCAAACTTTACGGGGCGAGCGGGGCGATGTCGATTTACCAGCGCTACCTGGCGAACCAGTCACCTGTGCCGCTGAACCTGGTCGCGCCGGAAGATATCGTCGATATGGGCGTGGATGGTTCCGGGAACTTTATCTGCGGCGGCGGGATGCGAACCCTGCCGGTCTGGACGACCAACCCGGACTCACTGTGCCAGCAGAGCCAGCCTGAACAGCCAACGGGCAACCCGTTCGATCAATCTTCTCAGCCGCAGCAGCCGCCGCAACAACCGGCCCAGCAGCAGAACGAGAAGAAAGACAGTGATGGCGTGGCCGGCTGGATCAAGGATATGTTTGGTGGGAATTAATTAATTCCCTGAATAAAAAGCCGCTTTAATATAAAGCGGCTTTTTTGTTTTTTACATTCTGCAATTTTTAAAAAAATTAAATATCTAATTTAGAATTTTTAAGTTCTCATTTTTTTCATCTAAAACATGCATTTGAAATCTTCTACATGTTGCGTAACTTTATCCTCTCTGGACAAAATGAAGAATAATCTGATGTAATCGCCATAAGAAATTCACTGGCTCAAAGGATATTCCTATTTAGTCAGTCATGTGTAACATGCTGGATAACATTTCGACTCAAAATATTTGTAGTGCGAATGGATGCCACAATTGTCAAATATAAGGATATTTTTCATGAACAAAAAAGTTGTCGCTACATTTTTAGCCGGAAGCGTTATGGCCGCGCTGTCTCTGCCTGTATTTGCATCAAACGATTCCGGTACGGTGAACTTCGCCGGAAAAATTGTTGCCGATACCTGTGAAATTAACGTTGATGGCACAGGAACTAACGCTTCCACCGTCACTTTCGCAGATACCTATCCTTCGGATTTTGGCGCTGACGGTACGGTTGGCACCTCAAAAGCCTTTAAGATTGAAGTGAAAAAATGTGACCCGCTGGTCGCTAAACTGAACCTCAAGTTTAGCGGCACGACAACAGACGCCGCTAACAAGCGCTTGAAGAACGATCTGACTGGCGCAGGCAATGCGACCAACGTTGGCATCATCGTCAGCAATGAGAACGGCGCTAAAGGCGATGTTGTTTTCGACGGTTCAGTACCGGATGCGGGTACCGATGTGAATAACGACGCGACCGGGGCAACGGCTTCTGTCTTTAACTACACCGCGAAAGTGATTCAGGTGGGGGATACCGCGCCAACCGCGGGCCATTACTCCTCCTCTGCAACATTCGAGGTTGTCTATCGCTAAGCAATGACGGGCAGCCTGAACGGCTGCCTTTTTGGAACAGTGTATGAAGACTTTATTTAAATTGTTATGTGGTTGTTTAATTATTTCCTGCTGTTCAGTACAGGCAAGTGTTGTTCTCGGTGGTACGCGAATTATTTATCCATCGAATAAATCAGAAGTTCAGATAGCACTTAAAAATAAAGATCCGCATACACGTTATCTGGTGCAAAGCTGGGTAAGTTACCCCAATGATGCGAAAGCGCCATTTATTATTACTCCTCCTGTTTACAAATTGCAGGAAAATCGTCAAACCCTTTTGCACGTTATTTTTACCGGCGATAAAAAAAGCCTGCCCGCAGACCGGGAATCTCTGTTTCTGGCAAACGTTAAATCCGTATCGGCACTCTCGCCGGAGCTGAAAGAGAAAAATACGCTGCAATTTGCGATGAAAACGCGCCTGAAGCTTTTCTGGCGTCCGGCTCAGCTGAAGGAAAGCGATGCCCTGGAAGCCTACACAAAAATCACATTCCAGCGTCAGGGCGACACGCTAATTGCAAACAACCCGACCCCGTTTTACGTCTCGTTTGGCGAGCTGGCCGTTGGTGGGAAAAGTGTTCCGGTGAAAGAGACCAAAACCACGCCAGGCGCCATTTCAATGATGGTGGCTCCGTTCAGCGAGCAGCGTTTCGCGTTACCGAATTCAGCAAAGGGCGCGGTGACCTGGACGGCAATCAATGATTTCGGTGGGCAAACCCCGCAGCGCAAGCAGGCTCTTTAAATCATCATGTTGGTGTTTTATGTCGTCATCTCTGCTTCACAAACAGGTACTGTACGGGATCGCGCTGACGCTGCTCGCCGCGATCCAGCCTGCAAGTGCTGATGACGAATTTAACCTGCGGATCCTTGAGCTGGATACGCCCCTCGAAAATACCTCTACGCTAGAAAACTTCATCAATGATAACGGGCTACTTGCCGGAAGCTATCTTACGACTGTTATGTGGGATCGGGATGTAGTGGATAAACGTCCCATCGCTTTCGTGCTGTCTGACGATAAACAGCGCCTGCTGCCGGAGCTGACGAAAGCGGATCTGCGCGATTACGGCGTGAAAGTCGACACGATCCCGGACTTAAAAGATCTGGATGACGGCGCTTATGTCCGCGATATCTCCCATTTCATTGAAAATGCCCGTTACGAATACAATCAGGATGACCAGACCCTGAAGCTGGTCATCCCGCAGGCGTATCGCGACCATGCTGCCGCTGGCGCGATACATCCAAAATTCTGGGATGACGGCGCGCCTGCCGCCTGGACAAGCTATCAACTCAGCGGTTCTCAGCAGCACTACAGTTCGGGCAAAACCTCTTCGACCTGGCTTGGCCTGGAGTCGGGGATTAACCTTGGGGCGTGGCGGCTGCGAAATAACAGCACCTGGAGCGACGCTTCCGGCTGGGAGGCCATTGCCAGCACGTTACAACGCGACATCAAAACGCTGAAAAGCCAGCTTGAGATTGGTCAGACATATACCAATGGTGAGCTTTTTGACAGCGTCCAGATGACCGGCGTGAAGCTGGAAACGGATACTTCTATGCTGCCTGTTAGTCAGCAGGGCTTTGCGCCCGTCGTGCGCGGTATTGCCAATAGCGATGCGAAAGTCACTATCAAGCAAAACGGTTACACCATCTATCAGACAAACGTCTCACCGGGGCCGTTCGAGATCCGCGATTTAAGCCAGGTAACATCCGGAGCCGATCTGGAAGTGACTGTCGAAGAGGCGGACGGCAGCGAGCATAGCTTCATCCAGGCCAGCGCGTCGGTGCCAGTGTTACAGCGGGAAGGCGGCTTTAAGTATTCGCTGGCCGCAGGGCGCTATCGCGGTAATGAAGGTGAAGACGAACCCACCTTTGCGCAAGGCACGGCCATCTATGGTCTGCCTTACGGCGTCACGGCGTATACCGGCGCGCTGGGTTCATCACTGTATCACGCGCTGCTGCTGGGGCTCGGTGCCGATCTGGGGCATTTCGGCTCCGCCTCTGTCGACCTCACGGCCGCGCGTACCGCGTTTGATGACGGGCGTGACGATGCCAGCGGTTTATCCTGGCGGGCGCAGTATTCAAAAGATATTCCCGACACGGATACCACCATTACGCTTGCCAGCTATCGCTACTCCACATCGGGGTTCTATACCTTTCAGGAAGCTATCGATCAGCGTGACAGCGAAATCGATGACGGCATTTATACCTACCGCAGAACTAATAACCGCCGTAGCCGCATGCAGCTCAACCTTTCCCAGCGGGTTTCTGACTGGGGCTCGGCCTATCTCAACGGCTATCAGCAGGACTACTGGGATATGGACGGCCATGAGCGTAGCGTCAGCGCGGGGTTCAGCTCCAGCTGGCGCGACATCACCTGGTCGATAAGTTACAACCTGACCCGCACGCCAGATGCCGATACCGACCGGCAAATGGCGTTGACGGTCAACATTCCGTTATCAAAGTGGCTGCCGAATTCCTGGGCAACCTACAGTGCCAATACCTCCAGTGGCGGATTTGTCTCGCATCAGGTTGGGCTTGGCGGTACCGCGCTGGAAGACAATAAGCTGAGCTACAACCTCCAGCAGACCTATGCCAACCAGGATACGGGCTACGGCGGCAGCCTGTCCGGGCGTTATCGCGGGGCTTCCGGTGAGGTAGGGATGGGGTACAGCTACGGTGGTAACAATCGGCAGTGGAACTACAGCGCTCAGGGGTCAATCGTTGCTCACGAGCATGGCGTGACGCTGGGTCAACCCGTACGCGACGCCTTCGCCATTGTGCACATTAAAGATGGTGATAACGTCAAAGTGCAAAACGGGCGCGGTATCGCGACGGACCGTTTTGGTAACGCGATTGTTCCTTCTCTGACGGCCTACCGGCACAACATCATCACCGTGAATACGCAGGATCGGGAAGATATTGATATCGACGCGGCAACGCTGGATCTCGTGCCGACGAAAGGGGCGGCAGTGCCGGCCACGTTCGACGCGCGCGTGGGACGACGCGCGCTGGTGACCTTGCTCTACGCGGGTAAGCCCGTGCCGTTTGGTGCCCTGGTGGCGCTGGACAACACCACGGCCATCGTGGGCGATGACGGGGAGGTTTACCTGACCGGGCTGTCCGGCAAAACAACGTTTAGCGTGCAGTGGGGAGAAGAGCGCGATCGGCAGTGTCAGGGGACGCTGGATCTTCCCTCGCACAGCCCGGCAGGGATTGTAAAAGCCACGGTCAACTGCCTTAACTGAGGTATTTCATGAATCTACGTCGTATCGTTAACACTTTCCTGCCACCGATACTGCTTGTGCTGGCGGGGGCATTTTGCCATTCAGCCAGGGCAGATTGTACCTTCAACGGCAGCGCTGACGCGGATGCCGTGGTGACGTTCCAGCTTCCTCCGGTCATTATTGTCGCCCCCGACACGCCCGTCGGCACCGTGCTTTATGACGCCAGCGTCGAGAGTAAAGCGGTAACGGTGGATTGTAGCGGTGACGCGCAAATTCGACGCGGGTATTTGTACCTCACGGATGCGGATGCGCGCGAAGGTGTGATGAGCGGGGTTTATCAGACCAACGTGCCTGGTATTGGCATCCGCGCGGCGTCGTCGACCGAACGGCTTCCCGGTTACACTGAACAGGATTTAGTCCGGCCCATGCAATTTCTGGGATCGATCCACGGTTATTCGCAAAGTACATCTGTATTTCGCGCCGCTGCCCAGCTGGTCGTCACGGGCGCTATCCAGGAGGGCGATCTTGATACCTCACGGTTAACCTCAATGGATATCCTGGGCAACGCGCCGATCGGTGAAATGCGCTTCTCTCCCACCACTATTCGCATCACCACAAATACCTGTAACCTGGTCGATCGCAACATCTATGTGCCGCTGAAAACGGTCAATACCCAGGACTTTAGCGGCCAATACTCTGACATCCTCACGGACGACAGCTTTAAGATTGAGATCACCGACTGCGCGGCAGGCACAAAGGTGGATTATCAGTTTACCAGCGCGGGCTCAACGGGCGTCACGAACGGCAATATTTTGGGGATCGCCTCCGGAGATTCCGCCGCTGAAGGCGTCGGCATTCAGATCCTTGACCAGAATGATACGGTGCTGCAGTTCGATCGGAACTATACGGCGATAACTGGCGCGCAGGACAACGTTCCTGTCGAGATCCCACTCAAGGCTCGCTACGTCAGGACGGGGGAGATAAAAGCCGGCAAAGTCGATTCTGTCGCGACGTTCGAGCTCTTTTACCGTTGATTCATCCTGCCCGCTCTGGCGGGCTAAGGATCATTTCACTAACTTCGTTAACCCTCTCTTTTCATCTGGTTAATTCTTAAACCCTTAAATCTTGTAGGGCCGCTTACTGCTTGCTATGCATCCAGCGTTTCGCATATTATTCTGCGGTCATAATAATAATTCTCGTTTACGTTATCATTCACTTTTCCATCAGAGATAAACATGGCGCTTTCCAATACTGCTCAGCCAATTAACACGTCGCTGCGTAAAGTCGCGGTTGTCGTAGCCACAGCGGTTGCTGGCATGTCTGCATTTGCTCACGCTGCCGAAACCCCGAAAAAAGAAGATACTATTACCGTTACCGCTGCACCTGCTGCACAGGAAAGTGCCTGGGGACCTGCTGCGACTATCGCCGCCCGCCAATCTGCGACCGGTACCAAAACAGACACCCCAATTCAAAAGGTTCCACAGTCTATTTCTGTGGTGACGGCCGAAGAGATGGCGCTGCACCAGCCGCGTTCGGTTAAAGAAGCCCTGAGCTACACGCCGGGCGTTGCGGTGGGCACGCGTGGTGCGTCCAACACCTATGATTATCTGGTTATTCGCGGTTTCGCGGCCGATGGCCAGAGCCAGAACAACTACCTCGACGGCATGAAGATGCAGGGCAACTTCTATAACGACGCGGTGATAGACCCGTACATGCTGGAGCGCGCCGAAATCATGCGCGGTCCGGTTTCCGTTCTGTACGGTAAAAGCAGCCCAGGCGGCCTGCTGAACATGGTAAGTAAGCGCCCAACAACCGAGCCGCTGAAAGAGATCCAGTTTAAAGTGGGTACCGACAGCCTGTTCCAGACAGGCTTTGACTTCAGCGATGCGATCGACGATGACGGTGTCTATTCATACCGCCTGACGGGCGTTGCGCGCTCGAACAATTCGCAGCAGGAAGATAAGGGCGAGCAGCGTTATGCCATCGCGCCATCCTTCTCCTGGCGTCCGGATGATAAAACCACCTTCACGTTCCTCTCCTACTTCCAGAACGAGCCTGAAACGGGCTACTACGGCTGGCTGCCAAAAGAGGGGACGGTTGACCCGCTGCCAAACGGCGATCGTCTGCCGACTAACTTCAATGAAGGCGCGAAGAACAACACCTATTCCCGTAACCAGAAAATGGTGGGATACAGCTTCGACCACGAATTCAACGATACTTTCACCGTGCGTCAGAATCTGCGCTTTGCCGAGAACAAAACCTCGCAAAACAGCGTTTACGGCTACGGCATGTGTTCCGATCCGCTCTATTCGAGTAATCCGGCATCCAGCCCTTGCGCGAGCATTCCTCAGTCACAATGGGGGCATACGCTGACTCGCCAGTATGTGATCGATGACGAGAAGCTGCAAAACTTCACCGTTGATACGCAGCTTCAGAGCAAGTTCGCGACGGGGGCTCTCGACCATACTCTGCTGACAGGCGTTGATTTCATGCGCATGCGTAATGACATTAACTCCTGGTTCGGCTACGCCGGCTCCGTTGCGCCATCCGATATTTACGATCTCGATCGTGGCGATTTCGATTTCGGTTCACACCCTGGACCATCTGGTGCTTACCAGGTGCTGAACAAGCAGAAGCAGACCGGCGTTTACGCTCAGGATCAGATCGAATGGGATAAAGTGCTGGTGACACTGGGCGGCCGTTACGATTGGGCCGATCAGGAGTCCTACAACCGCGTATTAAATACCACCGCCAAGCGTGATGATACTCAGTTCACCTGGCGTGGCGGCGTTAACTACCTGTTCGACAACGGGGTAACTCCTTATTTCAGCTACAGCGAATCCTTTGAACCGGCTTCCCTGACCGACGCTCAAGGTAAACCATTCTCACCGTCTAAAGGCAAACAGTACGAAGCGGGCGTGAAATACGTGCCTAACGATCGTCCGATCGTGATCACCGGTGCAGTGTATCAGCTGACCAAAACCAACAACCTGATGGCTGACCCAACTGGCTCACCCTTCTCCGTTGAAGGCGGCGAGATCCGCGCCCGTGGCGTAGAGCTGGAAGCCAAAGCGGCGTTATCTGCCAGCGTGAACGTTGTCGGTTCTTATACCTATACCGATGCGGAATACACCACCGACACCAACTACAAAGGCAACACGCCTGCGCAGGTGCCAAAACATATGGCATCCCTGTGGGGTGATTACACGATGTTTGACGGCCCACTGTCTGGCCTGACGCTGGGTACCGGCGTGCGTTATACCGGCTCCAGCAAAGGTGACCCGGCGAATAGCTTCACTGTTGGAAGCTATACACTGGTTGATGCACTGGTCAGATACGATCTGGCGCGTGTAGGCATGGCCGGATCAAACGTCGCGCTTCACGTGAACAACCTGTTCGATCGTGAGTACGTTGCCAGCTGCTTCAACACCTACGGTTGCTTCTGGGGTGCTGAACGCCAGGTTGTCGCCACCGCGACCTTCCGCTTCTAACCTCTTTATGGGCACGGTTCGCCGTGCCCTTTTTATTTAAGTTGGCTGACATGCAGGATAATAAAACGCAATCCGACACCACCTTTACGCTCAATAATCTCTCCTTTCGCGTACCCGGGCGCACCCTGCTGCATCCGCTCTCTCTGTCGTTCCCTGCCGGTAAAGTGACGGGCCTGATTGGCCACAACGGTTCCGGTAAATCCACGCTGCTCAAGATGCTGGGACGCCACCAGCCACCTTCTGAAGGGGATATTCTGCTGGACGATCGGCCGCTGGAGGGCTGGAGCAGTAAAGCCTTTGCCCGCAAGGTGGCCTACTTGCCGCAGCAGCTGCCGCAGGCGGAAGGGATGACGGTGCGTGAGCTGGTAGCGATTGGCCGCTATCCGTGGCACGGGGCGCTTGGCCGCTTCGGCGTCGCCGACCGGGAGAAAGTAGAAGAGGCGATTGCGCTGGTAGGGCTAAAACCGCTGGCGCATCGCCTGGTGGATAGTCTGTCCGGCGGTGAACGTCAGCGGGCGTGGATTGCGATGCTGGTGGCGCAGGACAGCCGCTGCCTGCTGCTGGATGAACCGACCTCTGCGCTGGATATCGCCCATCAGGTCGACGTGCTGGCGCTGGTGCATCGCTTAAGCCAGCAGCGCGGCCTGACGGTGATCGCTGTCCTGCACGATATCAACATGGCGGCGCGCTACTGTGACTACCTCGTCGCGCTGCGCGGCGGTGAAATGATCGCTCAGGGCACGCCGTCTGAGCTGATGCGCAGCGAAACGCTGGAACATATTTACGGTATTCCGATGGGTATTTTGCCTCACCCGGCCGGGGCTGCTCCCGTGAGCTTTGTCTACTGATGCTGGATTCAACATACATTAGCCGCCGTCGCCTGCTGACGGCCATGGCGCTCTCGCCGCTGCTGTTGAAGATGGCCCCGGCCCGCGCCGCCGCTATCGATCCGCACCGCATCGTGGCGCTGGAGTGGTTACCCGTCGAGCTGATGATGGCCCTGGGTATCACGCCCTACGGCGTGGCCGACATTCCCAACTACACCCTGTGGGTGAATGAGCCAAAACTGCCGGAATCGGTCATCGACATCGGTCTGCGCACGGAGCCAAACCTTGAGCTTCTCACGCAGATGAAACCGTCTTATTTATTCTGGTCTGCGGGGTATGGCCCGTCGGAAGAGATCATGGCGAAGATTGCGCCGGGACGAGGCTTTTCCTTTAGCGACGGTAAAAAGCCGCTGACCATGGCAAAAAATTCCATCCACGAGATGGCCCAGTTCCTCAACCGGGAAGCGGAAGCAAAACAGCATCTCGATGAGTTTGACGCGCTGATTGAGTCTCTTAAGCCGCGCTTTGCCCGCCGTGGCGATCGGCCATTGCTGATGGTGACGCTGCTGGATGCCCGCCATATGCTGGTCTTTGGAAAGAACTGCCTGTTCCAGGAAGTGCTCGACAACTTCGGCATTCGCAACGCCTGGGAAGGCGAGATGACGTTCTGGGGAAGCACCGCCGTGGGCATCGACCGCCTGGCGGCGTTTCGCGACGTCGACGTGCTGTGCTTTGACCACGGCAACGAGCGTGAAATGCAAACCCTGATGGCGACCCCGCTCTGGCAGGCGATGCCGTTCGTGCGCGAGCAGCGCTTCCTGCGCGCCCCTGCGGTATGGTTTTACGGCGCGACGCTGTCGGCAATGCACTTTGCCCGCGTGCTGGACAACGTGATGGGGGGCAAAGCATGAGTACGCGTATTGCCCGTTTCCCGGCGCTGCTGCTGGGGCTGATTTTTCTGGCGGCGCTGGCGCTAACCGGGTTCAACCTCTCCACGGCACTGCCGCGCGAGCAGTGGGCGGCCGCGTTTGCCGCTCCGGATATCGACAATATTCAGCAGATGTTGTTCCACTACGGCCTGCTGCCGCGTCTTAGCATCTCCCTGCTGGTCGGGGCGGGGCTGGGGCTGGTGGGCGTGCTGTTCCAGCAGGTGCTGCGTAACCCGCTGGCGGAGCCAACCACGCTGGGCGTGGCGACGGGTGCACAGCTGGGGATCACTATCACCACCCTCTGGACGCTGCCGGGGGCATTAACCTCGCAGTTTGCCGCGCTGGCAGGTGCCTGCGTCGTGGGCGCGCTGGTCTTTGGCGTGGCCTGGGGAAAACGTCTCTCGCCGGTCACGCTGATCCTCGCCGGGCTGGTCGTCAGCCTCTACTGCGGTGCGATCAACCAGCTGCTGGTGCTGTTTCACCACGACCAGCTGCAAAGCATGTTTATGTGGAGCACCGGCACGCTCACCCAGACCGACTGGAGTATCGTCCAGCGCCTGTGGCCACAATTGTTTGGCGGCGTGGTGCTCACGCTGCTGCTGCTTCGCCCGCTCACTCTGATGGGGCTGGATGATGGCGTGGCGCGCAACCTGGGGCTGGCGCTGTCGCTGGCTCGTCTGGCGGCGCTCACGCTGGCGATTGTGTTAAGCGCTCTGCTGGTTAACGCGGTTGGCATCATCGGGTTTATCGGCCTCTTTGCGCCGCTGCTGGCAAAAATGCTCGGGGCGCGTCGCCTTCTGGCACGTCTGCTGCTGGCGCCGCTGATCGGGGCGCTGATCCTCTGGCTTTCCGATCAGATCATTCTCTGGCTGGCGCGCGTCTGGATGGAAGTGTCTACCGGGTCGGCAACGGCGCTTATCGGTGCACCGCTACTGCTGTGGCTGCTCCCGCGCCTGCGCAGCATCAGCGCCCCAGCGATGGACGCGGGCGATAAGGTCTACGCTGAACGTCAGTCGGTGCTGTGGTTCAGCCTTGCCGGTCTGGCGGTGTTGCTTATCGCCTCGTTTGCCGCCCTCGCGTTTGGGCGCGATGCCGCAGGCTGGCACTGGGCAACGGGTGACTTACTCAACGAACTGCTGCAGTGGCGCTGGCCGCGTATTCTCTCCGCGCTGATTGCCGGGGTGATGCTGGCGGTGGCGGGCTGTATTATTCAGCGTCTGACCGGTAACCCGATGGCAAGCCCTGAAGTGCTGGGGATCAGTTCCGGCGCGGCCTTTGGCGTGGTGCTGATGCTCTTCCTGGTGCCGGGCAATGCGTTTGGCTGGCTGATGCCTGCCGGGAGTATCGGTGCGGCGGCCACGCTGATGATTATTCTGGTTGCCTCTGGCCGCGGTGGATTTTCTCCGCACCGCATGCTGCTGGCCGGTATGGCGCTCAGCACCGCCTTTACTATGCTGCTGATGATGCTGCAGGCGAGCGGCGATCCGCGCATGGCGAAGATCCTGACCTGGATTTCCGGCTCAACGTACAACGCCACCGCCAGCCAGGTTGCCTGGTCAGGAAGCGTTATGATCGTGCTGCTGGCGATGGTACCGCTGTGCCGTCGATGGATGACCATTCTGCCGCTGGGGGGCGAAACCGCGCGTGCGGTTGGCTTAGCGCTGACGCCAACGCGCGTCGCGCTTCTTCTGCTGGCGGCGTGTCTGACGGCAACCGCCACCATGACCATCGGTCCACTAAGCTTTGTAGGGTTGATGGCGCCGCATATCGCCAGAATGATGGGTTTCCGACGGACGATGCCACATATTGTGATGTCGGCCCTGACGGGCGGGGTCATTCTGGTGTTTGCCGACTGGTGTGGAAGGATGGTGCTGTTCCCGTATCAGATCCCGGCGGGCCTGCTGTCGACCTTTATCGGTGCGCCTTACTTTATCTATCTGTTGAGAAAGCAGAGTCGGTAGTCAGGTGCGGCCTGATACCCTCTCCCACGGGGAGAGGGAGAACATCGTAGGCCGGGTAAGCGTTAGCGCCACCCGGCAAGGCCCTTAAAGCTTCGCAAACACCTTACGCGCCGCGTCGATGGTGTTATTGATATCTTCTTCGCTGTGCGCCACGGACATAAAGCCCGCTTCGAACGCGGACGGTGCCAGGTACACGCCTTCTTCCAGCATCAGGTGGAAGAAGCGCTTGAAACGCTCAACGTCGCACTTCACCACGTCCTGATAGCGGGTCACGGTTTTCGCATCGGTGAAGAAAATCCCGAACATGCCGCCCACGTGGTTAACAACCAGCGGAATTCCCGCTTCTTCTGCGGCTTCCAGCAGACCGTTTGCCAACTGCGTGGTACGGTCCGTCAGGGTTTCATGAATACCCGGCTGCGCCACTTCGGTCAGACAGGCGAAGCCTGCAGCCATGGCAATTGGGTTACCGGATAGCGTGCCCGCCTGGTAAACCGGGCCGGTTGGCGCCAGGGCTTCCATCACGTCCTTACGACCGCCGAAAGCACCGACCGGCATGCCGCCGCCGATGATTTTGCCGAGGCAGGTCAGGTCCGGCTCAACCTCATAATAAGACTGGGCGCCCGCCAGTGCCACGCGGAAGCCGGTCATCACTTCATCGATGATCAGCAGCGCGCCGAACTCATCGCACAGCGCGCGCAGGCCCGGCAGGAAGTCAGGCTGCGGCGGGATGCAGTTCATGTTGCCCGCAACCGGTTCAACGATAATGCAGGCGATCTCCTGCGGATACTGCTCGAACGCCGCGCGAACGGTGTTCAGATCGTTGTAGGTGCAGGTCAGGGTGTGCTTCGCGAAATCAGCAGGTACGCCAGGCGAGTTTGGCTGGCCGAGGGTCAGCGCGCCGGAGCCCGCTTTCACCAGCAGGCAGTCCGCATGGCCGTGGTAGCAGCCTTCGAATTTGATGATTTTGTCGCGACCGGTAAAGCCGCGCGCCAGACGGATGGCACTCATGGTGGCTTCGGTACCGGAGTTCACCATACGCACCATGTCCATGGTCGGCACCAGTTCGGTAACCAGCTCCGCCATTTTCACTTCCATCTCGGTCGGCGCACCGAAGCTCAGGCCGCGCTGCGCGGCTTCGATGACCGCGTTACGAATGGCGGGATGGTTATGTCCGAGAACCATCGGCCCCCAGGAACCGACGTAATCGATATAGGCTTTGCCATCGACATCATACAGATACGCGCCGTCAGCACGTTCAATAAACAGCGGCGTGCCGCCCACGCCGGTAAAGGCGCGTACTGGCGAGTTCACGCCACCGGGGATTAGCTCGCGGGCTGCACTGTAGAGGTTTTCAGACTTGCTCATGGCGTCGTTCCTGGTTCGTATAAAATGATTAAGCACACTATTCTAAGTGATCCGCAGAAGGTTATGAAATTTTTAGCCTGTTAATGCTTTAAGATTTGTTAAGTATTTTTCAGGCGTCGCAGGGAAGGTCTCTGGTAAAATCTTCGCGGCTTTTTGTATGATGAATAAGAACAGGACATGAAATCAGATTCCCCGTCTTTTGAAGAACAACAGTTTACGCGCGTCCAGCACCGAATCAGCATTCGGCGGCTGCTCAATCGCGATAAAACGCCGCTGGCGATCCTGCTGGCCGCTGCGGTGGTGGGTACCCTTGCAGGGCTGGTTGGCGTGGCGTTTGAAAAAGTGGTTAACGCCGTACTCAACTGGCGAGTGGGTACCGTAGCCGGTTTTGCCGATCGTGAATGGCTGGTCTGGGTAGCGGCATTCGGCCTGTCTGCGCTGTTTGCCATGGTGGGGTATTTTCTGGTGCGTAAATTCGCCCCGGAGGCGGGCGGGTCTGGCATCCCGGAAATTGAAGGCGCGCTGGAGGAGCTGCGCCCGGTGCGCTGGTGGCGGGTGATCCCGGTTAAGTTTATTGGCGGCATGGGGACGCTGGGCGCAGGGATGGTGCTCGGCCGGGAAGGGCCAACGGTGCAGCTGGGGGGGAACGTCGGCCGCATGGTGGGCGATCTGTTCCGCATGCGCAGCGCCGAGGCGCGCCATACGCTGCTGGCCACCGGTGCAGCGGCGGGGCTTTCTGCGGCGTTTAACGCGCCGCTGGCCGGTATTTTGTTCATCATCGAAGAGATGCGCGCGCAGTTCCGCTACAACCTGATCTCCATTAAAGCGGTGTTTACCGGCGTCATTATGTCGAGCATCGTCTTTCGCATCTTTAATGGCGAAGGGGCGGTGATTGAAGTCGGTAAACTGACCAACGCACCGGTTAACACCCTGTGGCTATACCTGATCCTCGGCATGATTTTTGGTGTGGTGGGCCCGCTGTTTAACACCTTTATCTTACGCGCTCAGGATATGTTCCAGCGCGTTCACGGCGGCAATACCACGAAATGGGTGCTGATGGGCGGCCTGCTGGGCGGCATTTGTGGCGTGCTCGGCTTTATCGAACCGAATGCCGCGGGCGGCGGTTTCGGGCTGATTCCCATTGCCGCAGCCGGGAATTTCAGCGTGGGTTTGCTGCTGTTTATGTTTTTCTCCAGGGTCATTACGACGGTACTGTGCTTCTCCTCCGGCGCGCCCGGCGGGATTTTTGCCCCGATGCTGGCGCTGGGAACGCTGCTCGGCACCGCGTTTGGTATGGCGGCTGAGGCAGGTTTCCCCGCTTACCATCTGGACGCCGGCACCTTTGCAGTGGCCGGGATGGGGGCGCTGCTGGCCGCCTCCCTGCGCGCGCCGTTAACCGGCATCGTGCTGGTGCTGGAGATGACGGATAATTACCAGCTCATTTTGCCAATGATCATTACCTGTCTCGGCGCGACACTATTAGCCCAATTCCTGGGTGGAAAACCGCTATACTCCACCATCCTCGCGCGTACCCTGGCAAAACAAGAGGCGGAGCGGGCCGCCACGCAGAATACTTGAATGAATTACCAGGGTATTAGATAATGACGAAAAGAATTGGGTGAATTTTACCCAATAGCAGTATTCATGGGAGCATAAGATGAGTGATGACGTAGCTGTGCCGCTGGAGTTTACCGAAGCAGCAGCCAACAAAGTGAAAACCCTGATTGCCGACGAAGACAATCCGGATCTGAAACTGCGTGTCTATATTACTGGTGGTGGCTGCAGCGGCTTCCAGTACGGTTTTACCTTTGACGATCAGGTGAACGACGGCGATATGACCATCGAGAAGCAGGGCGTCGCGCTGGTGGTTGACCCGATGAGCCTGCAGTATCTGGTGGGCGGTTCGGTGGATTACACCGAAGGTCTGGAAGGTTCGCGTTTTGTGGTGACCAACCCGAACGCAACAAGCACCTGCGGGTGTGGTTCTTCGTTCAGCATTTAAGCCTGAATGCGGATTGTAGGCCCGGTAAGCGAAGCGCCACCGGGCTTATAAACGACGCCTATCTTGAAGTTTCATCCAGCGCAAACGTCGGCAGCTTCAGGTGCCAGCGTATCGCCGCTAAACGTATCACCAGCGTCACGACCATCCCCAGCATCGCGGCGTTTTCCAGCGGAAGTGCAAACGTGTAGTACGCGGTCGCGTGGACAATGCCGCCCGCAATACAGGCCGTTGCGTAAATTTCAGTACGCAGGATCATCGGCACCTCACGCGCCAGAATGTCGCGAATGATGCCGCCGCCCACGCCGGTTAACACGCCCATGCAGATCGCCACCATCGGGCCGGTGCCCGCATTAAACGCCTTATTGACGCCAATACCGACAAACACGGCCAGACCGACGGCATCCAGTACCGGCAATATCCATTTGGGTAATCGGCGGGGCTGGCGAACCAGCACAATGGTTAACAGACAGGTGACCATTGCGACCACAAGATCGGTAGGATCTTTCACCCAAAACACCGGGCCATTCGCCAGCGCCATATCGCGGATTGTCCCGCCGCCAACGGCGGTCACCACGCCAAGCACCAGCACGCCAAACGGATCCATGCGTAGTTTTCCGGCGAGCAGGACGCCGGAGATAGCAAAAACGGCTGTACCAAGAATATCCAGCCAATAAACGAGCATCGTTAAATCCTCGAACAAATGTTAATGACCCTCTGCCAGGGCGGCACAGAGCTGTTTTGCGGCGAGGATAATACGCGGGCTGGCGCGTTCAAACCAGTTACCGTTGAGTGGGATCACCGGAATTTTTAGCTGGCTCTGCCAGAATTGTTTAATTTTAGGAATCTCGCCCGCATTTCCGACCACGACGATGGCCTGCGGCTGGCGCGCCAGCACCTGCTCACGGCTCACCTGAGGCCACGGTACCCGGCTGGCAGCAAAGATATTTTCACCGCCGCACACTTCCAGCACCTGGTTCTGAATCGAGCCTTTTCCGGTAGTAAACAGCGGCTGGCTGCCGAACTGCAGGAAGATGCGCTTTTTAACAGGCGTATCGTATTGGGCTTTCAGCGCGGCATAGTCGCTGAGCATCTGGTTCGCCGCACTCTCGGCTTTTTGAGGCGCAGGACTATAAGGGGCCAGGGCGCGCAGAGCCTGAGCGACCTGCTCAATACTTACCGCGTCAACCCACATGACCTTGATGCCAAGCGAGGTGAGCTGGTTAACCTGCCGCTCGGCGTTACCGCCGCGCCAGGCCAGCACGAGATCCGGCTTAAGCGCCACAATGCGCTCAAGGTTCATCCCTTGCCAGGTGGCCACTTGCTCAATGCCGGCCGCCTGTGGGGGGTAATCTGAAAAGCTGCTGACGCCAACGGGGGTGATCCCGGCGGCAAACGCCAGTTCGGTATTAGCGGGAGAAAGGGTAATCACACGCGGCGCGGCTAACAGCCACGCCGGTGCAAGCAGCAGCAGGGCGGCCAGCGCCCTGATAGACCGTTTAGCCACGCGCCAGGTTCTGCACCAGGCGTTCCACCATCACGGTGGACTGTTTTGCCGCAACGGCCAGGAACTCGTCGAAGCTGATGTGAGACTGCTGGTCTGCCACGTCAGAGATGGCGCGAACCACCACGAACGGTACGCTGAAATTGTGGCAAACGTGCGCAATCGCGGTCGCTTCCATCTCTACGGCAACCGCCTGCGGGAAGTTATGACGGATTTTCGCCAGACCGACGGAGCCATTGATGAACGCATCACCGCTGACAATCAGGCCGCGTACCGCGTTGAGGTTGAGCTCAGCTATGCAGGCTTCAGCCGCCGCAATCAGTTTATCGTCAGCTTTAAACCCTGCCGGGCACCCCGGAAGCTGGCCGTATTCGTAGCCGAACGCGGTGACGTCGGCATCGTGGTAACGCGCTTCGTCGGAGACAACGATATCGCCCACTTTCAGCGTCGGTGCCAGACCGCCCGCCGAGCCCGTGTTAATGATGACGTCCGGCTTGCAGCGCTCAAGCAGCAGGGTCGCACCCAGCGCAGCAGCCACTTTACCGATGCCTGATTTCAGCAGAGCCACCTCAACACCGTTCAGCTGTCCGGTGTAGATCTCACAACCCCCGAGAGAGAGGGTCTGACGGTTCTCAATTTTGTCACGCAGGAGCGTAACTTCTTCTTCCATTGCACCAATAATGCCGATTTTCATAGATTTACTCGCGATGTGCCTTGTTAAGAGGCATAGTCTATCATGCGGTTAAGGGGAAACGCATTCTCACGCGGGGGAGCACATGTCACCAATCGATTTTCGTACCAAAATTAACTGGCACCGTCGTTTCCGTTCGCCACAGGGCGAAAAGAGCGAACATGAGATCCTGCGCATCTTCGAAAGCGATCGCGGCAGGATTATTAACTCGCCCGCCATCCGGCGTCTGCAGCAAAAGACCCAGGTATTCCCGCTGGAGCGTAACGCCGCGGTGCGCACGCGCTTAACCCACTCCATGGAAGTGCAGCAGGTCGGGCGTTATATTGCCAAAGAGATTTTAAGCCGCCTCAAAGAGCAGCGTTTACTGGAAACCTATGGCCTGGATGAGCTGACGGGGCCTTTCGAGAGCATCGTTGAGATGGCCTGCCTGATGCATGACATCGGCAACCCGCCTTTTGGCCATTTTGGCGAGGCGGCTATTAATGACTGGTTTAAACAACGGCTTTATCCGTCGGATGCGGCAAGTCAGCCGCTCAGCGATGACCGCTGCATCGTGCGCGATTTACGCCTGCGCGAAGGCGAAGAAGGGCTGAACGATCTGCGGCGCAAAGTGCGCCAGGATCTCTGTCACTTTGAGGGCAACGCGCAGGGGATCCGGCTGGTGCACTCCCTGATGCGCATGAACCTGACCTGGGCGCAGGTTGGCTGCATTTTGAAATACACGCGTCCCGCATGGTGGATGGGGGAGACGCCCGCATCCCACAGCTATTTAATGAAAAAACCGGGCTATTACCTTTCCGAAGAGGCCTATATAGAACGGCTGCGTAAAGAACTTTCCCTGACGCCAAACGGCCGATTCCCATTGACGTGGATTATGGAAGCCGCCGACGATATTTCCTATTGCGTGGCTGACCTGGAAGATGCCGTTGAGAAAAGAATATTCAGCGTCGAGGAGCTTTATCAGCATCTTTATGCGGCATGGGGAACCCATGAAAAAGGATCGCTGTTTGCCCAGGTTGTCGAAAATGCCTGGGAAAAATCGCGCTCAAATACGTTGAGCCGCAGTACGGAAGATCAGTTCTTTATGTATTTGCGGGTCAATACATTAAATAAACTGGTGCCGTATGCCGCCTCGCGCTTTATTGATAATTTGCCGCAAATCTTTAGCGGGGAATTCAATCATGCGCTGCTGGAAGATGACAGCAGTTTCAGCCAACTCCTTGAGCTTTATAAACATGTGGCGATGCGGCATGTGTTCAGCCATCCTGATGTCGAACAGCTGGAACTGCAGGGATACCGTGTAATCAGTGGATTACTGGAAATTTATTCCCCGTTGCTTCAGCTCTCCGTCGAGGAGTTTAGCGAGCTGGTGGAAAAAGAACGCGTGCGACGCATTCCTATCGAATCCCGGCTTTATCAGAAACTTTCTACCCGCCATCGGCTGGCGTATGTCGAAGCGATGGGTAAGCTGGATCGCCACGCTCTGGAATGGCCGGTGATGGAATATTATTATCGCTGCCGTCTAATCCAGGACTATATCAGCGGCATGACCGATTTGTATGCCTGGGATGAATACCGCAAGCTCATGGCCGTGGAATAATTCCGGAGTTTTGTAAAGAAGGCCAATAAATTTTTACCTTTTCCATAAACTTATGGCCGGAACTAAGCGGTATAAAATGAATCTGAGTTACACAGCAATTTTGCGTTACCTGTAAATCGAGATTGAGAAACATGAAAAAAACCACATTAGCAATGAGTGCACTGGCTCTGAGTTTAGGTTTAGCGCTGTCTCCTCTGACTGCTACTGCAGCCGAGACCGCGTCGTCGGCAGCAACCGCGCAGCAGATGCCAAGCCTGGCACCGATGCTCGAAAAAGTGATGCCATCGGTGGTGAGTATTAACGTTGAGGGCAGCACGACCGTCAATACGCCGCGCATGCCGCGTAACTTCCAGCAGTTCTTCGGTGACAATTCACCGTTCTGCCAGGACGGTTCGCCATTCCAGAGTTCTCCGTTCTGTCAGGGCGGTGGCGCAGGGGATGACGGCCAGGGCGGCGGCCAGCAACAGAAATTCATGGCGCTTGGTTCCGGTGTGATTATTGATGCCGCAAAAGGCTACGTGGTCACCAACAACCACGTTGTGGATAACGCCAGCACCATTAAAGTACAGCTGAGCGATGGTCGTAAATTCGACGCTAAAGTGGTGGGTAAAGATCCGCGCTCCGACATCGCGCTGATCCAGATTCAGGATCCGAAGAACCTGACGGCGATTAAAATTGCCGACTCCGATGCGCTGCGCGTGGGCGATTACACCGTCGCTATCGGTAACCCGTTCGGTCTGGGTGAAACCGTGACCTCCGGTATTGTCTCTGCGCTGGGCCGTAGCGGCCTGAATGCGGAAAACTATGAAAACTTCATCCAGACGGATGCGGCCATTAACCGTGGTAACTCCGGCGGTGCGCTGGTGAACCTGAACGGCGAGCTGATCGGTATCAACACCGCTATTCTGGCACCGGACGGCGGCAACATCGGTATCGGCTTTGCTATTCCGAGCAACATGGTGAAAAACCTGACTGCTCAGATGGTGCAGTATGGCCAGGTGAAACGCGGTGAGCTGGGTATTATGGGTACCGAGCTGAACTCCGAGCTGGCGAAAGCGATGAAGGTGGATGCGCAGCGCGGTGCGTTCGTCAGCCAGGTTATGCCGAACTCCTCTGCAGCGAAGGCGGGCATTAAAGCGGGTGATGTGATCACCTCTCTGAACGGTAAACCGATCAGCAGCTTTGCCGCCCTGCGTGCGGAAGTGGGCTCGATGCCAATTGGCAGCAAAGTGACCCTTGGCCTGCTGCGTGACGGCAAACCGGTTAACGTAAGCCTGGAGCTGCAGCAGAGCAGCCAGAATCAGGTGGACTCCAGCACCATCTTCAGCGGAATTGAAGGCGCAGAGATGAGTAACAAGGGCCAGGACAAAGGCGTGGTGGTGAACAACGTGAAAGCAAATTCACCTGCTGCCCGTATCGGCCTGAAAAAAGGCGATGTGATCATGGGGGCTAACCAGCAACCGGTGAAAAACATCGCTGAACTGCGCAAAATTCTCGACAGCAAACCGTCCGTGCTGGCGCTGAATATCCAGCGCGGTGACACCTCAATTTACCTGCTGATGCAGTAATTCTCTTAAGCCCCTGTACGCAGGGGCTTTCTTGTTTCTGTGACGCCTACCGCAACTCCATACTTCCCCCTCTCACTTTGTGCATTCGCACAATGCAGTCGCTGCTGAACTTCCCTATGCTTGAGCTCTGCTCACAGGAGGGTTACATGGCTGGCTGGCATCTTGATACCAAAATGGCGCAGGATATTGTGGCGCGCACCATGCGCATCATTGATACCAATATCAACGTAATGGATGCCCGCGGGCGCATTATTGGCAGCGGCGATCGCGAGCGTATTGGGGAATTGCACGAAGGAGCCCTGCTGGTGCTCTCTCAGGGTCGCGTGGTTGATATCGATGATGCGGTAGCGAAACACCTGCACGGCGTGCGTCAGGGGATCAACCTGCCGCTGCGTCTGGAAGGGGAAATTGTTGGCGTCATCGGCCTGACGGGCGAACCGGAATCCCTGCGTAAATACGGCGAGCTGGTCTGCATGACGGCGGAAATGATGCTGGAGCAGTCTCGCCTGATGCATCTGCTTGCTCAGGACAGCCGTTTACGCGAGGAGCTGGTGATGAACCTGATTCAGGCGGAAGAACATACGCCTGCACTCAGCGAATGGGCGCAGCGTCTGGGGATCGATCTGAACCAGCCGCGCGTGGTGGCGGTGATTGAGGTCGATAGCGGACAGCTTGGCGTAGACAGCGCGATGGCCGAGCTGCAGCAGCTGCAAAATGCGCTGGCGACGCCGGAGCGCGACAACCTGGTGGCGATCGTCTCGCTGACGGAAATGGTGGTACTCAAACCCGCGCTCAATGCGTTCGGCCGCTGGGATGCGGAAGATCATCGTCGTCGCGTGGAACTGCTGATTTCCCGTATGCAGGAGAACGGCCAGTTGCGTTTTCGCGTTGCCCTGGGCAATTACTTTACCGGGCCGGGCAGCATCGCCCGGTCCTGGCGTACCGCGCGCACCACCATGATGGTGGGCAAGCAGCGGATGCCGGAGAGCCGCAGTTATTTCTATCAGGATCTGATGCTGCCGGTGCTGCTCGACAGCCTGCGCGGCGGCTGGCAGGCCAATGAGCTGGCCCGGCCATTAGCGCGCCTGAAGGCGATGGACAACAATGGGTTGCTGCGCCGGACGCTGCAGGCGTGGTTTCGCCATAACGTGCAACCGCTGGCGACCTCAAAAGCGCTGTTTATTCACCGCAATACGCTTGAGTATCGGCTAAACCGGATCTCGGAGCTGACGGGGCTGGATTTGGGGAACTTTGACGACAGGCTGCTGCTCTATGTCGCGTTGCAGCTGGACGAACAGAGATGACTGAGTGCGGTCTGGTGCCCTCACCCCATCCCTCTCCCACGGGGAGAGGGCGCAAACACTAAAAACGGCAATCAGGGATTGCCGTTTTGCTTTTATTTCCGCGTTAATTTCTCAAGATCTGCTTCAATCTCGCTGATCTTGTTGGTGACAACGCTTTCAAGGTGACGCAGATCGTCGAGGATCTTACGCTTGAGATCGACTTCGGTGCGATCGCGCTGGCAAATCTGATCGAGTTCATCGATCACATAGCGCAGGTTAGGGCTGATTTCCTGCACCTCTTTGTACCCTTGTCCTACGCCGTCAGCGACGACGGTCTTACGCTGGCGTGGATATTTAAACTTCACGCTCTTGGCGAAAAACTCTCCTTTATCCTTGTGAAAATAGATTTTTAAAATGTCGTTGTTGGCTTCCTGGCGAAGGCTGTAACGATCGATTTCATCAGGATTGGTAATGCCCAGACTTTTCAGATTATCGTACATAGCGGTACCCTTATCTCAACATAACCTTTGAATAATTAATGAAAAAATTCCTTTTTGCCACCCTCATATATAAAAAAAGCGGGGTCGATCCTGATTACATTTCACTGAAATTACCGGGCAGGGAAGGTGCATTGCCCCCACTCGTTTATTGTTGTTTTTAACGACTACGTCAAGTGGAAATCATTTTAATACCAAAACCTGACGATCTGAGCGCTAGCGCAGTAAGGCGATGGAGGCCAGCATTTCGCTTTCCGTGGTGGTAATTTCCTGTTCCAACAGTTCGTCGATCCGCTGTTTTTTGATTGCCTGATTGACGCCGAACAGATCGAGCTTATCCAGCAGGAACATCACCAGCGCCGTAATCACGGCGGTCAGGACCGATGAGAGTAAAATGGGAAGCGGTCCTGGTAGACCAAGGCCGCTGAGCCATGACTCAAGGCCAATAGCCGCAAAGACGGAAAGAGAACCTGCTACAAGCTTAAGAATGGCATCGCCTTTTTGGGCCATACTGCTGTGTTTATCCCTGAGGATCGGTACCGTCTGCATCAGGACCTTAAAGCCTTCTTTTACCATCCGCATGATGTTTTTGAACACGCCAACGAAGCAGTTAACCATCCCTTCCAGCAGCATCGACACGAAATTTTTAATAAAACCGACGGCAACATCTTTTAATAAAACGACAGCGTTTTTGAGAATGTAATCTTTCATGCGACCAAGACGAATCGACAGAGCCTGCGAAAAATCGCTCGCACCTACGCCAGCTTCAATACCGTGCGTTAAACAGCTGCGCAGCTCATAGTAAAGAGGCTTGATAATGAAGAGAATGAGATCGCCCAGCGACTGATGACCTGATGCCTGGGCCGCATCTTTCGCCAGAACTTTTTGGACGTCGCGATCCTTGCGGATATTATCAAATACGGTTTCATTGGTTTTGGTATCCATCGTTTGCTGCGCGATGTCCATTTTCTCGACCATCACCTGCCGCGTTTTGATTTCCTCTTCTGTCAGCGGATGCGCGACATCTTTTTTCCCTTTTTTGACAACTACAAAGCCCTGATCGATCTCCTGCTGGATTTCTTCGCGGGTTTTAGCGAACTTACCGGTTTTCTCGCCACGGTTGTTTTGCATGCTGGTAACAGCATAATTTTCGTCAATATTGAGAATATTTTTGATGTCATCAAGCTTCAGAGCCTTGTTGCTTTTGAGGTTGTTGCATACTTCGGCGCACGAGACGACATGATCGACTTCGGCAGCCTGCTTCTGCTCTCCCTCGCTTTTCGCATGTTTTTTGTACTGGTAGATCGTGCCGTTACCATATTCATCCTCAGCGCGCAGATTACCGGAGAAATGGTTCTCTTTACGGGCCTTCATTTTTGCACCATCGCGCATGTTCAGAGAGTCGTTGTTGCGCGCCATTTCGCCGCCGTTAAACGACGATTGTTCAGAAAAACGGTCAATGTTTTGACGCTCGTTCAAGTGCTCGCTGTAGCTATCCAGCATAAAGGCATTTCTTTCGGGCGCTTCGTAACTGAACGCCCGGCACTCCTGGTACAGGCGGGACGGGGTAACACCTTGTCGGGTGCCGATATTGCAGGCGCGCATTGTGCCGTCGAGCAGGCTGAGAAACACGGGTTCGAGGATATTGTCGATGGCGCTGCCCGTTGAGATTACCTCCAGGCGGGCCATAACGTCGTCGTTGCTGACCGTCAGGTTGGCCCCCATGATCGCTTCGCGGTAAATGCTGCCGGTATCGCACCCCTTTATAAATGCAGCATCGACTTCTCCGGTCAGATGAGCTTCGATGGCGGACGCCGTCGCCACGGATTTTAGCGCAGGGGCATTCCGCACCTGTTGCAGCTTTTTCATTCTGGCGAGATGTGCATTAAGATTTGTCATCCGTCGTCCTCAGGCCGCAACCAGTAAGTTCCAGGAGGCCATAAAATCACTTTCGCTTTGTGTTCTTAGCTCATCCTGACTTGCCATCATGCCAACAATGAGGCTAAACCTCTCCAGACTTTTCGCATCGTTAAGCTGATATTCATTTATAAGTGACCAAACCGTTGGTAGATTGGGCGGTGTTTCGACCATCTCGACGATCTTCTGCTGAACGGCTTGAGGTAACTTTTCACGCGGAACAAGACCAGACACTGCATCATCCAGCAGGGCGATATTTTCCGCCGGGGGCTTGCCATTAGCCTTGATGCAGCATGTCCCCAGCGCATACGCCGCGAGGATAAAGTCATCCCGCTTACTGATATCGCGCGTCATGTCCGCCAGTTCAGTCTGGAGTTTTTTGATCTTTTCGGCGTATTCAGCTTTTGCGATCTGCTGCCCTTCAGCAATCCCTTCGTCTTTGCCGTTATTTTTTCCCAATAAATACGTCCCGGCCAGAGTGACCAGACCTGCGATCCCCGCACCAATTATTTTGCCGTAACTACTCATTGCACGATTCCCGTTTATCGCCCGCAAGGCCAGATTATTATTTGCTGTTCACGAATAATATCGTTAATCCTGTTTTTCAACAAACCTATGTTTTAAAAGAAAAAATTTGCATTAAGTAACGAGGCAAACTTGCTTGTAAAGAGATTCATCATTGTTACTTCAGCTGAGAAAAGGCGAGCGAGACGGGTATTCAAAAGCGGGGAAATGAGGCAAAGTTATCGCACGAAAGCGTAGCCCGCGGGGATAATGACATGTCAGGACGCATTGATTATCAGATCGAAAAATACAGCTTTGGCGCCGCAGATGAGAGCCCAAGGCTCACGCACCAGTGGGCAGAAGTTGCCGCAGAGTGCCGCCAGCTAAAGGCGGGTGCGGAAGAGCGTTTACGTATTGCCTTACTGAACGTGGATTATGTCACCAGCTTCGAACTGCCGTTCCGACTGGTGCTGACCCGCGCCCCTCAGCTTATCGCCGGGCTGCGCGATGAGTTTCAGCTAAGCCAGAAGAACGTCATCTTTAACGGCAAGCGCTTTGGCTGCGTCTACAGCCTGAAAGCCGATCTCAATGCGATTCCTGAGGCTTTTCAGTACCGCATGAGCACCCGCATTCGGCGGATCGATCCCACCGGGCTTACTGCAGAGCCCTTCCGGCAGATCGCCAAAGAGGTAAAAGCGCCGCGTGAGCGACTGAAGCTGGCGCTGGAGTCGGGTCTGGCCGTGACGGCTCTCGACGGGCTTTTCTGGCTGGGGAGCCAGCGTATGGCGGCGGATATCGCAGGGTTGAGAAAAAAGGGAATGGCAATCGCCACTGCGGAAACGGACGTTTTTGATGATTATACCGGGACGCACAGGCGCGTCCCGGTTTATCAACGCGTCGGGGATTAGTCGATGGTGCGCAGCAGTTCGTTGATGCCCACTTTACCGCGGGTTTTCGCATCCACTTTCTTCACGATAACGGCACAGTACAGGCTGTATTTACCGTCTTTTGACGGTAGGTTACCGGAAACGACCACGGAGCCCGCCGGAACGCGACCGTAGTGCACTTCGCCGGTTTCGCGATCGTAAATGCGGGTGCTCTGGCCGATGTAAACGCCCATGGAGATCACGGAGCCTTCTTCCACGATCACGCCTTCAACCACTTCTGAACGCGCGCCGATGAAGCAGTTGTCTTCGATGATGGTCGGGTTAGCCTGCAGTGGCTCCAGAACGCCACCGATGCCGACGCCGCCGGACAGGTGAACGTTTTTACCGATCTGCGCGCAGGAACCGACGGTTGCCCAGGTATCGACCATGGTGCCTTCGTCAACGTACGCACCGATGTTCACATAGGATGGCATCAGCACGGTGTTACGTGCGATGAATGCGCCCTGACGAACTGCCGCTGGTGGGACTACGCGGAAGCCTTCTTTCTGGAAACGCGCTTCGTCGTAATCCGCGAATTTCATTGGCACTTTATCGAAGTAGCGGCTTTCTGCTCCGTCGATAACCTGGTTATCGTTGATGCGGAAAGAGAGCAGCACGGCCTTCTTCAGCCATTGATGAGTGACCCACTGACCGTCGATTTTTTCTGCCACGCGCAGGGCGCCGGAATCCAGCAGGGAAATAACCTGGTTTACCGCTTCACGGGTCACGGTATCCACATTTGCCGGAGTGATCTCGGCGCGACGCTCAAAAGCGGACTCAATAACGTTCTGTAACTGCTGCATTGTTTACTCTTTCCATTTTACTAAAAAACACGTCACCCTTTATCGTTTGGATTGAGGGCTGCTGTCAACCGTTGTTGCACTTCAAGCTGCAGGTCATTATTAAGGGCACGCCGGTCGGCGGTGGCGATTATAAATAAATCTTCTACTCGCTCGCCAATGGTTGTAATTCGGGCCCCATGAAGCGAAATTCCCAGATCGGCAAAAACCTGGCCGACGCGGGCAAGCAGCCCTGGCTGGTCGAGCGCGATCAGCTCCAGGAACGATTTACGGTCGGTGTGGGTCGGCAGGAAGTTGACCTCGGTATCGACAGTAAAATGACGCAGTTTCGCCGGCTGACGGCGCGGCTGCGGTGGCTGCCAGCTGCGCTGCGTGATCGCCTGCTCCAGACCGAAGCGTATCCCTTCATGCCTGTCCGAGGACAGCGGGCTGCCGTCCGGCTCCAGCACGATAAAAGTATCCATCGCCATGCCGTCGCGGGTGGTAAAAATCTGCGCGTCGTGAACGCTCAGGTTACGCCTGTCCAGCTCGGCGCAGACGGCAGCAAACAGATAAGGCCGGTCCGGGCTCCAGATGAATATCTCCGTTCCGCCTCGCGTGGCCTGCGGGCTCAGCAGGATCATCGGTTGAGACAGATCGTGCTTCAGCAGGTGCCGCGCGTGCCAGGCAAGCTGGTTTGGGCTGTGGCGCACAAAATAGTTGGCACGGCAGCGGGCCCAAATCTGATGCAGCGCTTCTTCATCAATGTTATCCATCCGCAGCAGCGCCAGCGCCTGCAGCTGGTGATGACGCACGCGCTCGCGCATGTCCGGGGTGTTTTGCATCCCGCGTCGCAGCTGTTTTTCGGTGGCGAAGTACAGCTCGCGCAGCAGGCTCTGCTTCCAGCTGTTCCACAGGGTCTCGTTGGTGGCGCAAATATCGGCCACCGTCAGGCAGACCAGATAGCGCAGACGGTTTTCCGTTTGAACTTCTTCGGCGAACTGCTTAATAACCTCAGGGTCCTGAATATCGCGACGCTGTGCGGTAACCGACATCAGCAGGTGATGGCGCACCAGCCAGGCGACCAGCTGCGTTTCGCGCGAGTTGAGACCGTGCAGTTCGGCAAATTTCAGCACGTCCTGCGCGCCCAGCACCGAGTGATCGCCGCCGCGGCCCTTGGCGATGTCGTGGAACAGGGCGGCAATCAGGATCAGTTCCGGATGGGTCAGGCGCGGCCACAGCTCCACGCACAGCGGGTGGCGGGAGCGCGTCTCTTCTTTGGCAAAGCTTTCCAGCTTGAGCATCACGCGGATGGTGTGTTCATCCACCGTGTAGGCGTGGAACAGATCGAACTGCATCTGCCCGACGATGTGCGACCACTGCGGCATATAGGCCCACAGCACGCTGTGACGGTGCATCGGCAGCAGCCCGCGGCTGACGGCACCCGGATGGCGGAGCATGCTCAGGAACAGCGAGCGCGCTTCCGGGATGTAACACAAAGGCTGCGTCAGATGGCGGCGCGCGTGGCGCAGATGGCGCAGGGTGGTGGAGTAGATCCCGGTGATGGTGCTGTTGCGCACCATGGTATAGAACATCCGCAGGATCGCTTCCGGCTCGCGGATAAACAGCGTTTCGTCGCGCAGATCGATCAGCGTGCCGCGCAGCTGGAATTCATCGTCAATCGGGCGCGGCTTTTCGTCGGCAGTCAGGGCCAGAATGGCCTCGTCGAACAGCTGCAACAGCATCTGGTTCAGCTCGGTGACCCGGCGGGTGACGCGGAAGAAATCCTTCATCATCTGCTCAACCGGCTCGTTGCCTTCGCCCTGATAGTTCAGCCGCTGCGCTACGCTGAGCTGACGGTCAAACAGCAGGCGGTTATCGTAGCGGGTAACTTCCAGATGCAGGGCAAAACGGATGCGCCACAGCAGGTGCAGACACTCGTTTAGCTCGTTACGCTCGGCCTCGGTCAGGAAGCCAAAGCCGACCATCTCGTCCATCGAGGTGGCGCCAAAGTGACGACGGGCGACCCACTGTAACGTGTGGATGTCGCGCAGGCCGCCGGGGCTGCTTTTAATATCGGGTTCAAGATTATAGCTGGTGCCGTGGTAGCGCTGGTGGCGCTGGTTTTGCTCCTCGACCTTGGCGGCGAAGAATTTCTCGGATGGCCAGAAGCCGTCGCTGAAAATATGCTTTTGCAGCTCCAGGAACAGCGCGACGTCGCCAATCAGCAGGCGGGTTTCAATCAGGTTGGTGGCGACGGTCAGGTCCGAGAGCCCCTCCAGCAGACACTCTTCCAGGGTGCGCACGCTGTGGCCCACTTCAAGCTTGACGTCCCACAGCAGAGTCAGCAGCTCGCCTATTTTCTGCGCCTGTTCGTCCGGAAGCTTTTTGCGGCTTAGGATCAGCAGGTCGATATCGGAAAGCGGATGCAGCTCCCCGCGGCCATAGCCCCCGACGGCAACCAGCGCGACGTCGCTCACCTGCCCGAAACCGTAGTCGATCCACAGACGCTGCAGGAGCTGATCGATAAATTCGGTGCGCGCTTCGATGAGCTGCTCGGCAGAGACGCCCGCGTCGAACGCGCTGCCCAGCCAGCGGTGGAAAACATCCATATGGGCTTTTATGTGCGCGCAGGTCAGCTCGTGCGGCGGCCAGACGCCCGGGTTATCGGGCTGGTCGGGGAGGGTGGGAAGTGCTGTGTTAGCATACTGTTCGGGTAATAGATTGCTCATCGTGCGCCACCCATAAGAAAAAGCTATCGCCATTAAAAAAGCCGGCATTTGCCGGCTTCTTATCACTCAATGTTCGTCAGTATCGCCGGGATGGTGTCATCCTTGCGCAACGTCATAATTTCGCAGCCGTTGTCCGTTACCACAATAGTATGCTCGTACTGGGCAGACAAGCTTCTGTCTTTGGTTTTCACCGTCCAGCCGTCTTTCATAGTGCGAATGCGGTAGTCACCGGCGTTGACCATCGGTTCGATGGTGAAGGTCATCCCTTTTTGCAGCACCACGCCGCCGTCATCGGCATCATAGTGCAGAACCTGCGGCTCTTCATGGAAGACGCGGCCAATGCCGTGACCGCAGTATTCGCGCACCACGGAGAAACCTTCCGCTTCCACGAATTTCTGAATTGCGGCACCGAGGGTGCGCAGGCGGATGCCCGGCTTAACCATTTTCAGCGCCAGGTACAGGCTCTCTTGCGTCACTTTGCACAGACGCTCGCCCAGAATCGTTGGTTTGCCAACGATGAACATCTTCGAGGTGTCACCGTGGTACTCGTCTTTAATAACGGTCACGTCGATGTTGACGATGTCGCCATCTTTCAACAGTTTTTCGTCGTCCGGAATACCGTGGCAAACCACTTCATTAATAGAGATGCAGACGGATTTCGGGAAACCGTGGTAGCCGAGACAGGCGGAAACCGCGTGCTGCTCGTTAACAATATAGTCATTACAGATGCGATCCAGTTCGCCGGTGCTGACGCCCGGCTTCACGAACGGCTCGATCATTTCCAGCACTTCCGCGGCCAGACGACCGGCGACGCGCATCTTTTCAATTTCTTCAGGTGTCTTAATAGAGATAGCCATGTAATCTGTCCATCGGTGTCGATTTTTTCGACAATACTAGTCTAAGTGTCGTCAATGGTATCAGGCAGGCACGCCCCGTGCCAAATTGAGAATCATTAACAGCACACTCCGCCAACAACTGTTGGTTTCTGGTCGTGTTTTGTGGTATAAAGCGCGCCGGACTTCCGATCCATCTCAGATACACAGGCTGGACGGAAGCGACAAATCTCACTTTGTGTAACAACACACACGTATCGGCACATATTCCGGGGTGCCCTTCGGGGTCGGTAATATGGGATACGTGGAGGCATAACCCCAACTTTCAATATAGAGGTTTTAAAACATGGCAACTGTTTCCATGCGCGACATGCTCAAGGCTGGTGTTCACTTTGGTCACCAGACCCGTTACTGGAACCCGAAAATGAAGCCTTTCATCTTCGGCGCGCGTAACAAAGTTCACATCATCAACCTTGAGAAAACTGTACCAATGTTCAACGAAGCCCTGGCTGAGCTGAACAAGATCTCTTCCCGTAAAGGTAAGATTCTGTTCGTTGGTACTAAGCGCGCTGCAAGCGAAGCTGTGAAAGATGCTGCTAACAGCTGCGACCAGTTCTTCGTGAACCATCGCTGGTTGGGCGGCATGCTGACCAACTGGAAAACTGTTCGTCAGTCCATCAAGCGCCTGAAAGATCTGGAAACCCAGTCTCAGGACGGTACTTTCGACAAGCTGACTAAGAAAGAAGCGCTGATGCGCACTCGTGAACTGGACAAGCTGGAAAACAGCCTGGGCGGTATCAAAGATATGGGCGGCCTGCCAGACGCGCTGTTCGTAATCGATGCAGACCACGAGCACATCGCTATCAAAGAAGCTAACAACCTGGGTATCCCGGTATTCGCTATCGTTGATACCAACTCCGATCCGGACGGTGTTGACTTCGTTATCCCGGGTAACGACGACGCAATCCGTGCTGTTAGCCTGTACCTGAGCGCTGTAGCTGCTACCGTTCGTGAAGGCCGTTCCCAGGATCTGGCTTCTCAGGCGGAAGAAAGCTTCGTAGAAGCTGAATAATAAGGTTTTACCCCTTATTAGTACCGTGTATGAATAGGGGCCCATTATCGGCCCCTTTTTTCAATTTACACTGTTTGGCCTCCGGCCGGGCAGTTCACATCTCCCGAGGATTTAAGAATGGCTGAAATTACCGCATCCCTGGTAAAAGAGCTGCGCGAGCGTACTGGCGCAGGCATGATGGATTGCAAAAAAGCGCTGACTGAAGCGAACGGCGACATCGAGCTGGCAATCGAAAACATGCGTAAATCCGGTGCGATCAAAGCAGCTAAGAAAGCAGGCAACGTTGCTGCTGACGGCGTGATCATCACTAAAATCGACGGCACCTACGGCATCATTCTGGAAGTTAACTGCCAGACTGACTTCGTTGCTAAAGATGGCGGTTTCCAGGCATTTGCGAACAAAGTTCTGGACGCAGCTGTTGCTGGCAAAATCACTGACGTTGAAGTTCTGAAAGCACAGTTCGAAGAAGAACGTGTTGCGCTGGTTGCTAAAATCGGTGAGAACATCAACATCCGTCGCGTATCTTCCCTGGAAGGCGAAGTACTGGGTTCTTACCAGCACGGCGCACGTATCGGTGTTCTGGTTGCGGCTAAAGGCGCTGACGAAGAGCTGGTTAAACAGCTGGCAATGCACATCGCTGCAAGCAAACCAGAATTCGTTAAGCCAGAAGACGTGTCTGCTGAAGTGGTAGAGAAAGAGTACCAGGTTCAGCTGGACATCGCGATGCAGTCTGGTAAGCCAAAAGAAATCGCAGAGAAAATGGTTGAAGGCCGCATGAAGAAATTCACCGGCGAAGTTTCTCTGACTGGCCAGCCTTTCGTTATGGATCCAAGCAAGTCTGTTGCTCAGCTGCTGAAAGAGCACAACGCTGACGTAACTGGCTTCATCCGCTTCGAAGTGGGCGAAGGCATCGAGAAAGTTGAGACTGACTTCGCAGCAGAAGTTGCTGCAATGTCCAAGCAGTCTTAATGATTGAAAAGGAGCCGCCTGAGGGCGGCTTCTTTTTGTCACCCGTCACAGGAAATCAGACAGGCTCCAGTATCGCCGTGCTGATTTGCGGCATATTATGTCGCCAGAATTAACTCCCATCTTAATCGTTGACAGTCTCAGGAAAGAAACATGGCTACCAATGCAAAACCCGTGTACAAACGCATTCTGCTTAAGCTGAGTGGCGAAGCGCTGCAGGGATCGGAAGGCTTCGGTATTGACGCAAGCATCCTTGATCGCATGGCACAGGAAATCAAAGAACTGGTCGAACTGGGTATCCAGGTTGGCGTGGTCATTGGCGGTGGCAACCTTTTCCGTGGTGCTGGTCTGGCGAAAGCGGGGATGAACCGCGTTGTGGGCGACCACATGGGTATGCTGGCAACCGTGATGAATGGCCTGGCAATGCGTGATGCGCTCCATCGCGCCTACGTGAATGCCCGCCTGATGTCCGCGATTCCCCTGAATGGCGTATGCGATAATTACAGCTGGGCAGAGGCCATCAGCCTGCTGCGCAACAACCGCGTGGTGATCCTCTCCGCCGGTACGGGTAACCCGTTCTTTACCACCGATTCCGCTGCCTGCCTGCGCGGTATCGAAATTGAAGCCGATGTGGTGCTGAAAGCGACCAAAGTAGACGGCGTGTTTACTGCCGACCCGGCAAAAGATCCTTCTGCGACCATGTACGATCAGCTGAGCTACAGCGAAGTGCTGGATAAAGAGCTGAAAGTGATGGATCTTGCTGCCTTCACGCTGGCTCGCGACCACAAACTGCCGATCCGTGTCTTCAACATGAACAAGCCTGGCGCACTGCGTCGCGTGGTCATGGGCGAAAAAGAAGGCACTTTGATCACGGAATAATTTCCGTCGACGATAAATACAGGTAAGATTCCGCTTTACTTTGTAGTGGTATCTTACCTGGACGCGCCTTTGGCGTTGTCATGAATTAAACGCGACTATACTTAGCACACCTGTAGCGCTGTGCTGGCGGATAGTCTGCCTGAGACAAGTTTTCAAGGATTCGTAACGTGATTAACGACATCAGAAAAGATGCTGAAGTACGCATGGACAAATGCGTAGAAGCGTTCAAAAACCAAATCAGCAAAATCCGTACTGGCCGTGCTTCCCCAAGCCTGCTGGATGGCATCATCGTAGAATACTACGGTACGCCAACCCCTCTGCGTCAGCTTGCGAGCGTGACGGTTGAAGATACCCGTACGCTGAAAATCAACGTCTTCGATCGCTCTATGAGCCCGGCCGTTGAGAAAGCGATCATGGCTTCTGACCTGGGTTTGAACCCTAGCTCAGCGGGTGCTGACATCCGCGTTCCGCTGCCTCCGCTGACGGAAGAGCGTCGTAAAGATCTCATCAAAGTGGTTCGCGGTGAAGCTGAGCAGGGTCGTGTCTCCGTGCGTAACGTGCGTCGCGATGCGAACGATAAAGTGAAAGCACTGCTGAAAGAAAAAGAGATCAGCGAAGATGACGATCGTCGTTCTCAGGACGACATTCAGAAAATGACCGACGCTGCCATCAAGAAAATTGATGCGGCGCTGGCAGAAAAAGAAGCGGAACTGATGCAGTTCTGATTTCTGTCGTACACTGATAAACGCCGTTCAGAGGGACTTCGGGTCTTGCTGGCGGCGTTTTGCTTTTATCTGGTCTAACTTTTTTCGGGCATCTCATGAAGCATTTAACACTCCTCGGCTCAACCGGTTCCATTGGTTGCAGTACCCTCGACGTCGTCCGCCATAATCCTGAACTTTACACCGTGACGGCGCTGGTGGCCGGTAAGAATGTGCAGCGTATGGTCGAGCAGTGCCTGGAGTTTATGCCCCGCTATGCGGTGATGGATGACGAAGAGAGCGCGCGCCTGCTAAAAGCCCAACTGCGTGAGAAGGGCAGCCGAACCGAGGTGCTGAGTGGCCAGCAGGCGGCCTGCGAGATGGCGGCGCTGGATGAGGTTGACCAGGTTATGGCGGCCATTGTCGGCGCGGCCGGGCTGCTGCCGACTCTTGCTGCGATCGATGCCGGTAAAGATGTTTTGCTCGCCAATAAAGAGTCGCTGGTGACCTGCGGACGTCTGTTTATGGACGCGGTAAAACAGCGCGGGGCGCGTCTTTTACCGGTCGACAGCGAGCATAACGCCATTTTTCAGAGTTTACCGCAACCTTTTCAACAGAACCTGGGGTACGCTGACCTGGAGCAGAATGGCGTTGTGTCGATTCTGCTTACCGGGTCTGGTGGCCCGTTCCGTGAAACGCCACTGTCTGAACTGCGCGTAATGACGCCGGATCAGGCGTGCCGTCATCCGAACTGGTCAATGGGGCGTAAAATCTCCGTGGATTCTGCCACCATGATGAACAAAGGTCTGGAATACATTGAAGCGCGCTGGCTGTTTAATGCGTCGGCGAAACAGATGGAAGTACTGATCCACCCGCAGTCGGTGATTCACTCGATGGTGCGCTATCAGGATGGCAGCGTGTTGGCACAGCTCGGCGAGCCGGATATGCGTACGCCTATTGCCCATTCAATGGCATGGCCGAACCGGGTGAAATCCGGCGTGAAGCCGCTTGATTTCTGTAAGCTCAGTTCTCTGACGTTCAGTGAACCAGACTACGATCGTTATCCTTGTCTGAAGCTTGCAATGAACGCCTTTGACCAGGGGCAGGCGGCGACGACGGCACTGAATGCAGCCAATGAAATTACCGTTGACGCATTTCTGAATCAGCAGATCCGTTTTACCGATATCGCGACCTTAAATTTATCGGTACTGGAAATGATGGATTTGCGCGAGCCACAAAGCGTGGAAGAGGTACTGGCGGTGGATACAGCTGCTCGTGATATTGCGCGTAAACAGGTGACACGTCTCGCAAGCTGGTGATAAAGCAAGCACTAGTGGTCGTGCTATTTGTTAGCGTTGGGCTTCAGTGATATAGTCTGCGCCACCTGATCGCAGGAATTTGACTTTATGTGGTCAGGTAAGCCGTGGTTTGACACGGCTTTTTTATGTACAGGCTTAAGTATTCCTGAGTACCGTTAAATCCTTTCAGGGACAAAAAACGCGTTATGTTGTCTGCGAATCAACCAATAAGCGAAAACTTGCCAGCTCATGGCTGCCGTCATGTAGCAATCATTATGGATGGCAACGGGCGCTGGGCGAAAAGACAAGGGAAAATACGAGCCTTTGGGCATAAAGCGGGAGCGAAATCTGTTCGCCGCGCCGTCTCTTTTGCCGCCAATAACGGCATTGATGCGTTAACGCTCTATGCTTTTAGCAGTGAAAACTGGAATCGACCTCCGCAGGAAGTGACTGCGTTGATGGAATTGTTCGTGTGGGCGCTAGACAGCGAAGTAAAAAGCCTGCACCGCCACAACGTTCGCCTGCGCATCATTGGCGATACCAGTCGTTTTAACTCACGTTTGCAGGAGCGGATTCGTAAAGCAGAAGCGCTGACGGAAAATAATACCGGTCTGACGCTCAACGTTGCGGCGAATTACGGTGGACGCTGGGATATTATCCAGGGCGTTCGGCATCTGGCCGAACAGGTTCAGGAAGGGCTGTTGAGACCCGACCAGATTGATGAAGAGGCGCTGAGCAAGCAAATCTGCATGAATGAACTGGCACCTGTGGATTTGGTAATTAGGACAGGGGGGGAACATCGCATAAGTAACTTTCTGATATGGCAAATTGCCTATGCTGAACTTTACTTTACAGATGTTCTCTGGCCCGATTTTGATGAACAAGACTTTGAAGGTGCGCTGCATGCCTTTGCCAATCGAGAGCGTCGTTTCGGCGGCACCGAGCCAGGTGGCGACAAAGCCTGATGGGGGTAGCTTTTGCTGAAGTATCGCCTGATTTCCGCTTTTGTTTTAATACCCATTGTCATTGCGGCGCTGTTTTTACTGCCCCCGGTGGGATTCGCCATTGTCACGCTGGTAGTGTGCATGCTTGCCGCGTGGGAATGGGGACAGTTTAGCGGCTTTACCTCGCGCAGCCAGCGAGTATGGCTTGCGGTACTCTGTGGCTTTATCCTGGCCATAATGCTGTTTACGTTGCCTGAATATCACCATGATATTCATCAACCGCTGGTTGCCGGCTTCTTGTGGATGTCGTTGGCCTGGTGGGTTGTTGCGCTATTACTGGTGCTTTTTTATCCAGGCTCGGCCGCAATCTGGCGTCATTCAAAAGTGCTGCGACTGATTTTTGGTTTGCTCACCATTGTTCCGTTTTTCTGGGGCATGGTCGCGCTGCGCGCCTGGCACTATGACGAAAACCACTACAGCGGTGCGATCTGGCTGCTTTATGTGATGATTCTCGTCTGGGGGGCTGACTCCGGGGCCTATATGTTTGGTAAACTGTTTGGCAAACATAAGCTGGCACCAAAAGTTTCGCCGGGGAAAACCTGGCAAGGCTTCATCGGCGGCTTGTTTACGGCAGCGATCATCTCCTGGGGCTATGGCGTCTGGGCAGATCTGGCCGTGGCACCGTCAATACTGCTTGTGTGCTCGATTTTTGCTGCACTTGCCTCAGTGCTCGGTGATTTAACCGAAAGTATGTTTAAGCGTGAAGCAGGGATTAAGGACAGCGGACATCTTATTCCAGGGCATGGCGGTATACTGGATCGCATTGACAGCCTTACAGCGGCTGTTCCAGTATTTGCTTGCCTGCTTTTACTGGTATTCGGGACGATTTAACGGAAGGTTTTATGCTGAGCATTCTCTGGAATCTGGCGGCGTTCATTGTTGCACTGGGTGTACTGATTACCGTGCATGAATTTGGCCATTTCTGGGTTGCTCGCCGTTGTGGTGTGCGGGTAGAGCGATTCTCCATTGGTTTTGGCAAATCACTCTGGACGCGCACCGATCGTCACGGCACGGAATTTGTCATCGCCCTTATCCCGCTTGGCGGCTACGTCAAAATGCTCGACGAACGTGTTGAGCCTGTCGCTCCCGAACTGCGACACAGTGCGTTTAACAACAAAACCGTTGGACAACGCGCCGCTATCATCGCTGCCGGACCGGTAGCCAACTTCATCTTTGCGATTTTCGCTTACTGGCTGGTGTTTATCATCGGCGTCCCTGGCGTGCGTCCGGTAGTGGGGGATATTGCCCCTGACTCCATCGCGGCGAGTGCGCAAATTACCTCCGGGATGGAACTTAAAGCGATTGATGGCATCGAAACCCCTGATTGGGATGCCGTGCGACTGCAGCTGGTAGCCAAAATTGGCGATCCGCAGACAACTATCAGCGTATCGCCGTTTGGGTCAGACGCGCGTCAGGACAAAGTACTGGATTTACGCCACTGGCGTTTCGAGCCAGACAAAGAGGATCCCGTCGCTGCGCTGGGCATTCGTCCCCGCGGCGCGCAGATTGAGCCGGTATTAGCCGAAGTACAGGCAAATTCGGCGGCGAGCAAAGCGGGTTTGCAAGCTGGCGACAGGATCGTTAAAGTCGATGGTCAACCATTAACAGAGTGGATGACCTTTGTTACTCTGGTGCGCGATAATCCGGGGACGTCCCTCGCGCTGGACGTTGAAAGGCAAGGCAGTCCGCTTTCGCTGACGCTGATCCCGGATACGAAGTCGGTCGGCAAAAAGGCAGAAGGGTTTGCAGGCGTTGTGCCAAAAGTGATCCCGCTGCCAGATGAGTACAAGACAATACGCCAGTATGGGCCGTTCAGCGCCATTCTTGAAGCCACGGATAAAACATGGCAACTGATGAAGCTGACGGTCAACATGTTGGGGAAATTGATAACCGGTGATGTGAAACTGAACAACCTCAGTGGGCCAATCTCGATTGCTCAGGGGGCTGGGATGTCAGCGGAGTTCGGGGTGATTTACTATCTCATGTTCCTCGCGCTTATTAGCGTGAACCTTGGGATTATCAACCTGTTCCCCCTTCCCGTTTTAGACGGGGGTCATCTGCTGTTTTTAGCGATTGAAAAGCTAAAAGGCGGGCCGGTATCCGAGCGAGTTCAAGACTTTAGTTATCGCATTGGCTCGATTTTGCTGGTGCTGTTAATGGGGCTTGCACTTTTCAATGATTTCTCTCGGTTGTAAGAGAGTTAGTTAGGAAGAACGCATAATAACGATGGCGATGAAAAAGTTGCTCATAGCGTCGCTGCTGTTTAGCAGCGCCACCGTATACGGTGCTGACGGGTTCGTAGTGAAAGATATTCATTTCGAAGGCCTTCAGCGTGTCGCCGTTGGTGCGGCCCTCCTCAGTATGCCTGTGCGCCCCGGCGATACGGTTAATGATGAAGATATCAGTAACACCATCCGTGCTCTGTTTGCCACCGGCAACTTCGAGGACGTCCGCGTCCTGCGCGATGGTGATACGCTGCTGGTACAGGTAAAAGAACGTCCAACGATCGCCAGTATCACTTTCTCCGGCAACAAGTCGGTGAAAGATGACATGCTCAAGCAAAACCTTGAAGCATCGGGTGTTCGTGTGGGTGAATCTCTGGACCGCACAACCCTTTCAGACATTGAAAAAGGTCTGGAAGACTTCTACTACAGCGTCGGTAAATACAGCGCCAGCGTGAAAGCGGTTGTCACTCCGCTCCCGCGTAACCGTGTTGACCTGAAGCTGGTCTTCCAGGAAGGTGTTTCTGCGAAGATCCAGCAGATCAACATCGTGGGTAACCACGCGTTCAGCACCGACGAACTGATCTCGACCTTCCAGCTGCGCGATGAAGTGCCGTGGTGGAACGTGGTTGGCGATCGTAAATACCAGAAACAGAAGCTGGCGGGCGACCTTGAAACCCTGCGCAGCTACTATCTGGATCGCGGTTATGCCCGCTTCAACATCGACTCGACTCAGGTCAGTCTGACTCCGGACAAGAAAGGTATCTACATTACGGTTAACATCACTGAAGGCGATCAGTACAAGCTTTCTGGTGTTGAAGTGAGTGGTAACCTGGCGGGGCATTCTGCTGAGATCGAATCGCTGACCAAAATTCAGCCGGGCGATCTGTACAGCGGATCCAAAGTCACCAAAATGGAAGACAGCATTAAGAAGCTGCTCGGCCGCTATGGTTATGCCTATCCGCGCGTACAAACTCAGCCGGAAATCAACGATGCGGATAAAACCGTTAAGCTGCACGTTAACGTTGATGCGGGTAACCGTTTCTACGTGCGTAAGATCCGCTTCGTCGGTAATGACACCTCTAAAGACTCCGTTCTGCGTCGTGAAATGCGTCAGATGGAAGGGGCGTGGCTGGGCAGCGACCTGGTCGACCAGGGTAAAGAGCGTCTGAACCGTCTGGGCTATTTTGAAACCGTAGATACTGAAACTCAGCGTGTACCGGGCAGCCCGGATCAGGTTGATGTCGTTTATAAAGTGAAAGAGCGTAACACCGGTAGCTTTAACTTCGGCGTGGGCTACGGCACGGAAAGCGGCGTGAGTTTCCAGGTAGGCGTCCAGCAGGATAACTGGCTGGGTACGGGTTACTCTGTTGGTATTAACGGTACCAAAAACGACTACCAGACCTACTCTGAGTTCTCCGTTACCAACCCATACTTCACCGTTGACGGTGTGAGCCTGGGCGGTCGTATCTTCTATAACGACTTTAAAGCGGATGATGCAGATCTGTCTTCCTACACCAACAAAAGTTACGGTGTGGACGGAACGCTTGGCTTCCCGGTTAACGAATACAACACCCTGCGAGCGGGCTTAGGTTACGTGCATAACGACCTGTCCAACATGCAGCCGCAGGTGGCGATGTGGCGTTATCTGGATTCTATCGGCCAGTCGGCGAGTACCTCCAGCGATGACAACGGTTTCGCTGCAGATGACTTCACCTTCAACTATGGCTGGACCTACAACCGTCTTGACCGCGGTTTCTTCCCAACGGAAGGCTCTCGCGTTAACCTGAACGGTAAGGTGACCATTCCTGGTTCCGATAACGAGTTCTACAAGGTGACGCTGGATACCGCGTCCTACTTCCCGATTGATGACGATCACAAGTGGGTGGTGCTGGGTCGTACCCGTTGGGGCTATGGTGACGGTATCGGCAGTAAAGAGTTGCCGTTCTATGAGAACTTCTACGCGGGTGGTTCAAGCACCGTGCGTGGCTTCCAGTCTAACAACATTGGTCCGAAAGCGGTTTATTACGGCGGGAACGATAAAGATAATTGTGATAAGCCAGCTACTGATGGCTCGGGTAACAAAAACGTCTGTGGATCTGATGATGCGGTAGGCGGTAACGCCATGGCCGTGGCCAGCTTAGAGTTCATCACCCCAACGCCATTTATCAGTGATAAATACGCGAACTCCGTACGTACGTCCTTCTTCTGGGATGCGGGTACGGTGTGGGATACCAACTGGGAGAATACTGCCCAGATGCGCGCGGCTGGCGTTCCAGACTATAGCGATCCGGGCAATATTCGCATGTCTGCCGGTATCGCATTACAATGGATGTCACCGCTGGGGCCGTTGGTCTTCTCCTACGCCCAGCCGTTTAAGAAATACGATGGAGACAAAGCGGAGCAATTCCAGTTTAACATTGGTAAAACCTGGTAATAATCCGCTGCAATGGAATGCGTTGGCAGTGTAGCGCTGACAACCGGCGATCGGTAAAACGGTCGCCTTGCCACGCAAAGAACGGTACCTTCTGGTGCCAATGGGATGGTAAGGAGTTAATTGTGAAAAAGTGGTTATTAGCTGCAGGTCTCGGTTTAGCGATGGCAACTTCTGCTCAGGCAGCAGACAAAATCGCAATCGTCAACATGGGTAATTTGTTCCAGCAAGTCGCTCAGAAAACAGGTGTTTCTGCGACTCTGGAAAACGAATTCAAAGGCCGTGCGAGCGAACTGCAGCGTATGGAAGGCGATCTTCAGTCCAAAATGCAGCGTCTGCAGCGTGATGGTTCTACCATGAAAGCAAGCGATCGCAGCAAACTGGAAAAAGACGTTATGGCTCAGCGCCAGACCTTCTCCCAGAAAGCGCAGGCTTTCGAGCAGGATCGTCAGCGTCGTTCTAACGAAGAGCGCGGCAAGCTGGTGACTCGCATTCAGACTGCTGTTAAAGCAGTTGCTGCCGATCAGAGCATCGATCTGGTTGTTGATGCGAACGCCGTTGCTTTCAACAGCAGCGATGTTAAAGACATCACCGCTGATGTTCTGAAACAGGTTAAATAAGTAATGCCTTCAATTCGACTGGCTGATTTAGCTCAGCAGTTGGATGCAGAATTACACGGTGATGGCGATATCGTCATCACCGCTGTTGCGTCCATGCAATCTGCTAAAGCTGGCACGATTACCTTCATGGTAAGCCCTAAGTACCGTGAACAACTGGCTCAATGCCAGGCGTCAGCTGTTGTTCTGACGCAGGACGATCTTCCTTTTGCCACTGGAAGCGCGCTGGTAGTGAAAAATCCCTACCTGACGTATGCTCGCATGGCTCAAATTCTTGATACCACGCCGCAGCCGGCGCAGAACATTGCTGCCAGTGCAGCGATTGATCCGACGGCTAAGCTGGGTAACAACGTGGCCGTTGGCGCGAATGCGGTTATTGAATCTGGCGTTGAGCTGGGCGATAACGTCATCATTGGCCCTGGATGCTTCGTTGGGAAAAATACGAAAATCGGCGCTGGCACCCGTTTATGGGCCAATGTGTCCGTTTATCATGAAGTTGAAATCGGCGAAAATTGCCTCGTCCAGTCCAGTACCGTGATTGGTTCTGATGGCTTTGGTTACGCGAACGATCGCGGTAACTGGGTAAAGATCCCGCAGCTTGGTCGCGTTATTATTGGCGATCGCGTGGAGATCGGAGCCTGTACCACGATCGATCGTGGTGCACTCGACGACACGATCATTGGCAATGGTGTTATCATCGATAACCAGTGCCAGATTGCGCATAACGTTGTGATTGGCGACAATACCGCGGTTGCGGGGGGCGTCATCATGGCGGGCAGCCTGAAAATTGGTCGTTACTGCATGATTGGCGGCGCGAGCGTGATTAATGGCCATATGGAAATATGCGACAAGGTGACGGTGACGGGCATGGGCATGGTAATGCGTCCTATCACTGAACCTGGCGTCTATTCCTCCGGTATTCCGCTGCAACCCAACAAGGTATGGCGTAAAACAGCAGCTCTGGTGATGAACATTGATGATATGAGCAAGCGACTCAAGTCTCTTGAGCGTAAGATCGATCAACAAGACTAAACGTCACCCGTTTAACGCTATCTTTCCCGGCCTGTCGGCTTTCTAATAAACCGGCAGGCCGTGTTATTATTGTTATCAGTACATTTTGACAGGAAGAGTATTTTGACTACTGACACTCATACTCTGCATATTGAAGAGATTTTAGAACTTCTGCCGCACCGCTACCCGTTTTTACTGGTAGACCGTGTGCTGGATTTTGAAGAAGGTCGTTTTCTGCGCGCAGTGAAAAATGTTTCCGTGAACGAGCCATTCTTCCAGGGACACTTCCCGGGTAAGCCTATCTTCCCGGGTGTGTTGATTCTGGAAGCGATGGCTCAGGCTACCGGTATTCTGGCGTTTAAAAGCGTCGGTAAGCTGGAGCCGGGTGAACTGTATTACTTCGCAGGTATTGATGAAGCGCGCTTCAAGCGTCCTGTCGTGCCTGGTGATCAGATGATCATGGAAGTCACTTTTGAAAAAACGCGTCGTGGCCTGACTCGCTTCAAAGGCGTAGCGCTGGTTGACGGCAAAGTTGTTTGCGAAGCGACGATGATGTGTGCTCGTAGCCGGGAGTCCTGATACGTGATTGATAAATCCGCCTTTATTCATCCTACCGCTATTGTGGAAACCGGCGCCATTATTGGCGCAAACGTCCACATTGGCCCGTTCTGTATTGTTGGACCCCATGTCGAAATTGGTGAGGGTACAGTACTGAAATCTCACGTTGTCGTGAATGGTCACACGACCATTGGCAGCAATAACGAGATCTATCAGTTCGCTTCCATCGGCGAAGTTAACCAGGATCTGAAATATGCTGGTGAGTCGACCCGTCTGGAAATTGGCGATCGTAACCGTATTCGCGAAAGCGTCACCATTCATCGTGGAACAGTGCAGGGTGGTGGGTTGACGAAGGTGGGCAGCGACAACCTGTTTATGGTGAATGCGCACATTGCGCACGACTGTAACGTGGGTGACCGCTGTATTCTTGCCAACAACGCAACGCTGGCAGGACACGTATCGGTTGATGACTTCGCCATTATTGGCGGCATGACCGCAGTCCATCAGTTCTGCATCGTTGGTGCACACGTGATGGTCGGCGGATGCTCCGGTGTGGCGCAGGACGTCCCGCCGTATGTGATTGCGCAGGGCAACCATGCCACGCCGTTTGGCGTGAACATCGAAGGCCTCAAGCGTCGTGGCTTTAGCCGCGAAGCGATTACTGCTATCCGCAACGCGTACAAGCTGCTGTACCGTAGCGGTAAAACGCTGGAAGAGGCGAAGCCGGAAATTGCCGAGCTGGCGAATAAGCATCCTGAAGTGAACGCGTTCATGGAGTTCTTTGACCGTTCCACGAGGGGTCTGATTCGTTAATGGTCGACAGTCGTCCGCTTACGATAGCCCTGGTCGCCGGAGAAACCTCCGGCGATATTCTTGGTGCAGGTCTCATCCGGGCGCTTAAGGCGCGCGTACCCAATGCTCGCTTTGTTGGCGTGGCTGGCCCGCTAATGCAGGCCGAAGGCTGTGAAGCCTGGTATGAAATGGAAGAGCTGGCCGTGATGGGCATCGTCGAGGTGCTGGGGCGCCTGCGACGCCTGCTGCATATTCGTGCCGATCTCACCCGCCGCTTTACCGAACTCAAACCCGATGTGTTTGTCGGTATCGATGCACCTGATTTCAACATTACCCTCGAAGGTAATCTGAAAAAGCAAGGCATCAAAACCATTCACTATGTCAGTCCGTCCGTGTGGGCGTGGCGACAGAAACGCGTTTTCAAAATCGGACGGTCCACCAACCTGGTGCTGGCTTTCCTGCCTTTCGAAAAAGCGTTTTATGACAGATTTAATGTTCCGTGCCGTTTTATCGGTCATACCATGGCGGATGCGATGCCGCTGGATCCGGATAAAAACGCGGCGCGCGACGTGCTGGGTATCCCGCATGATGTGCACTGTCTGGCGCTGCTGCCGGGCAGCCGTGGCGCAGAGGTCGAGATGCTGAGCGCTGATTTCCTGAAGACCGCGCAGATTCTTCGCCAGACCTGGCCCGATCTTGAAGTGGTTGTGCCGCTGGTGAATGCCAAACGCCGCGAGCAGTTCGAGCGTATCAAAGCCGACGTTGCCCCGGATCTTCACGTTCGTCTTCTCGACGGGAAAGGGCGGGAAGCCATGTATGCAAGCGATGCCGCACTGCTGGCTTCCGGCACGGCAGCGCTGGAGTGTATGCTGGCGAAATGCCCGATGGTGGTCGGTTATCGCATGAAGCCGTTTACCTTCTGGCTGGCAAAACGTCTGGTGAAAACGGATTATGTCTCCCTGCCAAACCTGCTTGCCGGGCGCGAGCTGGTTAAAGAGCTGTTGCAGGATGAGTGCCAGCCGCAGGCGCTTGCGGATGCCCTGCTGCCGCTGCTGGCCAACGGCAAGACCAGCCACCAGATGCACGATACTTTCCGTGAACTGCATCAGCAGATCCGCTGTAATGCTGATGAGCAGGCGGCTGATGCAGTGCTGGAGTTAGCAAAATGATGGAATTTACTTATCCCCACACGCACCTCGTTGCCGGAGTGGATGAAGTCGGGCGCGGCCCGTTGGTCGGTGCCGTGGTGACCGCGGCGGTGATCCTCGATCCAACGCGCCCGATTATGGGTCTGAACGACTCAAAAAAACTCAGTGAGAAGCGCCGTCTGGCGCTGTTCGATGAAATTAAAGAGAAGGCGCTGGCCTGGAGCGTCGGGCGCGCAGAGCCGAATGAAATCGACGATCTGAATATTCTGCACGCCACGATGCTGGCAATGCAGCGAGCCGTTGCTGGCCTGAAGGTTGTGCCAGAATATGTGCTGATCGACGGTAACCGTTGCCCGGCGCTGCCGATGCCTTCGATGGCCGTCGTTAAAGGCGACAGCCGCGTCGCAGAGATCAGTGCAGCGTCTATTATTGCCAAAGTGACGCGCGACGCCGAAATGGCCGCGCTGGACCTCACTTATCCCGCGTATGGTTTCGCCCAGCATAAGGGATATCCAACGGCTTTCCATCTGGAAAAGCTGGCTGAACATGGCGCAACTGAACATCATCGGCGCAGCTTTGGCCCGGTGAAGCGCGCGCTGGGACTGGTGTCCTGAATCAAGACGCAAGCAATTAAGTAACGCGGGATCTGAAGATGGCTGAACCACGTTTCGTACACCTGCGGGTGCATAGCGACTACTCCATGATCGATGGGCTGGCAAAGACCGGGCCGCTGGTAAAAAAGGCGGCCTCGCTTGGCATGCCTGCGCTGGCGATCACCGATTTTACCAACCTGTGCGGCCTGGTTAAGTTCTACGGGACGGCGCATGGCGCGGGGATGAAGCCTATCGTCGGTGCGGATTTCCATGTGCAGAGCGATCTCATCGGCGATGAACTGACGCAAATCTCCGTGTTGGCGATGAACAATACGGGTTACCAAAACCTCACTCTGCTTATCTCAAAAGCCTATCAGCGCGGTTATGGGGCGCTGGGTCCGTGGATTGACAGGGAATGGCTGGCTGAGCTGAACGAAGGGCTGCTGCTGATCTCCGGCGGCCGCATGGGCGATGTCGGTAAATCCCTGCTGCGCGGTAACAGCGCGCTGGTGGATCAGTGCGTCTCGTTCTATGAAGAGTACTTCCCGAATCGTTACTATCTGGAGCTGATTCGCACCGGCCGCCAGGATGAAGAGAACTATCTGCACGCTGCTGTCGCGCTGGCAGAAGAGCGCGGCTTGCCCGTGGTGGCAACGAATGACGTGCGTTTCCTGGAGTCCGGCGATTTTGACGCGCATGAAATTCGCGTCGCTATCCACGATGGCTTCACTCTCGACGATCCAAAGCGTCCGCGGAACTACTCATCGCAGCAGTATATGCGCAGCGAAGAGGAGATGTGCGAGCTCTTCTCCGACATTCCGGAAGCGCTGGAAAACAGCGTAGAGATTGCCAAGCGCTGTAACGTGACCGTGCGCCTCGGCGAATACTTCCTGCCGCAGTTCCCGACCGGGGACATGACCACGGAAGATTTCCTGGTCATGAAATCGAAAGAAGGTCTGGAAGAGCGTCTCGAATTCCTGTTCCCGGATGAAGAAGAGCGTAAAAAACGTCGTCCGGAGTATGACGAACGCCTGGATATTGAACTCCAGGTGATTAACCAGATGGGCTTCCCGGGCTACTTCCTCATTGTAATGGAGTTTATCCAGTGGTCGAAGGATAACGGCGTGCCGGTAGGTCCGGGCCGTGGCTCGGGTGCGGGCTCACTGGTGGCGTATGCGCTGAAAATTACCGACCTCGATCCGCTGGAATTTGACCTGCTGTTCGAACGTTTCCTTAACCCGGAACGTGTCTCCATGCCCGACTTCGACGTCGACTTCTGCATGGAAAAACGCGACCAGGTGATTGAGCACGTGGCCGATATGTACGGTCGTGACGCGGTTTCGCAGATCATTACCTTCGGTACCATGGCGGCGAAAGCGGTTATCCGCGACGTGGGCCGCGTGCTGGGTCATCCGTACGGTTTTGTCGATCGTATTTCAAAGCTGGTGCCGCCCGATCCGGGCATGACGCTGGCAAAAGCCTTTGAAGCTGAACCTCAGCTGCCGGAAATCTACGAAGCTGATGAAGAGGTAAAAGCGCTGATCGACATGGCGCGTAAGCTTGAAGGCGTGACGCGTAACGCCGGTAAGCATGCGGGGGGCGTGGTTATCGCCCCGACCAAAATCACCGACTTTGCGCCGCTCTACTGCGACGAAGCGGGCCAGCACCCGGTCACCCAGTTCGATAAAAACGACGTGGAATACGCCGGGCTGGTGAAGTTCGACTTCCTCGGCCTGCGTACGCTGACCATCATCAACTGGGCGCTGGAGATGATCAACGCCCGCCGCGAGAAGAACGGCGAGCCGCCGCTGGATATTGCGGCCATCCCGCTTGATGACAAGAAAAGTTTCGACATGCTGCAGCGCTCGGAGACGACAGCCGTCTTCCAGCTTGAATCCCGCGGCATGAAAGATCTGATTAAACGCCTGCAGCCCGACTGCTTCGAAGATATGATCGCGCTGGTGGCCCTGTTCCGTCCGGGCCCGCTGCAGTCAGGGATGGTGGATAACTTTATCGACCGTAAACACGGGCGCGAAGAGATTTCCTACCCGGACGTGCAGTGGCAGCATGAAAGCCTGAAACCGGTGCTGGAGCCGACCTACGGCATCATCCTGTATCAGGAACAGGTCATGCAGATCGCCCAGGTGCTTTCCGGCTATACCCTTGGCGGCGCGGACATGCTGCGTCGTGCGATGGGTAAGAAAAAGCCGGAAGAGATGGCCAAGCAGCGCTCCATCTTTGAAGATGGGGCGAAGAAAAACGGCGTCGATGGCGAACTGGCGATGAAAATCTTCGACCTGGTGGAGAAATTCGCCGGGTACGGATTTAACAAATCTCACTCCGCCGCCTATGCTTTGGTTTCTTATCAAACGCTGTGGCTCAAGGCCCACTATCCCGCTGAGTTTATGGCGGCGGTAATGACCGCCGATATGGACAACACTGAGAAGGTGGTTGGCCTGGTGGACGAGTGCTGGCGCATGGGGCTGAAGATCCTGCCGCCGGATATTAACTCGGGTCTGTACCATTTCCACGTTAACGATGACGGGGAGATCGTCTACGGGATCGGCGCGATCAAAGGCGTGGGTGAGGGGCCGATCGAGGCGATCATCGAAGCGCGTAATAACGGCGGCTACTTCCGTGAGCTGTTCGATCTGTGCGCCCGTACCGATACCAAAAAACTGAACCGCCGCGTGCTGGAAAAACTGATCATGTCCGGCGCGTTTGACAGGCTGGGGCCGCATCGTGCCGCGCTGATGAACTCGCTCGGCGATGCGTTGAAGGCGGCCGATCAGCATGCAAAAGCGGAAGCCATTGGCCAGGCGGATATGTTCGGCGTGCTGGCGGAAGAGCCAGAGCAGATCGAGCAGTCCTATTCCAACTGCCAGCCGTGGCCAGAACAGGTGGTACTGGATGGAGAGCGGGAAACGTTAGGTCTGTACCTGACGGGGCACCCGATCAACCAGTATCTTAAAGAAATTGAGCGCTATGTCGGCGGCCACAGGCTTAAAGACATGCATCCGACAGAACGTGGTAAGATCACCACGGCTGCGGGGCTCGTGATTGCTGCAAGGGTAATGGTCACCAAGCGCGGCAATCGTATCGGCATCTGTACGTTAGATGACCGTTCCGGGCGTCTGGAGGTGATGCTGTTCACCGACGCGCTGGATAAATACCAGCAATTGCTGGAAAAAGACCGCATACTTATCGTCAGCGGACAGGTCAGCTTTGATGACTTCAGCGGGGGGCTTAAAATGACCGCCCGCGAAGTGATGGACATTGACGAAGCCCGGGAAAAATATGCTCGCGGGCTTGCTATCTCGCTGACGGACAGGCAAATTGATGACCAGCTTTTAAACCGACTCCGTCAGTCTCTGGAACCCCACCGCTCGGGGACCATTCCAGTACATCTCTACTATCAGAGGGCGGATGCACGTGCGCGGTTGCGCTTTGGTGCAACGTGGCGTGTCTCTCCGAGCGATCGTTTACTGAACGATCTCCGTGGCCTCATTGGTTCGGAGCAGGTGGAACTGGAGTTTGACTAATACAGGAATACTATGAGTCTGAATTTCCTTGATTTCGAACAGCCGATTGCTGAGCTGGAAGCGAAAATCGATTCTCTGACAGCGGTAAGCCGTCAGGATGAAAAACTGGATATTAACATCGACGAAGAAGTGCATCGTCTGCGCGAAAAAAGCGTAGAGCTGACGCGCAAAATCTTTGCCGATCTCGGCGCATGGCAGATCGCGCAGCTGGCGCGTCATCCACAGCGTCCGTACACCCTGGATTATGTCCGCCTGGCGTTTGACGAATTTGACGAACTGGCAGGCGACCGCGCATACGCTGACGATAAAGCTATCGTTGGCGGTATCGCGCGTCTGGACGGACGTCCGGTGATGATCATTGGTCACCAGAAAGGCCGTGAAACCAAAGAGAAGATCCGTCGTAACTTCGGTATGCCAGCACCAGAAGGCTATCGTAAGGCCCTGCGTCTGATGGAGATGGCCGAGCGTTTCAACATGCCAATCATCACCTTCATCGACACCCCGGGTGCATACCCAGGCGTAGGCGCGGAAGAGCGCGGCCAGTCTGAAGCTATCGCACGCAACCTGCGCGAGATGTCTCGCCTGAAGGTTCCGGTCATCTGTACCGTTATCGGTGAGGGTGGTTCCGGCGGTGCGCTGGCGATTGGCGTGGGCGATAAAGTGAATATGCTGCAGTACAGCACCTATTCCGTTATCTCCCCGGAAGGTTGTGCGTCCATTCTGTGGAAAAGCGCCGACAAAGCGCCGCTGGCCGCGGAAGCGATGGGCATCATTGCGCCGCGTCTGAAAGAGCTGAAGCTGATCGACACCGTTATCCCGGAACCGCTGGGCGGCGCGCATCGTAAGCCGGAAGTGATGGCTGCTTCCCTGAAAGCACAGCTGCTGGCCGACCTGGCCGATCTGGACGTCCTGAGCAAAGAAGACCTGCTCAACCGTCGTTACCAGCGTCTGATGACCTACGGTTACGCGTAAGCTTCACAATTATCTGAAAAGCCGCACATTGTTGCGGCTTTTTTTATACCTGCCGTTTACCTTAACTATGCTTATCTGATGTTTTTCAAGGAGGTAAACCATGAACATCATCGCCATCATGGGGCCACACGGCGTCTTTTATAAAGACGAGCCCATCAAGGAGCTGGAGCAAGCCCTTAAAGCACGCGGTTATCAGCTGATCTGGCCGCAAAACAGCGTCGATCTGCTGAAATTCATCGAACATAATCCGCGCATCTGTGGCGTGATATTCGACTGGGACGAATACGACATGGAGCTGTGCAGCGAGATCAACAGGCTGAATGAATACCTTCCGCTCTACGCCTTTATCAACACTCACTCGACTATGGACGTCAGCGCGCACGATATGCGCATGGCGCTGTGGTTCTTCGAATACGCGCTCGGCGTGGCCGAGGACATTGCGACCCGCATTCAGCAGTACACCGGTGAATACCTGGATAACATCACGCCGCCGTTTACGCGCGCGCTGTTCACCTATGTGAAAGAGGGAAAATACACCTTCTGTACGCCGGGACACATGGCCGGCACGGCCTATCAAAAAAGCCCGGTGGGGTGCCTGTTCTACGATTTCTTCGGCGGCAACACCCTGAAAGCAGACGTGTCGATTTCAGTGACCGAGTTAGGCTCTCTTCTGGATCACACCGGCCCACATCTTGAAGCTGAAGAGTATATCGCCCGCACCTTTGGCGCCGAGCAGAGCTATATGGTGACCAACGGCACCTCGACCTCGAACAAAATCGTCGGGATGTACGCCGCGCCAACCGGAAGCACGTTGCTGATTGACCGTAACTGCCATAAATCGCTGGCGCACCTGCTGATGATGAGCGACGTCGTCCCGATCTGGCTGTCACCCACGCGTAACGCGCTCGGTATCCTCGGCGGCATTCCGCGCCGGGAGTTCACGCACCAGGCCATCGAAAGTAAGGTTGCGGCGATCCCCGATGCAAGCTGGCCTGTCCATGCGGTAATCACCAACTCCACCTATGACGGTCTGCTGTATAACACGAACTGGATCAAGCAGACGCTGGACGTACCGTCGATCCACTTCGATTCCGCGTGGGTGCCCTATACCAACTTCCACCCGATTTACTCGGGCAAAAGCGGGATGAGCGGCGAGCGCGTGCCGGGCAAGGTCTTTTTCGAAACGCAGTCGACGCACAAAATGCTGGCCGCGTTTTCGCAGGCTTCGTTAATCCATATTAAAGGCGAGTACGACGAGGATACGTTTAATGAAGCCTTTATGATGCACACCACCACCTCACCGAGCTATCCGCTGGTGGCCTCTATCGAGACGGCGGCGGCGATGCTGCGCGGCAATCCGGGTAAACGTCTGATTAACCGCTCGGTGGAACGGGCGCTGCATTTCCGTAAAGAGGTCCAGCGGCTGAAGGATGAGGCCGACGGTTGGTTCTTCGATATCTGGCAGCCGGAAGAGATCGACGAGGCGGAGTGCTGGCCCGTCGCGCCGGGAGAGAGCTGGCACGGCTTCCGGGATGCTGATGCGGACCATATGTTTCTCGATCCGGTTAAGGTGACGATCCTGACGCCGGGGATGGACGAACAGGGCGTGATGGGCGAGGAGGGGATCCCCGCCGCGCTGGTGGCGAAGTTCCTTGACGAACGCGGCGTGGTGGTGGAGAAGACCGGTCCTTACAATCTGCTGTTCCTGTTCAGCATCGGGATCGATAAAACACGGGCGATGGGGTTGCTCCGCGGGCTGATGGAGTTCAAGCGCGCCTACGATCTCAACCTGCGGGTGAAGAACATGCTGCCGGATCTCTACGCGGAAGATCCTGACTTTTACCGCAACATGCGCATTCAGGATCTGGCTCAGGGGATCCACCGGCTGATTCGCCAGCACGATCTGCCGCGCCTGATGCTCCAGGCGTTTGACGTCCTGCCTGATATGAAGCTGACGCCGCACAAGGCCTGGCAGCGGCAGGTGAAAGGCGAAGTCGAAACCGTTGAGCTGGAAAATCTGGTCGGGCGGGTATCGGCCAACATGATCCTGCCGTATCCGCCGGGCGTGCCGCTGCTGATGCCGGGTGAGATGATCACCGAGGAAAGCCGGGCGGTGCTCGATTTTCTGCTGATGCTCTGTTCGGTAGGACGTCACTATCCAGGCTTTGAAACGGATATCCACGGCGCGAAACGCGATGAAAACGGCGTGTACTGGGTGCGAGTCCTAAAATAAAGGTGACCGCTTGCCAGGTGTGGGTTTTCGGTTGTAACGTTCAGGCATCATAAAAAGGAGAAGCTATGCTGGGTTTAAAAGCGGTTCACCATATTGCGATCATCGCCACCGATTATGCGAAAAGTAAGGCCTTCTACTGCGACATTCTTGGCTTTACACTCATGAGCGAGGCCTACCGCGAGGAGCGTGACTCCTGGAAGGGCGATCTCGCGCTAAACGGGCAGTATGTGATTGAGCTGTTCTCTTTTCCTTTCCCGCCTTCGCGTCCGTCCCGCCCGGAAGCCTGCGGCCTGCGTCATCTGGCTTTCAGCGTTGATGACCTTGATAGCGCAGTAAAACACCTGGAAGCGCACGGCGTGACGTGCGAGGCGATTCGCGTCGATCCGTTTACCGACAAGCGGTTTACCTTTTTTAACGACCCGGACGGCCTGCCGCTGGAGCTTTACCAGCAGTAATGTTTGACCTGTGTGATAATGCCCGCTCAGTTCGGGCATTTTTTATGTGTAATTTCCTATGACCTTACCCGCTATCGCACAAGCCGTTTCACCGTACCGCCAGCTGCTGGTGGGGTTTAGCGGTGGCCTGGATTCCACCGTGTTGCTGCATCGCCTTAAGCTCTGGCGTGACCGGGACCCTGGCGTCCAGCTTCGGGCTATACATATCCACCACGGACTAAGCCGCCATGCAGAGGATTGGGTGGCGCACTGTGAAGCCTTGTGTGAGGCGTGGGCTATCCCGCTCATCGTTGAGCGCGTCACGCTTGCTGATGAAGGATTGGGTATTGAGGCGCAGGCGCGTAAAGCCCGCTATACCGCTTTTGCAGGCGTATTGCTGCCCGGCGAAGCGCTGGTCACGGCGCAGCATCTGGACGATCAGTGCGAAACCTTTTTGCTGGCGCTTAAGCGGGGCAGCGGACCCGCGGGGCTTTCCGCCATGCCGGCGCGTTCAGAGTTTGCCGGAACGCAATTATTACGGCCGCTGCTTGGCGAGACACGCGCGTCGCTGGAAGCCTGGGCGCGGGAACATCAGCTGAGCTGGATCGAAGATGAGAGCAACCAGGACGATAGCTACGATCGTAACTTCCTGCGTCTGCGCGTCCTCCCGCTTTTAAGCGAGCGCTGGCCGCATTTTGCCGACGCGACGGCAAGAAGCGCTATGCTGTGTGCCGAACAGGAAAGCCTGCTGGATGAGTTACTCAGCGAGGAACTGTCTGACCTGATTTCAGAAGACGGTGCGCTGGCAATTGCGCCTCTGGAGGCGATAAGCCCGGCGCGTCGGGCCGCGCTGTTACGTCGCTGGCTCGCCACTCATCATGCTGCGATGCCGTCGCGGGCAATGCTGAGCCGTATCTGGGACGAAGTCGCGCAGGCGCGGGAAGATGCTTCCCCCTGCGTACACCTGAGTGGATATGAGGTCAGACGCTATAAAGGCAAACTCTGGTGGGTAAAATACTCCCCGTCGCTGACCGATGTGGTGCTCCACTGGACCTCACCAGAGGCACCGCTGATATTGCCCCAGGACACGGGGAGTGTCTCTCTGATGCCGACTGGCCATGTGCGTCTGCCAAAGCCCGGAGAATCCGTCAGCGTGCGCTTTAAGACTGGCGGCTTGCTGCATATCGTCGGACGCAACGGGGGACGGAAGCTGAAAAAGATATGGCAAGAGTACAACGTGCCGCCGTGGCTGCGCGACACCACGCCGCTGCTGTTCTACGGTGAAACGCTGATTGCTGCTGCAGGGGTGTTCATCACGGAAGAGGGGTGGACAGAAGAGGGGGCCAGCTTCGAGTGGCGGAAAGCGTAACGGGCAGCCCGGCTGCCCGTTAATGTCATCAGGATTCGCTCACCACGACGGTGCCGATTTGCGGGTGGCTGAAGCTGGCTATTTTGTCCAGACGCAGCTCGCGCGTCGCACCGGCATCTTCCACGACCAGGTATTCCACATTCTTGCGTGAAAGCAGATCGCTGGCCTTCGCCTTCAACACTTCGCCATCTTTTAGCTCCAGCGTCAGTATTAAATGATGCTGGCAGGCGAGTTCGAGGTTGTCATAGTCATCACAATTGATGGGTTGATAAGTATCATTCATCGACATAATCGCTCACCAGTAAATTCGCCGCAGCATACGCTGCTTTTTCCCTGACCGACTCTGAAAGGCTCTCATCAGAGGCCACTTCATTAAGCACCTTCAATACACAGCCCAACGCGTCCGGGACATACCCCAGATCTCCGCTGGCGATTTCCGCATACCGTTTGCGAATTAACTCACAATAATTATTCACATCCCCTCCCGCCAGCGCACTGACTTACTGTGAGATATCATTAAGCCTACGAAGATAAACTCGGTTTAGCAAGGTGACTATACCATACTCATTTAAGCAATATCAGCGCCTTGATAGCGGTGTATTTATTACTCAGTAACAGCCTTTTGCCTCCGTTTTCGCTACAATGTGCGGCTGATTCGAATGGAGTTCTCTCATGGCGCTGAAAGCGACAATTTATAAAGCAGTGGTCAACGTGGCCGATCTTGATCGCAACCAGTTTCTGGACGCGTCGCTTACGCTGGCACGCCACCCCTCCGAAACACAGGAGCGTATGATGCTGCGCCTGCTGGCGTGGATTAAGTATGCTGATGAACGTCTGCAGTTTACCCGTGGGTTGAGCGCGGAAGACGAGCCTGAAGCCTGGCTGCGCAACGACCATCTGGGGATCGATTTATGGATTGAACTCGGTCTGCCGGACGAGCGCAGAATTAAAAAGGCGTGTACTCAGTCTGCGGAAGTGGCGTTATTCGCCTATAACCAGCGCGCGGCGGAGATTTGGTGGCAGCAAAATAAGAATAAATGCGCGCAGTTTAAAAATCTCGCCGTCTGGTATCTGGATGATGAACAGCTGGCGCAGCTGAGCGAGTTCGCCAGCCGGACGATGGCGCTGCAGGCAACGATCCAGGACGGAGCCATCTGGCTTTCTGATTCTCAGAATAATCTGGAAATTCATCTGACAGCCTGGCAGCCTGCGCCATGATCGTCTTGTCCCGAAGCGTCAGTATCCCTGATAGCGAGCTGGAGATCGCCGCCATCCGTGCTCAGGGCGCGGGCGGGCAGCACGTCAACAAGGCGTCGACGGCTATCCATTTGCGTTTTGACATTCGGGCCTCAAGCCTGCCAGAGTATTATAAAGAAAGCCTGCTTGCCGCCAGCCATCACTTGATCACCAGCGATGGCGTGATTGTGATCAAAGCCCAGGAGTACCGCAGCCAGGAATTAAACCGGGAAGCGGCGCTAGCCAGGCTGGTGGCGGTCATCAAAGAGTTAACGGCAGTACAAAAAAGCCGCCGGGCAACGCGGCCAACCCGCGCATCGAAAGAGCGTCGGCTGTCCTCGAAAGCCCAAAAATCCACAGTGAAAGCATTACGCGGTAAAGTTCGTCGCCCGATGGAGTGACGAAAGGGAACACAATTTTCATAAGGAATTCATTGTGAAAAAAGCATTATTTTCAGCGCTGGCAGTGAGTACATTGTTTGCGCTTTTCGGGTGTAACAACCGTTCTGAAACGCAGGTTTTGCAGCCAGCGCAGAATGAAGAGTTAAAGCCAATGCAACAGAGCTGGCGCGGCGTATTGCCTTGCGCGGACTGCGAAGGCATTGAAACGTCACTGTTCCTGCAAAAAGACGGTACCTGGGTGATGAACCAGCGCTACCAGGGCGCGAAAGAACCCTCTTCATTTGCCACCTACGGGACATGGGCGCGTACGGCGGAGAAGCTGGTCCTGACGGATACCTCCGGTGACAAAACCTGGTTCCGCCCAAAAGGTGAGAACATGGAAATGCTCGACCGGGAAGGCAATCCGATTGAATCCCAGCTCAACTACACGCTGACGCCGGTGAAAGCGGCGCTGCCAGCCACGCCAATGGCGATGCGGGGGATGTATTTCTACATGGCGGATGCGGCGATCTTTACCGACTGCGCTACCGGTAAGAAAGTCAGTGTGGCAAACAATGCGCAGCTTGAACGTGATTACGCCGTGGCGCGCGGCAATGACAGCAAGCCGGTATTGCTGACGGTTGACGGCCACTTTACGCTGGAGCCAAACCCGGATAGCGGGGAGATGGTGAAAACGCTGGTGGCAGATAAAGACGCGAAGTTTGTCGCGGGTAAAGACTGTAACAGTAAATAAATTGACGTTGAGCCATTAAAAAACCCCGCCAGAGCGGGGTTTTTTGTTTAGCCTTTGATGGCTTTCACCAGGTAATCAAGAATATCGCTGGTCTTGATCATCTGTTTTTCGCCGCTGCGACGGTATTTGTATTCAATCTCATCGCTGTCGAGGTTACGGTCGCCGATGACGACGGTGTGCGGGATACCGATCAGTTCCATATCGGCAAACATCACGCCCGGACGCTCTTTACGGTCATCCATCAGCACTTCGATACCCTGAGCGCGCAGCTCGGCGTACAGCTTCTCGGCCAGCTCCTGCACGCGGTAAGACTTGTGCATGTTCATTGGCAGAATGGCCACCTGGAACGGCGCGATATTGTCCGGCCAGACGATGCCGCGCTCGTCGTAGTTCTGCTCGATGGCCGCAGCCACCACGCGCGTTACCCCGATACCGTAGCAGCCCATGGTCAGGATCTGGTTACGGCCATCTTCACCCTGAACGGCGGCGTTCAGCGCGCGCGAGTATTTATCACCCAGCTGGAAGATGTGGCCCACTTCGATACCGCGCTTGATCATCAGCGTACCCTGGCCGTCCGGGCTTGGGTCGCCTGCAACCACGTTACGGATGTCTGCCACTTCTGGCGTCGCTACGTCGCGATCCCAGTTGATGCCGAAGTAATGTTTACCGTCGATGTTAGCACCCGCGGAGAAGTCGCTCATTGCAGCAACCGTGCGGTCAATAACGACAGGAACCGGCATATTCACCGGACCGAGAGAGCCTGGGCCAGCATTCACGACGGCGCGGATTTCCGCTTCCGTGGCGAACGTCAGCGGGCTGGCGACCTGCGGCAGCTTTTCGGCTTTCACTTCGTTCAGTTCATGATCGCCACGCACCAGCAGGGCAACCAGCGGGTAAGCGCTGCCTTCGGTGGATTTCACCAGCAGCGTTTTCACGGTTTTTTCGACTGGCAGACTGAACTGCTCAACCAGCTCGGCGATGGTTTTCGCATTTGGCGTATCAACCAGCGTCATCTCTTGCGTTGCCGCGCCGCGAGGTTCTTTTGGTGCCAGCGCTTCTGCAAATTCGATGTTTGCCGCGTAGTCTGAAGAGTCAGAGAAGATCACATCGTCTTCACCGCTCTGCGCCAGAACCTGGAACTCATGGGACGCGCTACCGCCGATGGAGCCGGTATCAGCCTGCACAGCGCGGAAATCCAGACCCATGCGGGAGAAGATTTTGCTGTAAGCCTCGTACATTTTGTCGTAGGTCTCTTGCAGCGATTCCTGTGACGTATGGAAAGAGTAGGCATCTTTCATCAGGAATTCGCGAGAGCGCATCACGCCGAAACGTGGGCGCACTTCGTCACGGAACTTGGTCTGGATCTGGAAGAAGTTCAGCGGCAGCTGTTTGTAAGAGCTCAGCTCGTTACGAATCAGATCGGTAATGACTTCTTCATGCGTTGGACCGAGAACGAACGGACGCTCGCCGCGATCGACGAAGCGCAGCAGTTCTGGGCCATATTGCTCCCAACGACCGCTCTCCTGCCACAGGTCAGCGGGCTGAACCACGGGCATGGACACCTCGATAGCACCGGCGTTGTTCATCTCTTCACGCACGATGTTTTCGACTTTTTTCAGGACGCGCACGCCGGTCGGCAGCCAGGTGTATAACCCGGAGGCCAGCTTGCGGATCATCCCGGCGCGCAGCATCAGCTGATGGCTGATTACTTCGGCGTCGGCAGGTGTCTCCTTCAGAGTGGAGAGCAGATATTGGCTAGTACGCATGTTGTTACGGTTCCATTTCGACGATTGGAACAGGCTGAAACGCCAGCCTGACACAAAAAAAGTGGTTTAGTTTACCAGTGTGGCAAAGATGCCAAAAGAGAGGAGAACAAAATTACCTGGGTTCAAGGGCAAACACTTCGAAACCTGCCCCAGTGACGCGCCAGCGCACGTTAAAATCCAGCAGCCAGACGGCGTACGTCTTTCCTGCTTCCTCTTCTTTACGGTAGGCCGGACGGGGGTCCTGTGCCAGAACTTCAGTGATGAAATGCCGTAAGCGAGGATAGCGTTTCTCCAGCTGACTCAGCTGTAAGGCTATCTCAGGCGTAAACGAGACTGGCATATCCGCCTGCGGTGCGTCCTGAGCGTAGCTTGCGCGCGCATCCGGGAGGGATTCGGCGAAAGGCAAATAGGGTTTAATGTCGATAACCGGCGTGCCGTCAACCAGGTCCAGGCTGCCCAGCTCAAGGATGACCTGATCCTTCTGGCAACGTATGCCTTTCAGTTCAACCAGCGACATCCCGATCGGATTGGGGCGGAAGGTCGAACGAGTCGCAAACACGCCCATTCTCGCATTTCCGCCCAGGCGCGGGGGACGCACGGTGGGACGCCAGCCGCCTTCCATTGTCTGGTGAAAAACAAATACCACCCATAAGTGACTGAAAGACTCGAGCCCGCGTACCGCATCGGCCTGGTTATAAGGTGCCTGAAGATGAAGCTCGCCGCTGCCGCTGGTGACCAGACCGGGCTGGCGGGGCACGGCGAACTTCTCTTTATACGGAGAGTGGATAACGCCTATTTGCTCAAACTGAAATGCACTCATTTCGCCGTAATGTTCAGCGCAGAACCGATGCAAACCGCCTGACGGTAGCAGCCCGGCGTGCCGCTGGTGACTTCGCAGCTGTGCAGCAGCACCGCGTTAGCTTTCATTTTTGCGGCGTTAATCTGCATGCGTTTACGCGCAGTCGGGATATTCGGTGGAGAGTCCTGATTGGTTGCCTGACAGGATTCACCGCTCACTTCACCCAGTTCACGGAACGGTTTGCCGACCAGTTCGTCAGCCTTGGTGATAATGCGAACCGGCGCAGGGCGAACCACTTTCGGTTTTGCAGGCTCTGTTTTTGGCGGGGTTGCCGTGCTTTGAACGGGTTCAACAGGAGATCTGCTTAGCATTGAACAGCCGCTCAGCATGAGTGCTAAAAGACAGATCGGTAAAGCACGCATAATAATTCCTCAATGGATAATCAAAACGTCAGATATTGAATCAGGTGACTGCACAAATGACAAGACGGGCATAAGCCCGTCCTGATGATATTACACTGAGGTGAGATTACCAGCCTTTAACAGCGCCGCCGTTAAACACTTTGTTGGCTTCCTGGTAAACTTCGTCTGACTGATAGGCCTGGACGAACTTCTTCACGTTTTCCGCGTCTTTATTATCTTCGCGAGTCACGATCAGGTTAACGTACGGAGAGTCTTTATCTTCAACGAAGATACCGTCTTTCGCTGGCGTCAGGCCAATCTGGCTGGCGTAAGTGGTGTTGATAACGGCCAGGGCAATCTGCGCATCGTCCAGAGAACGCGGCAGCTGCGGTGCTTCCAGTTCAACAATTTTCAGATTTTTCGGGTTCTCGGTGACATCCAGAACGGTTGGCAGCAGGCCAACGCCATCTTTCAGTTTGATCAGGCCCACTTTCTGCAGCAGCAGCAGGGAGCGTCCGAGGTTGGTTGGATCGTTAGGCACGGCTACCTGAGAACCCGGCTGCAGTTCGTCCAGCGATTTAATTTTCTTGGAGTAGCCTGCAATCGGGTAGACGAAGGTGTTACCCACGCCAACCAGCTTATAGCCGCGATCTTTGATCTGCTGATCCAGGTATGGCTTATGCTGGAAGGCGTTGGCGTCGATATCGCCTTTGCTCAGCGCTTCGTTCGGCAGAACGTAATCGTTGAAGGTTACGAGCTCAACGTCCAGACCGTATTTTTCTTTCGCCACTTTCTGAGCAACTTCAGCAACCTGCTGTTCTGCACCTACGATAACGCCCACTTTAATATGGTTTGGATCTTTTTCGTCCTGACCGCAACCCACCAGTGCCAGAGATCCAATCAGCGCGCCTACTGCTGCAAAGGTCTTTAATTTAAACGCCATGTTTTATCCTTAACTCGTCGAGTTTGTGTTGTGTGTAACGTTATTTGTGAGTAACAGCCCGGACGATGCGATCGCCAGAGAACTGGATTAAGTAAACCAGAACAACCAGCAATACCAGAACGGTATTCATCACGGTAGCGTTATATCCAATATAGCCGTACTGATAACCAATCTGTCCTAAACCGCCAGCGCCAACTGCACCGCCCATCGCGGAATACCCTACCAGAGTAATAAGCGTAATCGTTGCCGCGTTCACCAGGCCCGGCAGTGCTTCAGGCAGCAGAACCTTGCGGACGATCTGCATAGGTGTTGCCCCCATTGCACGAGAAGCTTCAATCAAACCGGTTGGGATCTCCAGCAGGGCGTTCTCCACCATACGGGCGATAAACGGCGCAGCGCCTACGGTCAGCGGAACGATAGCCGCCTGCAGACCAATCGATGTGCCGACGATCACGCGGGTAAACGGAATCATCCACACCAGCAGAATAATAAACGGGATGGAACGGAAGATATTCACCAGCGCGGAGAGCGTGCGGTAGAGCTTCGCGTTCTCAATGATTTGACCCGGACGCGTCACGTACAGCAGTACGCCTACCGGCAGGCCAATCACAAAACCAAAGAAACCCGATACAAAGGTCATTGCCAGCGTTTCCCAAACGCCGCGAACCAGTAGCCACATCATCGGCTCAGACATAACCCAGTACCTCTACTTTTACATGATGTTCTTGCAGCCAGGCGATTGCGGCCTGGGTTTCTTCTTGAGTGCCGTGCATTTCCGTCAGCATGATGCCGAACTTCACGCCACCGGCGTAATCCATCTGCGCGCTAATAATGTTGTTGTTCACGTTAAAGCGACGCGCGGTTTCGGAAAGCAGAGGGGCATCAACGGACTGACCGGTGAATTCCATACGCAACATCGGGACGCTGTCCGCCGTTGCCTCGGTTTTCAAACGCTCCAGATAATCTTCTGGAATATCCAGATGCAGCGTGGACTGAATAAACTGCTGCGCCAGCGGCGTTTTCGGATGGGAAAATACTTCGCTTACCGTGTCCTGCTCGATCAGTTCACCGTTGCTAATGACCGCCACGCAGTCGCAGATGCGTTTCACCACGTCCATCTCGTGCGTAATAAGGAGGATCGTCAGGCCCAGGCGACGGTTAATGTCCTTCAGCAGTTCCAGAATAGAACGTGTGGTGGCCGGATCCAGTGCGCTGGTAGCTTCGTCGCACAGCAGTACTTTTGGGTTGCTGGCCAGCGCGCGGGCAATAGCAACACGCTGCTTCTGCCCACCGGACAGATTTGCCGGGTAGCTATCATGCTTATCACCCAGACCCACGAGGTCGAGCAGTTCGGTAACGCGACGCTTCACTTCTTCTTTCGGCGTGTTATCCAGCTCCAGCGGTAAGGCGACGTTGCCGAACACCGTGCGGGAAGCCAGCAGGTTAAAGTGCTGGAAGATCATGCCAATTTGACGGCGCGCTTTGGTGAGTTCTTTTTCTGAAAGGGCGGTAAGTTCCTGACCGCCAACTTCTACGCTGCCCTGGGTTGGGCGCTCAAGCAGGTTAACACAACGGATCAGCGTGCTTTTACCCGCACCCGATGCGCCAATGACGCCATAAATTTGACCAGCAGGAACATGCAGGCTGACGTTGTTCAGCGCCTGAATGGTTCGGTTCCCCTGCTGGAACACTTTGGTGATATTGGAAAGTTTAATCATTAGATTATTTTTATCGTATGTAAGTTAGCCGTGGCATTTTCTTCTGCCAGATACGGGTGATGACCGTAAACAAAACGGATGTTAAGGCATCCAGACGTCTAAATCAATCCAACTCTGTACGATGAGCACTTTATTGCGCTGCGATTCATGAGATACTAGCTCAACAGGCCTTTTTCAGGAGCAAACCGGTGGCAAAATCAGTACCCGCAATTTTTCTCGACCGTGATGGCACTATTAATGTGGATCACGGTTATGTGCATGAGATCGATGAATTCGAATTTATCGACGGCGTTATAGAGGCAATGCGCCAGCTAAAAGAGATGGGCTATGCGCTGGTGGTCGTAACGAACCAGTCCGGCATCGCGCGTGGTAAGTTCACCGAAGCGCAGTTTGAGACGCTGACGGAATGGATGGACTGGTCGCTGGCCGATCGCGGGGTCGATCTTGATGGCATTTACTACTGCCCGCACCACCCGCAGGGAACGGTAGAAGAGTATCGTCAGACCTGCGACTGCCGTAAACCGCATCCGGGCATGTTTAACTCTGCGCAGGAGTTCTTGCACATTGATATGGCTGCTTCTTATATGGTGGGCGATAAGCTGGAAGATATGCAGGCGGCCGCAGCGGCGGGAGTGGGTACCAAAATATTAGTGCGTACCGGTAAGCCCGTAACGCCAGAAGCAGAAAGTGCAGCGGATTGGGTGATTAATAGTCTGGCAGAGCTGCCAAAAGAGATAAAAAAGCATCAGAAATAGCCTTTTTGGCGAAAAGGTGAGCGGTCGAAATAAAAATGCATATTTCCGCTTGTCATTCCTCGGCAGCTCCCTATAATGCGCCTCCA
>NZ_JADBQQ010000005.1:167067-167918 GCF_014895985.1 Enterobacter cloacae complex sp. P2B | reverse complement strand
TGGTCTCGTAGAAATATTCTTTTTATTCTTTATTTATAAAAAATTCACGAAAAAGATGTTTGTTTATACTGTATTGTCAGTTGTGACAATAGTTCTACTTTTTGGAGCAGTAGGAGATATCAGGGGCGCAGAAAATCCGTATGAATATTTGTTGTCACCACAAGGCCAATTTTTGTCGAGTCTGCCTTCAGGATTTACATGGTTTTATGTCTATGTTACTGCGGGTCTTGCAAATCTCGCCTATAACTTTGCGGATATAGTGCCGGTATACGATTTTACAAGCTTCCAGGATCTTTTCCCCAGTGTTATCCGAAATCTCATTTATAGTGATTTAGGATTCCATGATACCATGGCATTAGTAGATGATAATGCCAACGTTTCAACAATGTTTGAAAAGCTAATGCCCGATCTTGGCATCGCGGGCTCCCTAATTGTGGTTACATGCTTACTTCTGCTTTTCAGTATTGCCTACAAGAATTTGCTAAAGTCATATCGTTTTAGTTTATTTCCTTATGCGATTGCAATGCAGTGTGCAATATTTAGTGGTTTTTATAATTTGTTTTTTATTCAGACATATTTCTTACTTTTCATTGTAACTCTTGTTCTTGTGAGAATTAAAATATTTACAGGGAGTCATCCTAATGTTTGAGTTAGTTAAGGAAGATATACGGAGATATTACAAACTGAGTGGGCGTAATAAATCGAAAGTATCTCTTTTAGGAATAATTTCAGCTTTTGTTGGAATGAAAATGACTCCAGTGATTTTATACCGCATGAGTCATTTTTGCTATAAGAAAAGAATCCCTGTTTTAGGAAAGATTTTTTCGCTAATAAATTTTATTATTTTTGGG
>NZ_JADBQQ010000005.1:5829-167019 GCF_014895985.1 Enterobacter cloacae complex sp. P2B | reverse complement strand
GAAATAGGTGGTGGTTTTTTCATACCACACTCGCAGGGTATTGTTATTGGCGCGTCTAAAATTGGTGTTAATGCAACAATATACCAGCAAGTTACGCTGGGTGCGAAAAATATCGATATTCCATTCAATCACGCTAATCGCCCTGTTTTAGGTGATAATGTAGTAATTGCATCAGGGGCTAAGGTTCTTGGTGGTATTCGAATTGGTGACAATGTTATTGTCGCGGCTAACGCTGTTGTAATGCATTCCTGTGATGACAATGTGCTACTTGTAGGCATTCCGGCCATTGTGAAGAAGAGTATTTAAAATGAAAGTGCTGTTTTTATGTCCTCGCTTTTTTAATTATGAAACCGAAATATCTGATGGATTAAGGCGAGCCGGTGCCACCGTTGATTATTTCGATGAAAAGCCATTTAATAACGTCTTTTTTAAAATTTTACTTAGGCTCTGGAAAGATAATAATTTCCTTAAACGCATTTCAGACGCGTATTTTGAGAGGATATTGCTTCAAACAAGAGATGATTACGACTATGTTATAGTACTTAAAGGTGAGTCTCTCGATAGAAAAAATCTACTTAAATTCAAAAATAAATATAAGAGTGCTCAATTCATTTACTACGCGTGGGATTCTATTAAAAATTACCCTCATATTCAGGAGTATCTAAACTTATTTGACCGAGTGTTTACCTTTGATGATAATGATGCTCGAGAATATGATTTTATGGATCATTTGCCATTGTTTTATTCCCCTGATTTTGTAAGCACAGCGACAAGAAAAACAGCAAAGAATGTTAAGCCAAGTATTGCATTCCTCGGTACCGTACATAGTGACAGATACAAGCTATTAGGGGAAATTTATGAGAAATATAAAAATGAATATGATTTAAGGTTTGTGCTTTATTTTCCTTCTATTGTTGTATTGGCTGGTTTTATTCTTACCAATATAAAAGATGTCATTAAATACAGACTCTTTAGTTTTACACTTCGCTCTAGAAATAAAAAACAGATTGCGTCATTCTTCTCTGGTGCTGATGCTGTGCTTGACATCCAGCATCCCCGGCAGACAGGTTTGACGATGAGAACAATAGAATGCTTACCTCTAAAGAGGAAGTTCATAACTACTAATAGCAGAGTTAAGGACTACGACTTTTATGCATCTGAAAATTTTTATTTTATAGACCGCAAAAATATTTATATAGACTCTGCTTTTTTTGATATCCCGTATGATGAAAAGCATACGGATGCAATTTCGCGTTATAGCGTAGACTCATGGGTAAAAACATTGTGCTCAACTGATATCAGAAAAGATGTTGTTTAATTGAAAGATATTAATTCTAATTTAGCTTAAGAGTATTGAGGTAGTAGAATGAAGGGTATTATTCTTGCTGGCGGTTCAGGAACACGTTTACACCCAATTACACGTGGAGTCTCTAAACAACTTTTACCCATTTATGATAAACCTATGGTTTATTATCCAATGTCGGTGCTTATGCTTGCGGGTATCCGTGATATTCTCTTAATCACAACACCTGAAGATCTGCCTTCTTTTAAACGTTTGTTAGGAGATGGTAGTCGTTTCGGAATTAATTTGTCCTATGAAATTCAGCCGTCTCCTGATGGCCTTGCGCAAGCATTCATTATTGGTGAAGAGTTTATCTCTGGTGATAAATGTGCCTTAGTATTAGGTGATAATATTTTCTTCGGGCAGAGTTTTGGTAGGAAACTTGAATCGGTTGTTTCAGGTAATGCCGGGGCTACTGTTTTTGGCTACCAGGTAATGGATCCAGAGCGTTTTGGTGTTGTAGAGTTTGATGAAAACTTCAAGGCATTAAGTATAGAAGAAAAACCAGCTGCACCTAAATCCAACTGGGCTGTTACTGGCCTATATTTTTATGATGCAAACGTGGTTGATATGGCAAAACGCGTTAAACCATCAGCACGCGGTGAACTTGAAATTACTACGCTGAATGAGATGTATCTCGAACAGGGAAATCTTCAGGTAGAATTACTGGGACGAGGCTTTGCATGGCTCGATACCGGTACCCATGACAGTTTAATCGAAGCATCACAATTTATTCATACTATTGAGAAGCGACAAGGGTTCAAAATCGCCTGCCTGGAGGAAATTGCTTACCGTAACGGTTGGCTCACTGAGAGTGAGGTCCTGACCTACGGGAATGAAATGAGCAAGACCAATTACGGCCAGTATTTGCTCAATTTAATAAAAAATAGCAAATAGCGATTCATAAAATTAACAATATCATACCCTTAATAGCTATCAGGTTTTGATTATAAAATGAAAGCAAAATATTTTTTCCTTACCTCTGCGCTTCTTTTACCTCCTGCATTCTCTGGTGAAAAACAACAATGTGATTTTCTCTGGGGCACGGCATCCTCATCTTACCAGGTTGAAGGTGGCTGGAATGAGAGTGGAAAGGGTCCTTCAAACTGGGATTATTTTACTCATAATGAAGTAACAAAATATACTATTGGTACCGTTGAAAATGGAGATGTTGCAGCCAATCAAATTTCTCGGGATGTCTATCTAAAAGATATACAACTCATGAAAGAATTAGGTGTCAATTCGTACCGCTTCTCCATATCCTGGTCCAGGGTCATGCCTGACGGTGTAACGGTAAATAAAAAGGGATTAGAATATTACAACCAACTTATTGCTGACTTAAAAGAAGCTAATATTGAGCCGGTGATTACACTTTACCACTGGGACATGCCATTAGCGCTTTATAAAAAAGGTAGTTGGTCTAACCCTGAATCACCAGTGTGGTTCGAAAAATTTGCGCAAGTAATTTTTGAGAATTTTGGTAATAAAAGTCATAATTTTATTACCTTTAATGAGCCTGAAGGCTATGTTTTTACTCTTGAACCCCTTGCAGCAAATCTCATTGAAAAAAAACCAGACGGATACCGTGACGTTTTGTCCGTAGCGTCTCGTGGAAAACAAGCGGTAGCATTACACAACCTTTTGATTGCAAATGCGATGGTGGTACGTAATTACCATAAGGCTAAATATGATGGACGTATTGGCATTGCGTTAAACTTATCTCCTTGCATCGATAATGGACATCCAAATAGTACTACTGAGCAGTTATGTAACGATCTCCACAACAACTGGATTCTCGATGCTCTATATAAGGGAAAATATCCAGATTCAGTATTGAAAATGTATCAATCAGCATATCCTAAATTTAAGCCCACATCTCAAGATATGCAATTGATTACCCAAGGAAAACCTGATTTCATCGGCGTAAATTATTATGGTCCAACATTGGTTAGGTATGATAAATCTGAACCGTTTGAAATAGGTAATGTCCCTAACCCAGATAAAAAACCATCCGTCAACGGACCTGTTTCTCCTGAGGCGTTGGTTACAATGATGAAAAAGATTGATGCCGAATATGCTCATCCTACCTTCATTATTACTGAGAATGGTGCAGGTTTTGGTTTAGCTGATGAACAACTTAAGGAAGGGGTCATTTCTGATAAGTTGAGAGCAGACTATCTCAAGAGACATGTTACTGCCGTTATGAATGCAAAAAAGGAAGGATTGGATATTCAGGGCTATCTATTTTGGAGCTTGCTCGATAATTTCGAGTGGTTATGGGGTTACAAAAATAGATTTGGAATAATTGGTGTCGATTTCGATGATAAGAATTTGAAACGTATACCTAAGTTAAGCTATTATATTTACCAGAAAACTATTAAAGAATATAAAAAGCAATGTATTTCAACGACGCAAAAATGACCACTTGATAAAGCCATGCTTTTGTTATGGCTAAAGTGTATTAATGACCATAATTACCTACCTCTGCTCTCGATTTCTGAGTTAAGATTATTCGATAATATATCCACCGGGAAGTACCTGGTGGGACCACACCTGACAGGAGTATGTAATGTCCAAGCAACAGATCGGCGTTGTCGGTATGGCAGTGATGGGGCGCAACCTGGCGCTCAACATCGAAAGCCGTGGTTATACCGTCTCCGTTTTCAACCGCTCCCGTGATAAGACTGAAGAAGTGATTGCCGAGAACCCAGGCAAGAAGCTGGTTCCTTTCTATACGGTGAAAGAGTTCGTTGAGTCTCTGGAAACGCCTCGTCGAATCCTGCTAATGGTGAAAGCGGGCGCAGGTACCGATGCAGCTATCGACTCCCTGAAGCCTTACCTCGAAAAAGGCGACATCATCATTGATGGCGGTAACACCTTCTTCCAGGACACCATTCGTCGTAACCGTGAATTGTCCGCTGAAGGCTTCAACTTCATCGGTACCGGTGTTTCCGGTGGTGAAGAGGGCGCGCTGAAAGGCCCATCTATCATGCCTGGTGGCCAGAAAGAAGCGTACGAACTGGTTGCGCCTATTCTGACTAAAATCGCTGCTGTTGCGGAAGATGGCGAGCCGTGTGTGACTTATATCGGTCCGGACGGTGCGGGTCACTATGTAAAAATGGTGCACAACGGCATCGAATACGGCGATATGCAGCTGATCGCAGAAGCATACTCCCTGCTGAAAGGCGGCCTGAATCTCTCTAATGAAGAGCTGGCTGAAATCTTTACCGAGTGGAACAAAGGCGAGCTGAACAGCTACCTGATCGACATCACCAAAGATATCTTCACGAAGAAAGATGAAGAAGGTAAATACCTGGTTGATGTGATTCTGGATGAAGCAGCGAACAAAGGTACCGGTAAATGGACCAGCCAGAGCTCTCTGGATCTGGGCGAGCCGCTGTCTCTGATCACCGAATCCGTCTTTGCGCGTTATATCTCTTCTCTGAAAGAGCAGCGCGTTGCGGCTTCTAAAGTGCTGTCAGGCCCACAGGCTAAACCAGCCGGTGACAAAGCTGAGTTCGTCGAGAAAGTTCGTCGCGCCCTGTACCTGGGTAAAATCGTCTCCTACGCGCAGGGCTTCTCACAGCTGCGTGCGGCGTCTGACGAGAATAACTGGGACCTGAACTACGGCGAGATCGCGAAGATCTTCCGCGCGGGTTGCATCATTCGTGCGCAGTTCCTGCAGAAAATCACCGATGCCTATGCTGAAAACGCAGGTATCGCTAACCTTCTGCTGGCACCGTACTTTAAGAAGGTTGCAGACGAGTACCAGCAGGCGCTGCGTGACGTGGTTGCCTACGCTGTACAGAACGGTATCCCGGTTCCAACCTTCTCCGCTGCGGTGGCGTATTACGATAGCTACCGCGCTGCCGTTCTGCCTGCCAACCTGATTCAGGCACAGCGTGACTATTTCGGCGCGCATACTTACAAGCGCACGGATAAAGAAGGCGTGTTCCACACCGAATGGATGGAATAAGTTAATTTACTCGCTTTCATCAAACCCGGAGCCTGTCTCCGGGTTTTTTTATGCAAAAAATGCCGCGCATTATTCGAAGTAGTCTGAATCTCATCCCCCTCGTTGTGATTACTCCTGGTTTGCCTTGACAGTGCTGTTTGCCAGGAGGTACAAAGCCCAACAGTTATGTTTATCGCGATGGTCTGCCGGCCATCAATACAGTTAACTAAAAGAAGTCATTAGCGAATGAAAATAACAATTTCCGGAACAGGGTATGTCGGTCTTTCTAACGGCATTCTGATTGCTCAGAACCATGAAGTGGTTGCGCTGGATATCGTGCAGGCCAAAGTGGATATGCTCAATCAGAAGAAATCGCCGATTGTCGACAAAGAAATCCAGGACTATCTCAGCAACAAACCGCTGAATTTCCGCGCCACGACAGATAAAGAAGATGCATACCGCGATGCGGATTACGTCATCATTGCGACGCCTACTGACTACGATCCAAAAACCAATTACTTCAACACCTCAACCGTAGAAGCGGTTATCAAAGATGTTATTGCGGTCAATCCTGATGCGGTGATGGTTATTAAATCAACCATTCCTGTCGGCTTTACCAAATCCATCAAAGAAAAGTTTGGTATCGATAATATTTTCTTCTCGCCTGAGTTCCTGCGTGAGGGGAGAGCGCTTTATGATAACCTGCATCCTTCCCGTATCGTTATTGGCGAACGCTCTGATCGCGCTGAACGTTTCGCTGCGCTGCTTCAGGAAGGCGCAGTGAAGAAAGATATTCCGGTGCTGTTCACAGACTCCACCGAAGCGGAGGCGATTAAGCTTTTCGCAAACACCTATCTGGCAATGCGAGTCGCGTACTTCAATGAGCTCGACAGCTATGCAGAAAGTCTTGGGCTTAACACCCGCCAGATTATTGAAGGGGTTTGCCTCGACCCGCGTATTGGTAACCACTACAACAACCCGTCATTTGGCTACGGCGGTTATTGCCTGCCAAAAGATACCAAGCAGCTGCTGGCAAACTACCAGGCTGTACCGAATAATCTCATTTCTGCGATTGTTGACGCTAACCGTACGCGTAAAGATTTCATCTCCGATTCTATTCTTGCGCGCCAGCCGAAAGTGGTCGGCGTGTATCGTCTGATCATGAAGAGCGGTTCCGATAACTTCCGCGCCTCTTCCATTCAGGGGATCATGAAGCGCATCAAGGCGAAAGGCGTTGAGGTTATTATTTATGAACCGGCCATGCAGGAAGATCAGTTCTTCAATTCCCGCGTGATCCGCGATCTGGATGCTTTTAAGAAGGAAGCGGATGTCATCATCTCGAACCGTATGGCCGAAGAGCTGGCTGACGTCGCTGACAAAGTCTATACCCGCGATCTGTTCGGTAGCGACTAATTCTCTTACGTTAAAATAAAAAACCCGGCTGATTTGCCGGGTTTTTTATTTTCAGACCTTGTAAAACTCGCGGTACCAGTCAACGAAGTTCTTCACGCCGTCTTTAACCGAGGTTTGCGGTTTGAAACCGATCACGTCATAGAGCGCTTTCGTGTCGGCGCTGGTTTCCAGGACGTCGCCCGGCTGGAGTGGCAACATATTTTTCTCGGCTTTCTTACCCAGCGCCTCTTCCAGCGCGGTGATGTAGTCCATCAGTTCTACCGGCGAACTGTTACCGATGTTGTAAACGCGGTAAGGTGCTGAACTGGTTGCCGGTGAGCCAGTCTCGACGGTCCAGTTTGCGTCAGGATGGGGAATAACATCCTGCAGGCGGATAATTGCTTCAGCGATATCATCGATGTAGGTGAAATCGCGCTTCATCTTGCCGTAGTTATAGACATCGATGCTTTTGCCTTCAATCATCGCCTTAGTAAACTTAAACAGCGCCATGTCCGGGCGTCCCCACGGACCGTATACGGTAAAGAAGCGCAATCCGGTGGTCGGCAGGTTGTAGAGATGCGAATAGGTGTGCGACATCAGCTCATTGGCTTTTTTGGTCGCGGCATAGAGTGAAACCGGGTGATCTACGGAATCGGCAGTGGAGAAGGGCATCTTACGGTTGAGGCCATATACGGAGCTGGATGAGGCATAAAGCAAATGCTGAACGTGGTTATGGCGGCAGCCTTCCAGCACGTTGAGATGGCCAATAAGGTTGGCATCGGCGTACGCATGCGGGTTTTCCAGGGAGTAGCGTACGCCTGCCTGTGCGGCCAGGTGAATAACGCGATCGAACTTCTCGTCAGCGAAAAGCGCAGCCATACCTTCCCGGTCAGCTAATTCCATCTTGTGGAAGGTGAATCGCTCAGATTGTAGCCGTTCCAGACGTGCCAGCTTTAAATTAACATCGTAATAGTCGTTCAGGTTATCAATACCGACAACCTCATGACCGGCCTCAATGAGGCGTTTGCTGACATTCGAACCGATAAAACCCGCTGCACCCGTTACCAGAAATTTCATATCTTTCCTCAAATACCTAACGCTTACAGATGCGATAACGCATCACATGGTGACTATGATAGCGCGAAGGGGGGCGAGTTACATAACGCATCTTTCCGATATAACTCATCGGATTCTTATAGAAAAATCTTCAGCAATATATACACTATGCAAACATAATAATGTTCCCCCCCTTTTTATCTGTTAGGGATTGTATGACGCAAAACAACAATAGTCCGGTCAGCCGAAGCAATGACCCTGAGCACATTGATTTACTTGCATTAATGCTACAGCTGTGGCGTGGGAAGTGGACGATAGCAATTTTTGTTATTGTTTTTATTGCCATGGCGATAGGATATCTATCAGTCGCGAAGGAAAAGTGGACCTCACGGGCGATTATTGCACAACCAGATGCGGCCCAGATAGCGACTTATTCAAATGCATTGAACATCCTCTACGGCAGCGCTGCCCCTTCGATGCTGGACATTCAAACGCGCGCTATTGGACGTTTTAACTCTTCTTTCTCAGCGTTATCGCAGGCGCTGGACAATCAGGACGTGCCAGAAAAACTGACCATTGAGCCTGCTGTTAAAGGGGAAACGTTGCCATTAACCGTCTCCTATATCAGTACTTCTGCTGAAGCGGCTCAAAAGCAGTTAGCGCAGTACATTCAGCAAGTAGATGAACAGACGGCAAAAGAACTTGCCCTTGACCTCAAGGACAATATCAAGGAACAGATTAAATCCCTGAACGATTCTCTGGTAAGCCAGGAAAAGGTCGCTCAAGAGCAGAAAGAGCTGCGAATCAAACAGATTGCTGAGGCGCTGAAAAATGCTGAGGCGGCGAAAATTACCTCGCCGCGCATTCAGCAAACCCAGGATGTGACTCAGGAAACGATGTTTCTGCTGGGAAGCGACGGTCTGAAATCGATGATTGACAATGAAGCGTCACGCCCGCTTGTCTTTTCTGCTGCTTACTATCAGACCAGACAAAACTTGCTGGATATTCAAAACCTGAACGTAAACCCGGATACTATCCACGTCTACCGTTACGTTATGAAACCAAATCTGCCTGTACATCGTGACAGCCCCAAAAAACCAATCATTCTGACTCTTGCCGTGCTGCTGGGCTTGATGATGGGTTCTGTAGTGGTACTGGCGCGTAACGCATTGCACAACTACAAACCAAAAGCCTGATTTGCAGATTAAAAAAAACCGGGGAAATTCCCCGGTTTTTTTATTTATGACGCTTTCGAAGATTCTCAATCACCGCCGTCAAATCCAGCTCCTGATCCTGCAGCAGCACCAGCAGGTGATACATCAAATCCGACGCTTCATTCGTCAACTCTTCCCGGTCGTGTACGGTCGCGGCCAGCGCCGTCTCAACGCCTTCTTCACCCACCTTCTGCGCAATACGCTTAGTCCCGCTGGCATAGAGCTTCGCGGTATAGGAGCTCTCTGGATCCGCGGATTTACGCTCCGCCAGGAGTTGCTCAAGCTGGTACAGGAACAGCCACTGGTGACTCGCCTCGCCGAAGCAGCTGCTGGTGCCTTTATGGCAGGTTGGGCCGATTGGGTTCACCAGCACCAGCAGGGTGTCGTTATCGCAGTCTGGCGTCATGCTGACCACGTTCAGGAAGTGCCCCGAGGTTTCCCCTTTGGTCCACAGGCGCTGCTTCGTGCGCGAGAAAAACGTCACTTTGCCGCTGTCGATTGTTTTTGCCAGCGCGTCCTGGTTCATGTATCCCAGCATCAGCACTTCGCCTGAGACGGCATGCTGTACAACCACCGGCAGTAATCCGTCAGTTTTTTCCCAGTCCAACTGCGCCTGTTGTTGCTCTGTTAACATACCCTGATCTCCACGCCCTGGTCGGCCAGGTACGTTTTTAACTCGCCAATATTGATAATCTGTTTGTGGAACACGGACGCGGCCAGCGCGCCGTCGACGTTCGCATCGCGTAAGGCTTCCAGGAAGTGTTCCATGGTGCCCGCGCCGCCGGAGGCAATCAGCGGAACGTGGCACACCGCGCGAACTTTCTTCAGCTGCTCAAGATCGTAACCGTTACGCACGCCGTCCTGGTTCATCATGTTCAGCACAATCTCACCTGCGCCGCGCTTCTGCACTTCCTGCACCCAGTCGAGCGTTTCCCACTGCGTCACGCGCGTCCGGCTTTCATCGCCGGTATATTGGTTAACGTGATATTTGCCGGTCGCGGCGTCGAACCAGGTATCAATCCCAACCACTATGCACTGCACACCAAAGCGATCGGCCAGGCGGGTAATCAGTTCCGGCTCGGCCAGAGCAGGGGAGTTGATGGAAATCTTGTCGGCGCCAAAAGAGAGAATTTTGGCGGCGTCATCAGCAGACTTAATCCCGCCCGCCACGCAGAACGGAATATCAATCACTTCCGCCACGCGCGCGACCCAGCTTTTATCTACCACGCGGCCATCGCTGGAGGCGGTGATATCATAGAAGACCAGTTCGTCAGCGCCTTCATCGGCATAGCGTTTTGCCAGCGGGACGATATCGCCAATGATCTCGTGGTTGCGGAACTGCACGCCTTTCACAACCTGACCATCGCGCACGTCAAGACAAGGAATTATCCGTTTTGCCAGCATTGAATCGCCTCCGTCACCGTAAATTTACCTTCCAGCAGGGCCCGGCCCACAATCACGCCCTGTACCCCCGTTCCGCGCAGCGCGGCGATATCGGCTAAGTCACCGATGCCGCCAGATGACTGGAATGCCACCTGCGGATAACGGGCGCAAACTTCTTCATATAAAGAAACGTTGGAACCCGCCAGCGTGCCGTCGCGCGAGATGTCCGTGCACAACACGTGCTTCAGACCCACAGGGAGATACGTCTCGACCAGCGCTTCCAGCGTTACGCCGGAATTTTCCTGCCAGCCGCTGACCGCCACCTGTTTATTACCCTGTTCGTCAATGCGCACGTCCAGCGCCAGTACCAGGGCGTCGGCGCCAAAGCGGCGGAACCAGCCTTTCACCGTCTCAGGATCTTTCACGGCGGTTGAACCGACCACCACGCGCGCCACGCCCGCATCCAGCAGAGCCGCCACGTCGTCTTCGGTGCGTACGCCGCCGCCTACCTGCACGGGCACGTCAACACCAGCAACCAGTTTTTTCAGCAGCGGGATCTGGCGCTTCGCCGGATCTTTCGCGCCCGTTAAATCCACCAGATGCAGCACCTCTGCACCCTGGGCGGCATAATCCTGCAGGCGCGGCAGAGGGTCCTTTCCGTAGTCGCGCTGTTGACCGTAATCGCCCTGATGAAGACGGACAACCGTGCCGTCGATTAAATCTAAAGCGGGAATAATCATCACATCTCCAGGAAGTTTTTCAGCAACTGCGCGCCCGCGGCGCCAGAGCGTTCCGGGTGAAACTGCACGCCGAAGAAATTGTCTTTCTGCACCGCCGCGGTAAACGCCTCGCCGTAAGTGCACTGGGCGATGGTATTGACGTTCACCGGCATAGCGTAACTGTGCACGAAGTAAAAGTACGCGCCGTCTTCGATGCCGCGAAACAACCTGTCACCCGCTTTGGCGTAAACTCGGTTCCAGCCCATATGAGGCAGAGGCAGGCCGTGGTCGGTCATTTTCGGTACGTCTTCGTCGATAATGCCCAGCAGGTCAACGCCGTTGCTCTCTTCGCTGCGGCGGCCAAGAAGCTGCATGCCCAGGCAAATCCCCAGCACCGGCTGGGTACAGGCTTTGATCAAATCGACCAGATCGCGTTCGCGAATCTGGTCCATCGCCGCCTGTGCGGTGCCAACGCCCGGCAGGAAAAGCTTGTCAGCGCGCAATACAATGTCCGGATCGCGGCTCACCACCGGCTCATAGCCGTGGCGCGCGATGGCCGATTTCACGGAGTTGAGGTTGGCGCATCCGGTATCCAGAATCACCACGTTCATCACAGCACTCCTTTCGACGAGGGCAGGGCATCGCCTTCCACGCGGATCGCCTGGCGAAGCGTACGGCCAAAGGCTTTAAACAGGCTCTCCACGCGGTGGTGATCGTTTTTGCCTTTGGTTTTCAGGTGCAGCGTCAGTCCCATGGTGTAGGACAGGGAACGGAAGAAGTGCTCCACCATTTCGGTGCTAAGATCGCCGACGCGCTGGTAGGTGAAATCAGCTTTGTATTCCAGGTGCGGACGACCCGAGATGTCCATGGCGCAGCGCGCCAGGCACTCGTCCATCGGCAGGACGAAGCCGAAACGGTTGATGCCGCGCTTGTCGCCGAGCGCCAGCTTCAGGGCTTCACCCAGCGCCAGGCCGGTATCTTCCACGGTGTGGTGATCGTCAATATAAAGGTCGCCTTTTACCGCGATCTCCATGCGGAAACCGCCGTGGGTGGCAATCTGGTCCAGCATGTGGTCAAAGAAACCGACGCCGGTGTGGATCTTGCTGCCGCCTTCACGGTCCAGCCATACCTTTACATCAATCTGCGTCTCTTTGGTGTTACGCTCAACGTGAGAATAGCGGTCGCGTTTTGTCAGTTGCTCGCCAATCTTTGCCCAGTTAAGGTCGTTACGATCGTAGCGCAGCCCCGCGATGCCCATGTTTTCCGCCAGCGTAATATCGGTGATGCGATCGCCGATGACGTAGCTGTTGGTTTTATCCAGCATATCTTCGGCCAGATAGCGCTCAACCAGCTTCACCTTTGGCTTACGGCAGTCGCACTCGTCGGCTGGCATGTGCGGGCAAATCAGCACTTCATCAAATACCACGCCCTGAGAGGTCAGCACCTGCATCATCAGGTTATGCGGGCCGTCAAAGTCCGCCTGCGGGAAACTGTCCGTACCCAGACCGTCCTGGTTGGTAATCATTACCAGCTTATAGCCCGCTTTCTGAAGCTTAAGCAGCACCGGGATCACGTCCGGTTCAAAAGCCAGCTTGTCGAAACGATCGACCTGGAAATCGGCTGGTGGCTCCGAAATAAGGGTGCCGTCACGATCGATGAAAAGGATCTTCTGGGTCATACTTTCTCCGCTTTCAGGGCGTCAATGACGCGCTGGCTCTCTGCGCGGGTGCCTACGGTGATACGTAAACAGCCACTCAGGGAAGGTTGTTTATTCTGGTCTCGTAAGATAATGCCCTGATCCCATAAAGATTTAAATACGGCACTGGAGGCGGTGAAGCGCGCCAGGATGTAGTTGGTTTCCGAGTCGAACACCTGCTCGACGCAAGGGATGTCTTTCAGCGCGGTGACAAGGTACTGACGTTCCTCCAGGATCTGCGCCACGCGTTCGCGCATCGCGTTGATACCCTGAGGCGTCAGCGCCTGTGCCGCAATATCGGCAACCGGCGTTGAGAGCGGGTACGGGGCGATCACTTTCAGCAGCAGGTCGATAACCTCTTTATTCGCCAGCGTAAACCCGCAGCGCAGGCCCGCGAGGGCGAAGGCTTTTGACAACGTGCGCAGCACAACGAGATGCGGATACTCTTCCAGCCAGCCCGTCAGCGTCGCCTGCGGGCAGAACTCGATGTAGGCCTCGTCGGCCACCACCAGCGCTTTACCACGGGTCATCTCCAGCAGGGTGCGGATATCCTGCGGGTTAATAATCTGCCCGGTGGGGTTATTTGGGCTGCAGACGAAGACGACCTTCACGCCGTCGAGATTGTCGGCAATGCCCTGTAAATCGAGCTGCCAGTTCTCCAGCGCCTGGACGTTGCGGCACGCCACGCCGAAGGTTTCGGCGCTGACGCTGTACATGCCGTACGTGGGCTGGCAGTACATCACCGCGTCTTTGCCCGGCTCGCAGAACGCGCGGATCAGCAGCTCAATGCCCTCATCCGCGCCGCGGCTGACCAGTACCTGCTCCGGCTTCACACCCGCGTACTGGGCGTAGTTTTCAATCACCGCTTTTGGCTGACACTCCGGATAGCGGTTCAGCGTTTGCTGCGACAGCTCAAACTGCACCGCAGTCGGGAATTCGTTGGCGTTCAGCCATACGTCCCCGTTTCCGCCCAGACGACGCGCAGACTGGTAAGGCGTCAGGCGGCGGACATTTTCGCGGGCTAATTCTTCAATGTTCATGCTTGCTCCTTCAGGGCGGCAACGCGCAGCGTCACGGCGTTTTTGTGGGCGGTCAGACGCTCGGCGGCGGCCAGGGTTTCAATAGTAGAAGCCAGTGAAGCAAACCCCTCGCGGGACAGCTCCTGCACGGTCATGCGTTTCTGGAAATCCGCCAGGCCGAGGCTGGAACAGGTAGAGGTGTAGCCATACGTTGGCAGCACGTGGTTGGTGCCGGAGGCGTAATCCCCTGCGGACTCCGGTGACCAGTCGCCGAGGAACACCGAGCCCGCGCTGGTGATGCTGTCGACCAGATCGCGCGCGTTGCGGGTCTGAATAATCAGGTGCTCCGGGCCGTACTGGTTGGAGATGGCGATGCACTGCTTGAGATCGCGCGCCACAATCAGGCGGCTGGCCGCTAACGCCTGACGTGCCGTGTCGGCGCGGGGCAGGTCGGCAAGCTGGCGTTCAACGGCTTCGCCCACGCGTTTCGCCATATCGGCATCCGGCGTCAGCAGGATGACCTGCGAGTCCGGGCCGTGTTCTGCCTGTGAAAGCAGGTCGGAGGCCACGAAGTCCGGCGTTGCGCCGCTGTCGGCAATGACCAGCACTTCAGACGGACCGGCAGGCATATCGATGGCAGCGCCGTCGAGACGCTGGCTGACCTGGCGCTTGGCTTCGGTCACATACGCATTGCCCGGGCCAAAAATTTTGTCGACCTTAGGAATGGACTCCGTCCCGAACGCCAGGGCGGAAATCGCCTGCGCGCCGCCCACTTTATACACCGCCTGCACGCCGCAGAGTTTTGCCGCGTAGAGGATCTCATCGGCGATCGGTGGCGGAGAGCACAGCACTACTTTCTGGCATCCGGCGATACGCGCCGGCGTGGCGAGCATTAATACGGTCGAAAACAGCGGCGCTGAACCACCAGGGATATAAAGTCCCACTGACGCCACCGGGCGCGTCACCTGCTGGCAACGCACGCCGGGCAGGGTTTCGACATCCACGGTCTGCAGCTTCTGCGCGGTGTGGAAGGTATCAATGTTTTTCACCGCAACGGCCATCGCCTGCTTGATGTCGTCACCCAGACGATTACTGGCATCAATGATTTCCTGCTCCGTAACCTGCAATGCGCCGACTTCCGTCTTATCAAACTTCACGCTGTATTCACGCAGGGCGTCATCGCCACGGGCTTTGACGTTATCCAGGATCTCCGCCACGGTGCGGGAGATGCTTTCAGAGGCGGAAATTGCCGGGCGCATCAGCAGCTCGCGCTGTTGCTCGTCGCTACAATTATTCCAGTCGATGATTGTGTTAAAGCTCATGGCCATTATTCCATCATCTTCTCAATTGGCAGCACCAGGATGGAGCTTGCGCCCAGCGCCTTCAGTTTTTCCATGGTTTCCCAGAACAGGGTTTCGCTGCTCACCATGTGCATCGCCACGCGCTGCTGATCGCCCGCCAGCGGCAGGATGGTTGGGCGCTCAGCGCCCGGCAGCAGGGCAATCACTTCATTCAGACGCTCGGTTGGGGCGTGCATCATGATGTATTTGGACTCACGCGCCTGAATCACGCCCTGAATACGGGTCAGCAGCTTGTCGATCAGCTGCTGTTTGGCGTCGGCCATCTCGCCGTCGCGCTGAATCAGGCACGCTTTAGAGCGGTAGATGACTTCCACTTCGCGCAGACCGTTCGCTTCCAGCGTCGCGCCGGTCGAGACGAGGTCACAGATGGCGTCCGCCAGACCCGCACGCGGTGCCACTTCAACGGAGCCGTTCAGCAGGCAGGATTTAAACTGCACGCCTTTCTGGTCGAGATAACGCTTCAACAGGTGAGGGTAAGAGGTGGCGATACGTTTGCCGTTCAGCGCGGCCGGGCCGTCCCACGCTTCATCAACCGGCGTTGCCAGCGACAGGCGGCAACCGCCGAAGTCCAGACGACGCAGGGTGAAGTAACGCGGGTCTTCACCCTGGGCGCGGCGGGTCAGCAGCTCTTCTTCCAGCACGTTTTCACCGATGATACCGAGGTCAACGACGCCGTCCATCACAAGGCCGGGAATATCGTCATCACGCACGCGCAGAATGTCGATGGGCATGTTTTCAGCCAGGGCAATCAGGCGCTGGGTGTGCAGGTTGATTTTAATCCCGCAGCGGGCCAGCAGTTCGCGTGAATCGTCGCTCAAACGGCCTGATTTTTGAATAGCTATGCGTAAACGTGAGTTATCTAACATTCTTTATTCCTCGTTAACCTGTTTTAACCTGTCTGAATTCGGTCCAAAAAAAAAACCCCGGAAGAAGATCTTCCGGGGGCTTTTTCATGCGTTCATGCACCACTGGAAGATCCAAACGTCTTCCAGCACACATCGCCTGAAAGACTAGTCAGGATGATGGTGATGATGGTGGTGTTTAAATTGAACGCGTGTCATATAAATTCTCGATGAATGCTTATTCATTTGATGTCTTTTAACCTAAACCAGTTGTACGACATATTGCAAGGGCTTTTTTTGATCATTAATTCATTTCATATTGATGCTATGAATTGTGTGTTCTGCCGGGCTGGCGTAGCCTTATGAAAGACGAGTGAGAGTCAGGAGAATTCGCATGAAAAAGGTCGCGATTGTCGGTTTAGGATGGCTGGGAATGCCGCTGGCGATGTCATTAGCCGCGAAAGGCTGGCAGGTGACCGGGAGCAAGACCACCCGGGATGGGGTCGAAGCGGCACGCATGTGCGGTATTGATGGCGTTGAGCTGCGTCTGGAGCCGGAGCTGGTGTGTGATGCGGACGATCTGGACACGCTGATGAACGTAGATGCGCTGGTGATTACGCTACCCGCACGGCGCAGTGGCCCGGGCGAATCATTCTACCTGCAGGCGATGCAGGAGATTGTCGACAGCGCGCTGGCGCATCACGTCCCGCGCATTATTTTTACCAGCTCGACGTCGGTTTATGGCGATGCTGAGGGCGTGGTGAAAGAGAGTTCCGAGCGCCGTCCCGTAACCGCGAGCGGTCAGGTCCTGAAAGAGCTGGAAGACTGGCTGCATAACCTTCCCGGCACGCAGGTCGATATCGTTCGTCTGGCGGGGCTGGTTGGCCCGGGGCGTCATCCGGGGCGCTTCTTTGCCGGTAAGACGGCACCAGACGGTCAACATGGCGTGAATCTTGTGCATCTTGAAGATGTTATTGGCGCGATTGAGCTACTCTTACAGGCTCCAAAAGGCGGACACATCTATAATATATGTGCACCGTCTCATCCGGCGCGCAGCACGTTTTACCCGCTCATGGCACGCCAGCTTGGGTTGGCTCCGCCGGTTTTTGGTGAGGCAAAGAACGAAAGTAAAGGCAAAATTGTTGATGGCAATCGCATTTGCCATGAGCTGGGGTTTGAGTATCAGTATCCCGATCCGCTGGTGATGCCCATGGAATAAGACCCTCAGCGGAGACAATCGCACACCGGAAGGGGGCGAGCATGAAACCGCTGCTGGATGTTCTTATTATTCTGGATGCACTGGAAAAAGAGGGGAGCTTTGCGGCTGCCTCGGCAAAGCTTTACAAAACCCCTTCGGCCCTGAGCTATACCGTTCAAAAACTGGAAAGCGACCTCAATATTCAGATCCTCGATCGCTCCGGGCACCGCGCGCGGTTTACCCGCACCGGGCAGATGCTGCTGGAAAAAGGCCGTGACGTTCTTCATACCGTTCGCGAGCTGGAAAAGCAGGCCGTCAAGCTCCATCAGGGATGGGAGAATGAGCTGGTGATTGGCGTGGATGATACCTTTCCGTTTTCTCTACTGACGCCGCTCATTGAAGCGTTTTACCAGCATCACAGCGTCACCCGGCTGATCTTCATCAACGGGGTGCTGGGCGGCTCCTGGGAGGCTTTAACCCAGGGCAGGGCGGACATCTTTGTCGGTGCCCTGCACGAGCCTCCCCAGTTGAGTGACTTTGGTTTTGCCCGCCTGGGCGTGCTGGAGCAGGTATTTGCCGTGGCGCCCCATCATCCGCTGGCTCAGGAGCCTGATCCTCTTAACCGCCGCGTTATTAAGGGGTACCGCGCAATAGTAGTCGGGGACAGCTCGCGCCCCGAATGTGCGGTTTCCTCGCAGCTGCTGGATGAGCAGGAGGCCATTACCGTTTTTGACTTTAAAACCAAGCTGGAGCTGCAAATTAGCGGCCTGGGCTGCGGCTATTTGCCGCGCTACCTGGCGCAGCGCTTTATTGATAGCGGTGCGCTTGTTGAAAAACAGGTGCTTGCGCAAAGCAGTAACGAATCGGTGTGGGTCGGCTGGAATGAACAAACCGCCGGGCTGGCCAGCGCCTGGTGGCGGGACGAAATTTTAGCAAATAGTGCTATCGCCGCAGTTTACTCTCAGGGGAGCGCCGAGAAATCAGCCAGTTAGAAAAAAGAAAATGACCCGGTGCGTTGCAAAGTATTGCCTTTTGTATCCGATGTGGGGCAAAATGCCGCCGCTGCAACCAAATGAATAATCGACGATATAAAAGGCGTCGGTTATTTTTTTTTGCATGTACGAAACGAAACTAAAAACCAAGAGGCCGGGCTTCGTACCGGATAGATATTTACTAAAATCCGACAGTTGTTGTCGCTGAGGAAGAAAGAAATGGGGCAATTTTTCGCTTACGTGGCGGTTATCACCGTAAAGGAGAATAACTATGTCGCATAACGCAACTCCAAACACCTCTCGCGTGGAATTACGTAAAACGCTTACGTTGATTCCGGTTGTTATGATGGGCCTTGCCTATATGCAACCGATGACGCTGTTCGATACATTCGGTATCGTATCGGGCCTCACTGACGGTCATGTGCCGACGGCTTACGGCTTTGCGCTGATTGCGATCCTCTTTACCGCGCTGAGCTACGGTAAACTGGTGCGTCGCTATCCGTCTGCAGGTTCCGCCTACACCTATGCCCAGAAATCCATCAGCCCGACGGTTGGCTTTATGGTGGGCTGGTCTTCGCTGCTCGACTACCTGTTCGCGCCGATGATCAACATTCTGCTGGCAAAAATCTATTTTGAAGCGCTGGTGCCATCGATTCCCTCGTGGATCTTCGTCGTGGCGCTGGTAGCCTTTATGACGGCCTTTAACCTGCGCAGCATCAAGTCCGTTGCCAACTTTAACTCCGTTATCGTTGTGCTTCAGGTTGTCCTGATTGCCGTGATTCTTGGCATGGTGATCTATGGCGTATTCCACGGCGAAGGCGCGGGCACCCTGGCGAGCAGCAAACCATTCTGGTCTGGTGATGCGCATGTGATCCCGATGATTACCGGGGCGACGATTCTGTGCTTCTCCTTTACCGGTTTCGACGGGATTAGCAACCTGTCTGAGGAAACGAAGGATGCAGAGCGCGTGATCCCGCGTGCCATCTTCCTGACGGCGCTGATTGGCGGTCTGATCTTTATTTTCTCGACCTATTTCCTGCAACTGTACTTCCCGGATATCTCGCGCTTCAAGGATCCGGATGCGTCTCAGCCGGAAATCATGCTCTATGTGGCGGGTAAAGCGTTCCAGGTCGGCGCGCTGATCTTCTCCACCATCACCGTACTGGCGTCCGGTATGGCCGCGCATGCAGGCGTTGCGCGTCTGATGTACGTAATGGGTCGTGATGGCGTATTCCCGAAAAGCTTCTTCGGCTACGTGCATCCAACCTGGCGTACCCCGGCGATGAACATTATCCTGGTCGGTGCGATCGCGCTTCTGGCGATTAACTTTGACCTGGTGATGGCAACGGCGCTGATTAACTTCGGTGCGCTGGTGGCGTTCACCTTTGTTAACCTGTCGGTTATCTCTCAGTTCTGGATCCGTGAAAAGCGTAACAAGACGCTGAAAGATCACTTCCAGTATCTGTTCCTGCCGATGTGCGGTGCCCTGACCGTGGGCGCGCTGTGGGTTAACCTGGAAGAGAGCTCGATGGTGCTTGGCCTGATTTGGGCCGGTATCGGCCTGGTGTACCTGGCCTGTGTCACGAAGAGCTTCCGTAACCCGGTTCCGCAGTACGAAGACGTTGCTTAAGTCTTAACGTATTAAAAAAAAACCGGAGACCTTGTCTCCGGTTTTTTTATATCTCACTTCAGACTATCTCTTGCGCGTACTGGAACAGGGCTTTTAACAGGATCTGTTTTTCTGCGTTGCCTTCATACTGGTTGTATAACGACTCAAGCTCCTGCGCGTAATGCTGCAGATACTCTGGCGTAAACACGTTTCGACGGTGTTGCAGCCAGCGCGCCTGTTCTGCTTCATCCAGCGTGCCGGGATAATTGCGCGCCCGGTAGTTAAACATCAGCTTTTCGATGCGCTTATCGGCGAAGGTGATGTCCAGCGCAGGTAAGTTACGCGGCTCGGTTTGCAGAACAATATTCATGGCTGCACGGTCGGCATCGCTGAAGAAGCCGTTGTAGAGCTGGGCATCCACGTTTTCGGACGGCACGAACGGCTCCGCCTCGGCGAAGATGGCGACCACTTTCTCGCGCACCTGCGGGTTATCGCGAAGCACTTTCAGGTTATCCAGGCAGTGCTGACGGTTAATGCCCAGCCTGTCGGCATCTTCCGGACGCAGCGTGTTCGCCTGCGCCAGCACCGGACATTTATTGATGTGCACCAGCTTAACCGGCACCGCAGGCAGATCCCCGAGTTCATTTTTCGGGGTGTAAAGCCGTTCGCGCAGGGTATCGCTGTCAAGCTCCAGCAGCGGCGAAATATCGCCCGCCAGGTCCACCATGATAACCGCATTACGGTTATCCGGGTGCCACGCCAGCGGCGCAACCCAGCTGGTATTGCCGCGCCAGGCGCCAAACATGCCGGAGATATGCACCAGGGGCTTCATCTGCGGTACGTCGATAAGGGTCATGAGCTTCTGCTTGCTTCGGTGGCTCAGCAGATATTCAAACAGCCGGGGCTGTGCGGTTTTCACCAGCTTCGCCATGGCAATGGTGGCATAAACGTCTGCCATCGCATCGTGGGCATTGCTATGCTCGATGCCGTTGGCGCGCGTCAGGTGTTCCAGCCGGAAGCTGGTCAGCCCTTCCTCATTTTCTGGCCAGTTAATGCCTTCAGGGCGCAGGGCATAACAGGCGCGCATGATGTCGAGCAGATCCCAGCGTGAATTGCGGTTCTGCCAGCTCCAGGCGTACGGATCGTAGAAGTTGCGATAGAAGATATTGCGCGTCACTTCATCATCGAAGCGGATGTTGTTGTAACCGACCACGCAGGTATTAGGCACGGTAAACAGATCGTGGATGCGGCGGGCGAACTCTGCTTCGTTAACGCCTTTTTCCCGCGCTTCCTGCGGGGTGATCCCGGTGACCATCACCGCGCCGGGCTGCGGCAGGTAATCATCCGCTGGCTTGCAGTAAAAGACCTCAGGCTCGCCAATGATGTTGAATTCGTCATCGGTACGGATGGCGGCAAACTGCGCCGGTCGGTCCAGCGCCGGATGCGTGCCAAAGGTTTCGTAGTCGTGGAATAGGAAGGTAGGTTGTTTATCTTTGTCTGCCATTGATTAATATTGTCCACAATAGTTAATTAACTGCCTGTTATCACTCGAAAAACAACCCTTTTCTCACCTGAGTTTGTCCACGAACGTTAAATATAGTTGTTTACTGTGTCTCGATGTCCATGTGATATTGCGTACCAGAAGTGTACCAAACCACTATTTCTGAGCGTACCAAATATTATTTATGGCTATCAGCGACACAAAACTGCGTACCATTCATGGTAAACCATATTCGGGCCCACAAGAAGTGGCTGATGCTGATGGCCTCAGCGTGCGCATTTCTCCAAAGGGGGTCATCCAGTTCCAGTACCGATATCGCTGGCATGGTAAACCTCATCGTCTTGGCATTGGCCGCTACCCGTCGGTATCGCTAAAGGATGCCAGGCAGATCACGTCTGATTTACGAAACCTTTATTTCTCCGGCACAGATCCGCGCTCGTACTTTGAAGAGAAAACGCAGAACTCCCTGACAGTCGCTCAGTGCCTCGACTACTGGTTCGAAAATTACGTCTCTACAACACTCAGAGAAAAGACCCAGGCACTATACCGATCAACGGTTATGAAGCGGATGCATGACGCTTTCCCGAATCGACCGGCATCCTCCATCAATGTGAAGCAGTGGGTAGATCTCCTCACTGAAGAGGAAAGGGATAATCCGCGCCGCGCGCGTCAGGTGCTCAGTCAGCTAAGATCGGCGATAAGCTGGTGCATGCGGCGTCAGGTGATTGATAGCTGCGCAATTATGAGCATCCAGCCAAGAGACTTTGGCTCACGTGCAGCTGTGGGTGACCGCGTTCTGTCGTATAACGAGCTGGCTCAGATTTGGATGGCTATTGAAAGAAGCCGGGCGTCTACCTCAAACAAGCTTCTTCACCAGATGCTGATGCTGTGGGGGGCTAGGCTCTCAGAGCTCAGGCTGGCAACCAAGACAGAATTTGACCTGCTGGACAACGTATGGACCGTTCCGAAAGAGCACAGCAAGATGGGCAACGTCATCCGCCGCCCCATCTTCGAACAGATTATGCCTTTCCTTGAAAAGGCCATGACAACTTACAATGATGTGCTTTTCCCCGGGGAGGACATAAACGAACCGATCAGCATTGCGGCCGCCAACCGGTTCGTAAATCGAATAAGGGGAGGGATGGACCTTGGATACTGGCGAACCCACGACTTCAGGAGGACGCTGGTAACAAGGCTGTCTGAAATGGATGTCGAGCCCCATGTTACTGAGAGGATGCTCGGGCATGAACTTGGCGGGGTAATGGCCGTGTACAACAAACACGACTGGATCGAGGCTCAGCGCAAAGCGTATGAGCTTCACGCTGATAAGCTGTTCTGGCACATCAGGAGCATTTCTGGTTAACGCCACCATTGAGGATCCATCCATCAACAGCTTCCCGCAGGTACGCTTTCGGGTGGGTCCTGACTGGCTTGGGAAACCCGTGCCGGTTGGTGTAGTTCCAGATTGTCTGCCGTGATGAAACCCCAAGCTTGTTCATCACTTCTTTTTCGGGAATCAGGCTGGTGTCGGTCATTATGATCTCCTTACGCCAATGTCTTATACATGCGCGGCCCATCGATGGTGGCCGCGCGTAATTCGTTTTCCGCGTGCACTGAATAATTACCGTCATCCCAGCGCACCCAGGCCTTTGGGTGATCGCCTTCCGGCTCCAGTTGGCTATCCACCACGCCATTAATTCCGCCTGTCTTCTTCTGGACTAATGCGCCCACATTAAAAGCAGCCATTGCACACCTTCCGGTTCGTGAAGAAATGAGATGAGAGCGCCCAGCGCCATAAGTGCGGCGATGATCCAGTTCATGGGGTTTGATTGCATGGTGAACTCCCAAAAAGAAGCCCGGCGCAGGGCCTGGCAAAAGGGATAACGGAGCAGTGCTTTCGCACCCAATAGCCAGCTCATAACTGGATATCAGTTGCGTGAGTTAGATCTGCGATCGGGCATTCCGCTTTACCGAGAAGTTTCCGGTCAGCGCGCTGCTGATTGGGCCGCCGTTGTTCAGGTCTGCAACGATGATATCGACGGTCAGCCCTTCGCTTGTCATTTCGTTATCTATCGGCTCATTGTCCTCTAGCGCATCACGGAAGGACGCCGCAACAATCTTCCCACCCATAAACGACATGTCAGCGCTAACCGGCGGCTCTTTACCGTCCTCATACTCAAATACGAACGTCATCTTTCCCATATTCTCTCCTCATGCCGCACGCTGGGCGCGCAGCTTCTTCAGGTGTTCTGTTGTTTCGATTTCTTCGGCGATCCGCTCAGCCTGTGCTTTGGTCAGCGGCTCGAATTCATGCTGAAAGCGGCCCATGCTGGCGATGCAGGTGCGGCCGTTGCGGATGTAGTGGACTACTTCGTGGGTAGCGCGGAGGATTTTGCAGGGCGCGCCGTGGGGATCGGCGTACCAAGTATTAGGCTGGATTATCCTGAACATTGGGCACCACCTTAAATTCGATAACCCAAACCCATGGGTTATGCTTGAAGCTTTGATCCGGATAGATGCTGTCCCACAACTGGCGGAACCACAGCCATTTATCCATATTGCCGCCGTAAGGCGCAGGATTTGCCGGATAACCTTCTTTTCCCGCGTCGTCATCGCTGATACTGGCTAAGCGCTCCACCCGCACGCCGGTAACTTCCAGCAGAATGCGACAGGCTGCGCGAGGCATGTGGATAGATGGTTTCCAGCACGAACGGCCATCTTCATAGCCATCGTCATCACCCCAGGTAAAATCCCCATCTGCTGCGTAGATAGCGTGACCAGTGTAGTAACCACTACCAAACGGCATTTCGTGAATGGCTGTGGCAGGGCGGTCAGGGTTCCATGGCTGAATGCGACCGTCCTCATCCAGCTCATGACTCACTACTCCCCACGTTTCCCGTACCCAGATGCGATCGCCAACCAGACCGAATGGACAATTACTGGCAAGGCTGTGCCCTGGAATTGCAGGAACAGATTTCATGCTCCGGACCCATCCAGCACCGTATACCTCATAAAAACTACCATTGAAGACAGGCTGCACCTTCATGATCCTGCGTGTCTGCGTCTTCCGGCCGTCGAGGATGGCGCGCACCATCTCGCCGTTGAAAATCATTCCGCGCTCTTTCACTGGATCCCCCTCTGCTTATTCCTTAACTCGATAACACCCTGGCACTCTGCGCAGGTCTGACAGCCGGGAACGGCAACTCGTCGCGGCTCGGGAATTGGTTCGTCGCATTCAGCGCAATGCTCAGCTGATACGGCGTTGCGGTTGATCCGGTGAACGGAAAGGGCAGCGTTACGCTGAAGCTCTTCAATCTCTGCTGCTGTGTCGATGATGTCGGCCATAGTCAATGCTCCCGGAACTGTCGGTTAATTCTGTTGAAGGTGAACGCCAGCAATAAAAAAGGCCGACTAAGCGACCTGGTGATTTGCGATTTCATGGCTGTATCCACCCTTTACCTTTGACGTGCTGAATAACGCCAAGCTTCCTGAGCGACTGGAGTCGGCGGTCAAGGATGCGGAAGACGTCCATTGGGTGCTTTCCTTCTGCCTCAGCAATGACGAGGCACTCCTGCCTGACGGAAGGGCTAAATAGCTCCGAAAACGAGGTTGGCTGAGCGCCGATAGCGCTTAACACTTCGCTATCCAGTTTCGCGTATTTGGTCATGCTGCACCGCCTTCATTCTTCTCGGCCTCAACCGCCATCTGCTCAAGCCGTCGTGAAAGCTCGGCGGCCAGCGTCTGGAATTCTTCCTCGGTCGCCACCGGGATCGGCACAAAGCGAATCCCGATGTGCGAGAGGTTATTGGCAATTTCGAGGCTTTTTCTCAAATCAACTGGTGAGGCTCTGTTCATGCCGCACGCTCAAGCTCTACGAGCCCACCGCGCACTGCATCAATGATGCGTTCGAGGTACTGATAATGATGGTTCGGCACTGACGGCCATTTTGCGTACCATGGATCATCGCCTAGCAGGTTAAGCAGCTTGTCGCCGACGAGATAATTGCAGCAGCTCGCCTTCACATCTTCAGCATCTTCAGCCTCATCCCACATTGAGCAGGCTTCATTGCCGTCAATTTCCTGCTCACGACGCAGCCGGATAATCTCACCCTTAACGAAAGCGAGGTTGGCATCATTGTCATCATCTATTGTGCTTTGCAGCTGCGGATCGAAATAGCCGATAAGGTACTCATTGCTGACGCGCTTAATGAAGTCCTGAACAGTGTCACCACCCATAGCAAGCCAAGCCCTGGTCCACGCCTTACCGAAGCAGGTGATGGTGATGCGACCCTTACCGGGCTCATAGTTTTCAATCATCACCCTGACCGGGTCGAGGCGTTCAACATCTGAAATGGTAAACGCCAGAACATCGCTTTTTTCAACCTTCACGATTCAACTCCGAAGCGGCGATTAAGCCGCCCTGTGTATACGACGAACTCCAGGAGGCTAACTCCCAGAGCTTCAATTTTCTTGTGATGCTTGTTGATGATGGGAGGCACCGTTTCGTTCCAGTTAGGCTTTGGCTTCTTGCGCATGGCCTGCTGGATTTCCTCGGTGCAGCGGCGGCAGGCGGCGCGGATGGCGTTGTCAGTTTCTGGCGTCATGCAGCCTCCGTTTTCACAACATCTATGGCGCACCCGGGCAGCAGTTCCACCGCGGAGGTGGCACACTGATTTCCCCAGTGATCCCAGCCCGGCGCCGCGCTGCGGCTAAACAGCTCAATGCGCGGCACATCTCCGTAGAGCAGTTCCAGCCGATGTCGCACTTCCCACGGCTTTTCGCTGTGCGCACCGAGCGGGCTATATACCACTTGCTTAACCCCGGCGTGCTTTCGTTCCAGCCCGGCGCCGCGGGTGGCAATCAACAGGTCTTCGGTATTTGCACGGGTGTGGTTGCCGCCGTTCATGCGCGTCTCGGCGTTAAGCAGATCGAGGAAGTCGTAAAAGTCGGTGATTTCACCCTCGGCCATCGCCTTGTTGATGCGCAGTTCGGCGTTCTGGTTCAGCTTCACCCAGGTAAAGCCTTTCATCGTGCGAACGGTGAAGCCCCAAGCCTCGGCCAGTTCGATAGCCTCCTGGTTATGCGTGCCGGTGTACCACATCGCCAGCACCGCGTTTTCAGCGGCAAGCTCCCAGACTGGCAGGCGTTTGATATCGATTAACTTCATGGTTGAGTAGTGATCGGCAGCGGCGCCGTTGCTGACGGTGTTGCCGTAAGACCAAGGCGGATCGGCATACAGAAGTGAGTATTTCGCTGTCATGCCGCCTCCTGCCTTTCCCGATATTCCTCAGCGAGCCGCTGCGCCTTTAATGGATTGCTGACCACTTCACCCCATGGCATTAGCCAGCCTTTACCAATGAAGGGAAGGCACAGTGTGCCAACCCTGATGTCGTCGTGAGCGTGAGTCATAGGATGGACTCCATTTCGTCTATGTAGAGGCCCTGAGCAATTAGGCGGCGACGGCGGGCTGCACGTTGAATGCACTCCTGCCGTCTGCCTTCCTGCGATTGTTCGATGGCGCGCCGGGTGAACAGGCGCGATTTACCCTGAGGTGTTACGACCTTTGGCTTTGTGACCAGGTCGAAAGTCCGGTCGCAGATGCCGTCCTCGTTGATCCATTTTTCCGACTTAACTATCTGAGCTATCTGTCCGGAGCCGCGGGTAATACCGTTCGCGACCCGGTTAAACTCGATCAGTGTTACGCCAAACTTCTCAGCGATTTCGCTACCGGTGACCGGGCGGCCGCGCGTCTGAATCATCCAGATAACGCGCTCACGGAGGCCGGAGAATTGCCCGGTTCGCCCGGGCCTGCGGTAGAAGGGTGTGCGTTTCATTTCCACTGCTCCCCGAACGTGAAGCCGATCTCCGCCAGCGCCTCGTCCATCTTCTCAATGAACTCCGGCACCATTTCGTTGAAATCGGTCATGTACTGCGGATCCCGCTCAACGACGACGTGGTGAATGCCTTCGCGTTTCATGCGCGGGTCGTAGTTTGCAAAGAACCAGGCGTCTTTCCCTGTCACCCACATGCTGTACTGCACCTGTGCCATGTACGCAGACTTGATGGCTTCGAAACCGCCAAGGCGGAATTTCATGAAGTCGCGGGAGGTGAACGGGCATTTCAATTCGAGGCCGAAATCGTTACTGCACAAGCCGTCAGGGGAGCACGCGGTGCGCATGCTCTCGTCACGGAACAGGATCGGAGACTCCGTGACTTTTACGTCCGTGGTGAACTCGAAGAGGGTGCGGGCGTCTTCCTCGTACTGCTTGCCCCAGGCCAGCGCCTTGGCGTTAACCTCTGGCGCGACGCCGGTGCATACCTCGGCGAGCAGCGTGTGGAAGTAGGACATTTTCATGTCTGTCCACTTCTTCCCAGATCGTGGCTTGGCGATGACGTTATGCACTTCAGAGGCGGTGATAACGCCGAGGCGCAGCCGGTGCCATGCCTCGTCGCCTTGCTGGATAGTAGTAACGTCAATACCGGTCCGGGCCAGGATAATTTCTGGTGTCATGCTGCCGCCTTAGCCCTTTTCTGAAGGAAGCCAAACCCTTTCTGTGCCTCTTCTTCAGTGAGTTCTGACGCCTCAAGAATTTGCCGTTTGAAGATGTCGCTGCACAGTGGTAGGAAGTCTTTTTCCCAGTCTTTATCCAGAGTTGTTAAGAGATCGGTTATCGCCTGAAGCGTTTCTTCGCTTGCTGCTGGTGGAAGCGCTTCTGTGGTGTTGCGCGGCGTGACGTCACGGATATCTACGTCCAGTGATTTGCCTTCCATTTCTTCGGCGGTAGGCTGCTGTCCAATCTCAGGCCATGCCTTACGCAACGCCTGGGCTTCCGCGCATTTCGCCAGCTGTCCATATGGGCGCTTTTTCCACATCGCGTTCGGCGCCGTGGTGTCGCGGCCACCGGTGGCATAGTTCTCAATCCAGTATTCTTTGGCGCTGAACTCGACGATCTCGCCGCTGGGCATGCGCTTGAAGACGGTGTATTTGCACCACTGAGGGAAGGTAACCTCGACACCAGTGAGCGTCTGAGTTACGTCTGGCCCGAACTCGGGCTCACGAGCACCGGCATAATCGCCGGAACGGTCTGCCTGAATGCGGTAAAGCCCGATGCCCGGCATGACGACGTCGCGCCATTCACTTTTACCTGTTCTCGAGTCTTTGACGCTCATCGGCACGAGGTGGACAGGTTTCAGTAGTGGATCCAACTGGCGGGCACGGCAGTAATCGAGCGCCATCATTACCGATTCGTCTTTGGCGCCAGGGTAGATACTATTCTTCAGCGCGCTCCAGGTAGCGACGTCGATGCCTTTTTCCTGCAGCGCGCTCGCCGTGATTGTTAATTCGTTTGCCATCGTTAATCCCCTCAAAATTAAAACGGGCAGCCGGTACGGTGTTCCCAGTCGTATTCCGCCTGGGCGTAAGCAACTGCCGAAATGAAATCGTTGTAGGCCTCGCCAGCTTTATCGCTGCGAAGTCCTTCGTATGGGCTGGTGTCGATCGGGACCGTGAAGTGGAAGAGGCCGGACGGCTCTTTAGGCATCATGTCGATGATTTCCCGAGCCCGATCTCCGATCCACTTCTCTTTCTCGTCGGTGAGCTGCTGCTCTACCCAGCGCCGTTCTTCGATGCGGTCGTAAGTGAGGTATGCGTTCATGGTTGCCTCAGTAATGAATTTTCGCGCAGGGGATCAGGTCATCTTTCAGAGCGGTAAGCACTTCGATAGCCTGCTCGCGGGTTAAGCTGGTTTGGCTGGTGAGCGCGTTAACGATGTTGGTGCCGACCGTTTTGCGGTGCTTCACATCGGCTTCACGTTTTGCCTGCTCATCGGCGATTCGCTTCTCTTCTGCCAGGCGTTTCTCTTCTGCCTGTTTTGCTTTGAGGCGCTCAGCTTCCACTGCCTCAGCTTTTTCTCTTTCCGCCCGGGCTTCTGCTTCCTGCTTCTCGCGTGCCGCACGCTGTTCCGCTTCAATGCGCTGGCGTTCCGAAGCTTCAGCACGAGCCTTCCCTTCAGCTTCACGGCGCGCTGCGGCTTCGATCTCAGCTTTGTGCTTCGCTTCGGCATCGAGGCGGGCTTGCTCTGCTGCTTCACGCTTAATGCGCTCTTCATGCTCACGCTGTGCCTGTTCCGCCTGGCGGCGCTGCTCTTCGCGGTCACGGTCAAACTTGTCATTCATCAGCAGAGCCATTTCGTGGTCCGCTTCGATTTGCGCGGCGCGCTGGCGGTCAAACTCTTCGTTCATCTCCAGCGCTTCGGTGTGCATCGCGTTCATGGCTTCTTCAGCCTTAATGCGTTCCTGCGCGGCTTCCCACTCAGTGAGTGGGCGCCGGGTCGCATCGCGCAGCTCGTCACAAGCATCAACGAATCGTTTAATTTCGGCCTCAGCGGGGCGCACAGCTTCTTTCAGGCGCTTCAGGTACTCACGTCCTGGCTTTTCAATTGCCGTCTTGCTGCGAGACACCTGCGCAGACAGAGAGGCAACACGGTCACGGCCTTTCTTCGTGGACAGGTCCGGCACTTCGTTTACTGCCTGGCGGATTTGCTCGAGGTAAGCGTCAAGGCCGCCGGCTACGTAAAGCACTGGCGCCTGCTCCGGCTTGATTTCGATGACAGTTAAGTCCGTTACTTCGCTCATGGTTTCTCCTGAAATTTGGATGTGCAGATCCCGCCCGCAGAAAGCCAGGCCGATCGGTTGAATAGGGTGGTTACTGCTGCGCGATGGATTTCGCCGGGAACTCGCCGTTGCGAAGGATGCTTTCTACCGGCCAGCATTCAGCTGTTACTTTCTGTTCTGTAGCTGCCTGGCTGCATTCCTGTTGGCTGTCGTATACGCCGAGAATGACATCCTGATAATCACCGTTGGTCATTGCCACGGTCAGGACGAGCGCGAATAAAGTTTCCATCAGTGAAGAGTCCTCCCGATGGCGACGGCGTAAAGGCGCTTTGCTTCTTCCCACGCCGGAGCATTGCGATGAAGCACCGCGAACGAAGCGAGTCGTTGGGCCTCTCTGATCTGCTGCTGGTTTACCATGATTACCTCTTAGCCTTATCGCGGCGAACGGAACAGTTAATACAAGACTTCAACGCATTTATTCAGTGTTTCAATGGGCGGTGGATGGCCGCCGGTTGTCATAACTAAGCAACCTCTGTGAAGTTGCTGAGGTATGGCCGATAAAAAACCCGCCGGAGCGGGTTACTTAATTAGTGAGGCTGCGTATTCGAGGAGATAAAGCTTTGGGGCCAGCCAGATTTTTAGCCACGTCAGGTCAGATAAGATGACGAAGGAGATGACCGAATACAGGAACATAATGGTGCCAAAAAATACTGAGGAAGCACTGATAGTGCCGTCTTTGTCCCAGACCAATGTAGGTCTATATTTTGGCTTGCCGCGTTCCCATGAATATCCCTCTTCGCCATAAACTCCGTCCTGCTCGCGCTTCATCATTACCCTGAAGAATTTTTCGCAACCGGGATAGTCGCCAGAATAACCAGTGTGAGCATCATGCTTTTGGTGAATTTCCATACCAGCAACTGATGCACAACTTCCGGAATCTGCGCCTGGCTAAATGACACCGCAGCATCGATGCCATTCGCCGCTTTCTGTAATAGCTCAACGAGAATTTTGTTCGCTTGTTCGTTCATAATTGCCCCTGTAGTTACCCGTTGATGCGGGAGAAATGCTTTGGTGCTGGCTCCCCACAATGAAGCAGGGAAAGCCGTCATCGCCTTGGTGAGCCATTACCTCACCAACTAGCTGATAACCGTCTGCCAGCCCAAAGCACTTCGCCACACTCTCGCAGTGGCCGCGCTCATGCCCTTGAGACTCCGTCGCTCATCGCCGCTCATAACCGGTGCGCGTCTGGCGTTCGCGCTGCTTTACCGGCACGTCTTTTTTCTATTAACCCTACCCAGCGCGCACTCCACCTTTGACGTGGATCTGGCTAGCCATGCTTCGGCTATTCGGGTCAGCACCAGGTGCTGAATTGGCACTACTTGCCGCGGTCTATCCGCTTTACTGCTACATAACCCACCTCACTAGTTGATTTATGTTTGATAATCATTGCGCTTCGCACCTCTCATCCAGCCAGTGTTGCCCGTTCCCACGCCTTTATCGCTCTCGCGAGGGGGTAGCCTCACACCGACCGGATCGCGCCCGGTGCTGCGCCGAATTTTTACGTTGGGGTCTAAACAGGATTACCGAGTGCTGTTCCGACTTTGCATGTTGTTAAAAAGCAGGCGACTTGCTGTCCGCCGCTGGCTAACTTCGCTCAGCTGTCGATGTTTCGTTTCGATGGACTAACAATAGCTAAAGCGATTATTTGAGTCAATCGCCAAAACGATATTTATCATCGATAAAGCGATAATGCATTGAATGTTAAAGCGATATTTTTTTATTTTCTGAAGAAAAAAGTGATAAGGATTTGGTTTTTAGAAGGGGTGAGAAAGAGAGGATGGATCTGCGGATAATAAAAAACCCGCCGGAGCGGGTTATGCGAATCGTTTATAGTCGACTGACTGTCTGAGTAGTACCTTTGCCATGACGTAGAACGCGTCCTCGTCCTCTGGCTCAACGTACCACTTCTCGTAAATGGGGTTGTCGGATATTACTGCGAGACGGTCACGCTGCATCTGAAGTCGCTTAACATGCAGTGTTTTGCCGAAGACGAAGACATATACCCCGTCACCATCAAAATGCGTAACGCCGGTATCAACGAAGATCTGATCTCCAGGCGAAATGGTGCCATCCATACTGTCACCATTAACGGTAATGACCTTAACGTGTGTAGCTGGCCGGTTGCCAAACAGCGCTCGCGCCTGCTCATTCGTGTATTCGATGGCCCGGATAGTTTCAATGAAATCGCTGGTGACCAGTGTGCCCGGCCCAGCACTGGCTTTAACGTCGAGTACATCCACGCGATAAATCCCATTCAGTGACGGCTTAACCTGGTATAGCGCAGTTGACTCCCTGGCGCCACCGGCAGCCATTTCCCCCTCACCAGTAGAAAGCCATTCAGGGCGAACACCAAGTACAGAGGCAATCTCAACGGTTTTTCGAGAGCCTTTAGCATTCTTTAGTAACTTATTTACGCTGGACTGAGCCATGTCGACCTCTTTAGCTAATCGACCCTGTGTATATCCAGCGTTTTCCATTGCCTGCGCTAAGCGCTCCGAGAATCCCATATTCACCTCTGTTAATGACTTCTTTAACTCTATCGCTCAAGCGATTATTTAGCAAAAAATCGCCTATGCGATTGACATTCGCTAAAGTGATAACCATAATCGCTTTTAACTGATAGCTGAGGTGATTATGAAGACCCCAACAGTAGAGAAGAACTCCGCAGTAGAGAAAGCGATCGCCATCGCTGGCAGCCAGAAAGAACTGGCAAAACGTTGCGGCAAAGCCCAGTCCACTATCTGTGACTGGCTTAACGGAAAGAAACGCATCTCCCCGGTTCACGTTCCTGAACTGGTGAAAGCGGTTGGTGGTGAAATCCAGGCTCACGAATTCCGCCCGGACCTGCCGTCCATCTTTCCACACCCTGACAACCATGCCGCTTAACGGCGGCCTTAACAACGAAAGGGAAAGCAATGCATTCACTTGCGTATCAACACAATACCGGAATACACCCGGGAGCGGTGATAAACCGCGCTCAACCTAAAGCGGCGCCAGACCACGAAAAGATCCGCGATGCGGTCCGGGCATGGTCATCGGCGCTGGACAACCAGGATGTGGTTTCGGCGCTGATCATCAACGAATACCGGGAGCATGGCGGGACCGCCATCAGCTTCCCGGAAGACATCAGCCGGGCACGCCAGAAACTTTTTCGCTTTCTGGATAACCGTTTCGACTCTGAGCAGTACCGCGAGAATGTTCGGCAGCTGACACCGGCAATCATGGCGGTCCTTCCGCTGGAATACCGCAACCGCCTGGCACCACAGAACGACACGATGTCGCTGATCGCCTCTGCGATGAAAGAGTGTGCCGAGGCTAAACAGGCAGTGCTGCTGGACGCTCCAGAGCATCAGAAGCTGAAAGAGGTAAGCGAGGGTATAGCGTCGCTGTTCCGCCTTATGCCGGAACAGGTAGGGCCGCTGATGACGATGGTGACGTCGATGCTGGGGGTTATGTGAGAGGCACCAGAAAAGAAAAAGCCCTTGAAGCGGTAACTTCAAAGGCCCTTATCACACTGTGTTACGCCAAGTAACGGGAGTAAGTATGTCAAAAACTCGCAAAAAGTACCAGGAAAAAGAGGAACGTCGCCATCCAGATTCACCAGATGGCCTGGTTGTCGCCGCCTCAAAAAACAGGGCGTTCGCTGAGCGCTTCGTTGGCATGGCAAGACTGGCACTGATTCAGGCAGGGGTGAAGCATGGGCGTCGTTAAGCATTTAGCAGACTACAGGCCGCCGCTGGAGGTCGTGGAGCATCGTGTGGCGCAACTGGAAGATGGGTTCACTCGCGTTGCGAATGAGCTTCTTGATGCCGTTATGGCTTCAGGTTTGAGCGAAACTGAGATGTGCATTGTGCTGGCAGTCTGGCGCAAGACATACGGCTTCAATAAAAAAATGGATTGGGTCAGCAACGAGCAATTGGAGCAGATGGTTGGTAAGCACCACACGCATTGCTCTACTGCAAAAAATCTGCTGATCAGCAAGAAGGTATTCATTCAGGAAGGCCGCAAAGTTGGCATGAATACCAATGTTTCCGACTGGAAAACGAAGGTTAACGGATTCTGCAAAACATTAGCTAAACCTGCTAAGAAAACATTAGCGGAAGTTGCTAACGGAACTAAGCAGAAGGTGCTAACCACAAAAGACAATAATCAAAATACAGAAAAACAAGATCCCCCTAAATCCCCCCAGGGGGAAAACTCACTCGCTCAGGAAGTGATGGATTACTTCAACGAGCTAACGGGTAGTCGTTGTGCTGCACTGGCGCCTTTCGAGAAAGCTCTCTCCACGGTGAAGAGCAAAGACCAGTGCTACACCGCTGAAGAGCTGAAACTCGTTATCCGCTGGGCCCATGTGAACTGGGGTCACAGCTTCAAGCCAGAGAACCTGTGCCGTATGACCCGCTTTGATGGATACCTGTCAGACGCCCTGATATGGGCAGATGGTCATGGAAGCAACCCGAAAGCCTGTCCGCACGAAGAGATCATCAAGCTCTGGAATGAAAAATTCCCTTCGAAGGCCGTTTCACTGCATGAGTGGAACCGCCGCCGTCCGGCCTATCGAGACCTGGAAGCTGTGTGGAACGGCAAAACCACCCAGGGCAACTGGCGAGAACTGAAGCACATGGGAATGGCCTTCGAGCTGATTAGCAAGTCTTCCCTGTTCGGCACCAGAGGCGATCAGCCATGGCTGACTCTCGACTGGATACTGAATCCGAAGAACTGGGGATCTGTCTACGAGCAGGCCATCAACGAGCACCGTGAGCGCAAGGGAGTCAAAGCATGAGCCGTTTTATTGATTTATACGTTGAGCAGGCCGTCATTGGCGGAATAATGCTTGCAGCAGGTCGCGCAGATGGCGCCGACATGGCTACCGATGCGATTGAGGGTCTGACTGAGGACCACTTCACAGCAACGCCCCATAAAGTGGCTCTGCGGTCATATAAGCGACTCAACGAATCCGGTTCGAAGATAGACCTGCTTACGTTGACCAGCGATCTTGAACAACTCGGGGTTCTTGAGAGTGCGGGTGGGTTCGCTTACCTGGCTGAATGCAGCAAAAACACTCCGTCTTTCGCAAACCTTGCAGCCTACTGCGAAAAGCTTCGGGAAATGTACCTTGGTCGCCGTATGACCCTGGCGTTACAGGTTGGGATCCAGAAGTTGTCCGAACCAACGACCGAGGGTATAGCAGACATCATTGGCAACATTCAGGCCGACATCTCTGGGATTGAGCACAGCGCTGACTACGGAACTGAACACATCACCACTGGCATCGACATGTCGCTGGAAACAATCCAGGCGATCATCAATGGCGACATCTGGAAATACAAAACAGAGCTCGGCATGTCGACTATCGATAGCGCTTTCGGAGGATTCAACAATACGGATTTTATCGTCGTTGGCGGGCGCCCTGGCATGGGTAAAACGATGTTTAGCACCACAGTGACAGAAACCGTAGGCCTCAAAAACAAAAAACCGGTGCTGTTCTTCAGTCTCGAGATGCCAGTGGAACAAATCTCTGAGCGAGTAGCTTTCCACCGGGCGCGGGTAAGCAAAGAAGATCTGCTGAGCAAGGTTAGCGGGAAAATGGACGAGGCATGGGGGAAGGTTAGTCACTGCATGAAGGAGTTCATCGACTCTCCGATCTACATCAATGACAAGCCATCCCTAAGCGTTCACCAGGTGCGTGCGGAAGCGCGGCGTATGAGCAAGAAGTTGGGCGGACTGGGCGTGGTAATCGTCGATTATCTCCAGAAGATGCGGATGTCAGACCCGGAGAACATGAACCGCAGCGTAGGGGAGATCGCCACTGGCCTGAAGAACCTGGCGAAAGAATTGCGTTGCCCGGTCATCGCTCTGGCCCAGCTGAACCGAAACCTTGAACAGCGCGCTAATAAGCGTCCCGTAGCGGCAGACCTGCGAGAGTCTGGCGTCATTGAGCAGGAAGCAGATGTGATCTTCATGGTGTATCGGGATGAGAAGTACAACGAGAACACCGAGCTGAAAGGCATCACCGAAATCATCTGTGTGAAGTCCCGCCATGCGCCGGGGGCAGAAAAGACCTACCACTTCAGCAGCCGCTACTCCGGCCTGGACCCGGTAGATTTCACCTACAGCGGCCAGATGCAACAGGAGGCTGACTATGAGTGCTAAGACGATGAAAGGCAAACAGGCAATTCTGCGTTATCTCGAAACGCACCGGACCTTCACCGCGAAGGATGTGGCCACAGAGTGCGGCATGACCATCAACTGCATCACGAAGAACGCCATCGATCTGGAGCGGGCCCGCAAGATTGTCCGTGTGAGCAAGGTATGGCGAACGGTGACTTATCGCCTGGCGACGCCGGAAGAGCAGGACGGCACCGCGCGCAGCTGTACCAACGGAATATTTCAGGAGTGCCGCAACAGCGCGGCGATGAAGCGAGTATTGATGGTTTGGGGGAGGGTAGGGGCATGAGCGTGAAACGTTATGACATTGGCACTTTTGGCGGCATGAGCATGGAATCGAGCAGTGATGGAGCTTACGTTCATCACGAAGACTACGCCGCACTTGAAGCCAGATGCGCTGCGCTGGCTGCGGAACTGAGTGCAGTCGAAGCAATCCACAACGAGGCAGTGTTCATCACAGACGATCGCTATGAGCAGTGCCCACCGGAAGTGCAGAAAATGATTCGTTCACTGGCTGTGCTGCAGATTCCAGCTTATCAGTCTTTCCTGGCTGAAGTGCGGGCGCAGGGTGTGGAGATGTTTGCGTTGATGTTCGCTGAAGAGGCTATTAAGACCAACAACATCACAACCGGATGGAGAGCTAAGGCCAGCAGAGCAGCATCTGAATACGCTGAAGCCCTTCGAGAGGATGCCGCCCAAATTCGCAAAGGAGTGCAGTCATGAGCAACGAAGCAATGAAAATGGCATTAGCAAAGCATTTGACGATTGCTCTGCAAAACCTCGGTGCTCCTGTCGAATTGCTCTGCATCGTTGGGAGCTACGGAGATACACAGGCTGACTCTGACATTCTTGAAATGCTGGAACAATACAACGAGCGCGGCACCTGCATGGAATTTATTATCTCGCCTGCCTATGTCTGGAATCCGCCAAAAGGAGCAGCCCAATGAGCAACATCGACAAACAGGCTGTGCAAGCAGTTGCTGATTTGAAAGCTGGTTACACCCTAGGTCACGCTGATGTGGCAATCTTGAATGAGCTGGTGCGTATCGCGCTGGCATCGCTCGAAGCGGAGGCTGTGTGCGTCATCGACCAGCCCAATCTTGATTATCTCAAATCAGGCTCTGATGCCGATGTATGGCCAGCATCCAGAACGGAAATGGGTGATGTGCTTCTGTATCGCTCCGCCCCGCCAGCGCCGGTATCTGTGCCTGAATGTTTCAAGCGCCTTCTCCACCATGCTTACGGCATGACAATGGGGCATGACTGGAACAAAGGGACTATGGCTGGACATCACCGCGCCAAGCTGTGTCAGGCTGTTGATGAATGCCGCGCCGCCATGCTTCAGGGTGCCGAACCTGTAACGACGGCTTATAAGTTGCCAGAGGGGTGGGTGGCGGTGCCGGTTGAGCTCACTCAGGATATGCGTGCAGCATGGGATTCAGCGCCAAACACAGACGATGATGACCATAACATGCAGGCTGCCTACCGCGCGATGATTGAAGCAGCACCTAAGCAGGAGGTGAAGTGATGCCTTGGCACTCACCTGAAACTGACGCCATTCTCGAATCCATGCCGAGAAAACAGAAGCGGCAGAAGTTGATCTACAACGTAGCCGAAAACGATGCAGAGTTCTGTATCGGTTGCATTATGGACGGGAAAATCATTCGTCATGGAGCTTACGCAGCATGGATTAACATGCTTCAGCGCTGTTATGGCGAATCATATCGTAGCGCACGTAAGCAATATCTTCAGGTATCACTCGACCCTGCCTGGCATAAGTTTTCTGCTTTCTACGCCTGGTGGAAGCCACGATATAGGACCGGATGGCATCTCGATAAGGACCTCCTTATCCCAGGAAATCAGGTTTATGGGCCATCCACATGCGTCTACATCCCTAAAGAGCTGAATAACTTCACCGTTGGGAGAGATTGTAAACGAGGTGATTTACCAATAGGGGTAGGCTGGGATAAGCAGCATGGTAAATACATGTCCAGGGCCAATGACAGCAAGGGGAAATATTTATTCCTCGGTCTTTACGATGATCCGATGGAGGCGCATGAAGCATGGTTCTTTAAGAAGCTTGAGATAGCTCTGGAATACAAAGGGCTATGCGACAGCATACACCCCGATCTTTACCGAGGCGTTCAGAGAAAGTTGCTGTTTATCCACCGGGAGCAGTTGGCAGCTTAGGCAGTGATTCTTGATAATCATTTTTCAAAAGTGATGCTATAATTAAGTCGCAGTTGGTCTGAACAGCCGGTTGCGACTTCTGCGCATTTAAGGGGACTTAAATGCGACCACAATCTGAACTCCTCACATTGTCACAGATGCAGAAATGCACCTGCGATTTTCTGCATTCTGCGGTTTCCGTCAAGGAGGCCGTATGACTCTGCCAGTAGACGGTATCAAACTCCATCGCGGCAACTTCGCCGCCATAGGCCAGCAGATTCAGCCATTGCTGGATGCCGGGCAATGTTTCCGCCTTCAGGTTAAGCCATGGCGCGAGAAGCGCAGCCTGTCGCAGAACGCGCTCAGCCACATGTGGTACACGGAAATCAGCGAGTACCTGGTTAGCTCCGGACGTACCGACGCAACTCCGGAGTGGGTTAAGCGCAACCTCAAGAAAACCTATCTCGGCTGTGAAGAGGTGACCTACACCGACTTCATCACCGGTGAGAAAACCACGACCTGGGAGCCACGCCACACCGCCGACCTCGATACAGGCGAAATGCATATCTTCCTGGTGAAGGTTGAAATGTGGTGCGCCCAGTTCGGCCTGGCCCTGACAATTCCGAACGGTTGCGAATACCAGCAGCTGCGCGATAAGCAGGAGGCGTGATGTCTACTCCACTATCCCGCGTCATCACCAACGAAATCTTCCGCGTTCCGGCGCGCCGACAGCGCAAGCCTGCGGTTAAGCCGTCCGATATCCCGACCTTGAAAGGCTACACCGCCCGCCTGGTGGATCAGAAATGGCTGCGTCTCGCGGCACGGAGGAATCATGCGTAAACCATCCCGCCGTAAGTGCAAAGTATGCAGTGAATACTTCGTGCCGAAATTCCATGACATCCGGATCCGCTGGTGCTGTCCGGAGCACGGCACAATCCTCGCGATGGAAGAACGAGAAAAGGAGAAGGTGAAAGCCGCGGCTAAGCGCATCAAGGAGCGCAAAGAGAAAGAGCGGGCGGATCGCCGGGATCTGAAAGCGAGAAAGGTGGCGCTAAAAACGAAACCGCAGTGGAGGGCTGAAGCGCAGGCGGCTTTCAACCGGTACGTCCGTCTGAGGGATGCTGGCAAGCCATGTATCAGCTGCGGCAGGATGCCAGAGCAGAAGTTTGGCGGAACCATGGACTGCGGCCACTACCGCACCCGTGGAGCTGCCGCGCATCTGGCTTTCAACCTTCACAATACCGCAGCTCAGTGCGTCTATTGCAACCGTGATCGGGACGGCGCGCAAAAGGCATTTGAACAGGGCCTTATTGAGCGCATTGGTGCCGAAAAAGTTGAGGCGATAAACAACGACAATTCCGTCCGCCGGTTCGACATCCCATACCTGCGGCGCATCAAATCCATCTTCACCCGTAAATCCCGCGCGCTGGAAAAACGCCGTGCCCGCCGACAGGAGGCAGCATGAATCACGCCGACTTCCTCCGGTACCAGGCAGAAAGCGTTAAGCGCGCTAATCTGCCGCCAGTAGCAAAGCACAGCCAGACCAAAACAAACCAGCCACATAAGGAAGCCGCATGAACAGTCAGCAACTGGAATACGTACGTCAGCAGCTCATTGTGGCGACCGCAGATCTGAGCGGGGCGACGAAAGGGCAACTGGTAGCTTTCGCCGAGAATGCACAGTTCACCGCGACGGCGCGCAGTCGGGGACGGAAGAAAATAACCGACCCGGTCACCGGCCGGAAGGTTAACCCCGACGGCCCGGCGATGAGCGGCAGCCAGTCCCGCGCCAAGGGATCGTCTATCGCGTTAGTCAGCCCGGTTGAGTTCGTCACCGCCTCATGGCGCCGCGCTGTTCTGTCGCTGGAGGAGCACCAGAAAGCATGGCTGCTGTGGAACTACAGCGAGAACATCCGCTTCGAGTACCAGGTGGCGATCACCCAGTGGGCATGGGCTGAGTTCCGGGAGCAGCTCGGAGCGAGGAAGGTGGCGAGCAAGACGATGGAGCGCCTGAAGAAGCTGATATGGCTGGCGGCGCAGGGCGTCAAAGCTGAACTGGCAGGGCGTGAGACGTACGAATATCAGGTGCTCGCGGAACTGGTGGGCGTAACGCCAAAGAACTGGTCAGAAACGTTTACGGACCGCTGGGTGGAGATGAGACGTATCTTCCTTCGCCTGGACAGCGGTGCTTTGTTGCAGGTTAAGCGATCACGTTCACAACAAAAGGCGACAAATTTCGATAGAAGTCTTGCAAAACTGGATTGAAACGCATATATTTCATGTAAATCTGATATTGTGCCATTGTTGTATGCATTGGCGGTATCAAACACTTCGTTAAGAGGTTGAGATGGAAGTAAGCCAGCTTAAAAGACCCATGCACCCACTCAAGGTAATAGAGGAGTGGCGTAAGGGTTGCTCCTACAGCATCGGTGATGACGGAAAGCCAGCTCACCCATCCAACTGCGAAGAGTGTACCGAAGCAGCAATGAAGGCGATCGAGGGTTGGTTTAAATCCTCAAGTGAGCCTGAATGGGGTGACTGGAAACCAGCGCCTTAACTACAAAGAATAAAATTACCCGCCTCGCCATCGTGCGGGGCTTTTTCGTTTCATGGTCAGAAGCACAGCGGTTGTGCGTTCGGCTGTTAACCGAATGGTCGAAGGTTCGAATCCTTCCTGTCCCGCCAAATTCGCCGGTCTAGTTCAGTGGCAGAACGGCAGCCTTGTAAGCTGCGCGTCAGAGGTTCGATTCCTTTGCCCTGCACCAATTTGCCTGTAGCTCAGAGGAAAGAGCAACCGCCTTCTAAGCGGTTGGTCGCTGGTTCGAATCCAGCCAGGCGAGCCATCAGCAAAACAAGTCGTCATCGCGGCGGCTTTATCTTGCATCAGGTGCATAACTGAATTCGCGAATACGTTATGCCGTCCGCTCCACGAAACGGAGTGCACAACAGGAAAGAGCATTGAACAAGGCGAAAACCGGTAGACGCGACTAATGCCATCCGGGCGTCCAGTGCTCTATCCGTTGTGGTGTAACTCAATTCCCGCTTGCGGGTTGAATGGGTAGAGTAACGCATCAACCGGTTATCCGGCAGGGCAGGCATGATGCTAATGCTGAACCTGAGTATCGGTTCGAGTCCGATCGCCACACACAGAACCCACTACCTGGGACCCTTCGGCCATAGAGTCGACATTGCCTTACCCTCACATTGCCAGCCTGTCGCTGGCTTTTTTATTTTCAGGCTCCGGGAACCATCCTCGACATGCCTTCTTGTTAAATCGTCCCGAGGGCCTGAACCAACTACACACGGAATAAATATGTCTGAGACCTTCACTATCGTAGGCGTTGGTCTTACATCGTCATCAGTCGGTGTAACCTTTGCCACGCTGTTTCCGGAGGCGACTCCAGCAGTGATGCTCGGATCACTCGCCGGAACGGCGCTATACGTTCTGACCTCAGATCCCCATCAACTCTGGAAGCAGGCTATCTTTGCGCTGATATCGTTTATCAGTGGGGTGTTCTTCTCCGTACCCATGGCGAAAATCATGGCCGGAATCATCAACACGCCGTTAAGCCTGATGAAGCCACCGGCCAGCATTGAGGTATCGCCAGCTGTCGGTGCAATTGTCACTGCTTCCATTTCCGTGGCAGTCCTGCTGCGTATTCTCCGCAAATCCAAAAGCGGGAAGATGCCGGGGCTGGGGGAGGAAGATAAATGACATGGCAGCTTCTTCTGATGGATGCAAACGCCATAGTTTGCCTTTTAATCATGGTCAGGCTGATGTTTTTCCGGAAAGAGGGAAAGCGTCATCGCCTGAGTGTCGCGGTACTGGCCTACTTGGTCATCCTTGCCGCCGGATTCAACGCCTTCAACATTCTGCTCGGCCACTACGTACAGGTTAACCTCGGCGATCTGCTGCTGAACTCCCTCATCTGCATGGCGGTGTGGCTGGCGCGTGGAAACCTTGCGAAGGTCGTTATAACGGAGTAGTCCATGCATACCAGCGAAAAGGGCATTGCCCTGATCAAAGAGTTCGAAGGCTGCAAACTCACAGCCTACCAGGACAGTGTCGGCGTCTGGACGATCGGCTATGGCTGGACTCAGCCTGTCGACGGAAAACCAATCCGCGCCGGGATGACGATTAAGCAGGAAACGGCAGAGCGTCTGCTGAAGGCCGGGCTGGTCAGCTATGAAAGTGACGTGTCACGACTGGTTAAAGTCGGTCTGACTCAGGGGCAATTTGATGCCCTGGTGTCGTTCACGTATAACCTCGGCGCCCGGTCATTGTCGACATCTACTCTCCTGCGAAAACTCAATGCCGGAGATTGCGCTGGCGCTGCCGATGAGTTCCTGCGCTGGAATAAAGCTGGTGGGAAGGTGCTGAATGGCCTGACACGTCGCCGTGAGGCAGAGCGCGCTCTGTTCCTGTCGTGATTGGTGCACTGGTCAGGCGTTACTGGTTGCAGTTGCTGGTGGTGGCTGTAATCGGCATGCTGGCGCTCTTCGTGAACCACTACCGCGACAACGCCATCACCTACAAAGACCAGCGCGATAAGGCGACGGTCCGGGCAGACAAATCGGAGGCGATCACCAACAACGTGATCACCACGATGAACCTCATCCGTGACATATCACAGGCTACCCAGAATGCAAAGAACGAACTGGCCCAAAAAGGCGAGACGCGCATTGTCTACATCAGGCAGGCGCTTGAAGGCGATCCGTGCGCTAACCAGCTTGTTCCTTCTGCCGCTGCTGACAGCCTGCGGGAATACGCAGACAGTTTACGTTCCGGCCCCAGTGGTGCCGATAAGCGCTGACCTGACCACAGACACGCCGATCCCCGGAATGGCGGTTCCGTTCACGTGGCAGGCAAGTCTGGAGTTAAACGCTCAGCTCTACACGGCGCTGGGGCAGTGCAATCTGGATAAGGCGGGGATTAGAAGTATTGAAGAACGCCGTAGTGCTTTGCAATCAACAGGCAAATCAGAGAAATGATCGCATTGATGCCGTCGGCATAGGCCTTTGCGAGTTCGAAAAATTGGTTTTGGGACATGTTACCTCCTATAGGAAAATCGAGTCAGTCGACCCCTGCTCCTACAGTGAGTGATAAGTTATATTCTCATGTAGAGGAAAATTAATGCGACATCCCTCAAGCTCATTAAGAGGCTCTCAATGTCCGACATCTACCAAATCACGCTAATCACCCAAACAGATGAAACCTTCACGGGCAAGATGTCTCGGCGTCAGCCTGAACTGGTTAACGGCTTTGTGCCGCTGGCGAACGAGGATGGTGAGTGGCTGTACTTCATCCCAACTGACGTGAAGCGCATGAGATTCACGCCAGTATCAGCAGAGCAGACCGAACAAACTACGGAGTAACCCATGGTTAACGATGACGAGCGCAGGCCATACCCGCCAGTTAACTTCATCGACTCCGAAAGCTGGCAGCCATACACCAGGCTGATCCCCGCTAACGAAGTGCATGAGTGGATAAACCGCCAAATCCTCAGCGATACCGGCAGCATCCATAACCCTGACCATGAGCACCTGCTTGAGGCTGATCTCTGCTTCATGTGGGCGTCCGATTCGTTCGCGAAGAAGGGCCGCTACGTTCTCGGTCAAGCCGAACAGGTAATGCTCCGCGCCGGTGGATGGCAGAAAGCCAGAATGGAACAGCAGATGCATGAATGGTTCGGGCGAATACCGAATTTCATCATCACGCTGGCAGCCGATTACTGCTCACAATGCAGTGACCTCGAGTTCTGCGCACTGGTAGAGCACGAGCTTTACCACATCGCTCAGGCCACCGATGATTTCGGCGCGCCGAAGTTCAACAAAGAGACCGGGCAGCCAGTGCTTACACTGCGCGGCCACGACGTCGAAGAATTCACTGGTGTCGTACGTCGATACGGTGCCAGCAAAGAAGTACAGGAGCTCGTTGATGCGGCAAATGCGCCTGCAGAAGTGGCTCACATCGATATAGCCAGGTCATGCGGGACGTGCATGTTAAAGCTGGCCTAACAATATGACTGATTATGACAGGCAGGTAATCTATGGCGACACTGAAAGGTGAGGTCAAAGCCTTCATCGTTCAGTCCCTTGCCTGCTTCGATACCCCATCCCAGGTGGTTGAGCTGGTCAAAAAAGAATTTGGCCTGAGCATCACTCGTCAGCAGGTCGAATCTCACGACCCGACGAAAGCAAACGGCAGGGGGCTGGCGCAGAAGTGGGTGGACATGTTCAATGCCACCCGCGAGCGCTTCCAGAATGAAATCTCCGATATTCCGATCGCCAACAAGGCATACCGACTCCGCGTTCTCGACCGTATGGCAACGCGCGCCGAGGGCATGAAGAACCTCGCGCTTACGGCAGAGATCATCGAGCAGGCGGCGAAGGAATGCGGCGATGCCTACACCAATAAGCACAAGTTTGAACATTCCGGCCCTAATGGTGGCGCCATCCAGACGATCACCATGAGCAAAGAGGAATACAAATCCGCACGGCAGGAGATGATGGAGGATGACGACTGCTGAGCAAAAGACATTTGCCCGTAAGGTTGAATGCGAAGAGGACGGGCTCTATTACGCGCGCTACTTCTTCAAGCAGCGCACCGGCGGAAAGATGATTGTCGCGCCGCACCACAAGGTGATTCAGCAGACGCTGGACCGCGTCATTGATGGTGAGATTCAGCGCCTGATCATCAACGTCCCGCCTGGGTACACGAAAACGGAACTGGCGACCATCAATATGATGGGCCGAGGGCTGGCGCTGAACTGCCGGGCCCGTTTCATGCACCTGTCCTATTCGCATAACCTGGCGCTGCTGAACTCCTCAACCGCGCGCGGCATGATTAAGTCGCAGGCCTACCAGTCGATGTGGCCGATGTCGTTGCGCGATGACGCAGACAGCAAAGCAATGTGGTGGACCGAACATGGCGGCGGCGTTTACGCGTCATCAGCTGCGGGGCAGGTTACCGGCTTCCGTGCCGGCCATATGGAGCCGGGTTGGCAGGGCGCGCTGATTATCGATGACCCTGTTAAGCCGGATGACGCTTACTCTGAGATCGTCCGCGACGGCGTGAACAACCGTTTCAACGAGACAATCAAATCACGACTGGCGATCGAGACGACGCCGATGATTGTCATCATGCAGCGGATCCATTACCACGACCTGAGCGGCTATCTACTGCGTGGCGGGAGTGGTGAGAAGTGGCACCACCTGAATCTTCCGGTGATTATCGACAACAGTCAGCCATACGCTGCGCAGTACCCTGAAAACACCCACGCTATACCGATTGACCATGGCTTGCCTGACGGCTGGCTGTGGCCTTTTAAGCACAATGAATCGCACCGCGTATCGCTGTTCTCTCACCGGCGCACCGCAGAAGCTCAGTACATGCAGAAGCCACGCAGGTTTAATGCTGAAGGAGCCCTGTGGACAGAAGTGATGATCAGCGCGGCACGCGAGCTACAAATTCATCACGGTAAGGTTCGCACAGTCGTGGCGATTGACCCACAGGCAACAAACAGCGACGAGAGCGATGAAACAGGCATTGTCGCTGCCAGCTTATATGGTGCCGGTGACAAAAAGCAGTTCTCTGTGGATGGCGATTACAGCGGAAAATATTCACCTGCTGGATGGGCCAAGAAAGCCATATCGGCCTATGAGCAACACGAAGCTGACGCGATAGTCATCGAGACGAACCAGGGCGGAGACATGGCGGAGGAGACACTCCGCAACGCCGGGTTCAAAGGTCGCATCATTCGTGTCCATGCCAGCAAAGGGAAGTATGCCCGCGCGGAGCCGATATCCGCGTTATACGAGCAGGGCCGTGTGGCTAATCACGGCAACCTCTACGTGTTGGAGAACCAGCTGATGGAATACATACCCGCCACCGCTAAGAAATCGCCTGACCGCCTCGACGCGATGGTTTACGCGCTGACAGAACTGAATGGATCGCAGCCTGTTGGAATGATGATTCCAAAACGTCTGCAGGGCCGATAAGATGCTTATTCACTTAAATTAGCAAATGGATCGGCCATGAAAATCGAATTTGATGAAGTTGCTGAAGGGCAGGTAAGAGCCACCCTTACACTGAAACGTGTCCCTGGCGAATGTGTACGTAGTTACGGGGTATTCGCAGAGGATGAAGAAACCAGTGCAAAACAGTTACTCGCTTGGATGAAAGAAGAAGGTAAGGTGCCGGAAGATTTCGAGTAAAATTACACAAAACACATGGTCGCCACGGCGGCCTTTTTTATTGCCATAAATCCACCAACGGACAATCCATGACTGACAAATTGACTCTCGCCGTCAACCATGCGTTGAACGATGCGCTGATGGCGCGTGCCCGAATGGGGCTGATGGCACCGACGATGGGGTTGGACAATAAGCGCCATTCCGCATGGTGTGAGTATGGCTTCCCTGAGCAGGTAACCTACGAAAACCTCTACGCACTGTACCGTCGTGGTGGAATAGCCCACGGTGCAGTAGAGAAGCTGGTGGGCAAGTGCTGGCAGACTAACCCGGAAATCATTGAGGGTGATGATGCCGACGAGAGCAAGGATGAGACTACCTGGGAGAAGATCACCAAAAAGGTTTTCACAAAGCGCCTATGGCGGGCCTTTGCTGAAGCTGACCGCCGCCGCCTGGTCGGTCGCTATGCTGGCATCCTGCTGCACATCAATGATTCCAGAGAGTGGGACCAGCCGGTTGTTCGTGGGAAGTCACTAAAAAAGGTGACGATCGCATGGGCTGGGTCACTAACAGTTAGCGAGTGGGTTACTGACCAGAAATCGGCAGATTACGGCCAGCCAAAGCAGTGGAAATACGTTGAGAGCTTGCCAAATGGCGGGACAAATAAGCGCTTCGTACATCCCGATCGCGTCTTCATCCTTGGTGACTATTCTAATGATGCTATTGGCTTCCTTGAGCCTGGCTATAACGCCTGCGTCAGCCTTGAGAAGGTCGAGGGTGGTTCTGGTGAGTCATTCCTGAAGAACGCCGCGCGGCAGCTTAATGTAAATTTTGAGAAGGAAATCGACTTCAACAATCTCGCGTCACTTTATGGCGTGAGCATTGACGAGTTGCAGGATAAGTTTAACGAAGTTGCCGGGGAAATGAACCGTGGTAACGATGTTCTGATGACAACCCAAGGGGCTACAGTCACACCACTGGTCACAGCTGTAGCGGATCCGTCAGCGACCTATAACGTCAACCTACAAACCTTCGCTGCATCTGTTGATATCCCTGTGAAAGTTCTGGTTGGGATGCAGACGGGTGAAAGGGCAAGCACCGAGGATCAGAAATATTTCAACGCGCGCTGCCAGTCACGCCGCGGTGACCTGTCATTCGAAATTGAAGACTTCAGTGACAAGCTCATTGATCTGAAAATTATTGATGCAGTCAGCGAGAAGACGGTTATCTGGGATGACCTCAACGAACAGACTGGAACTGAGAAGCTCGCCAATGCAAAAACCATGGCTGAGATTAACCAGACGTTCCAGGGCAGCGGAGAAAATCCGGCATTCAGTCGCGAAGAAATTCGCACAGCCGCCGGTTATGAAAACGTTGATGAATTCCCGTTAGGAGAAGAGGATGGCGACGAAGAAGACGAAGCCACCAATTCTACCGCGTAACTATCAGGATCCGACCGGAGCCGATGCGCTGGAACGCCGGGCAATGAAAGATTTCGCCAGGCGGATGAATAAGATTGGTAAAGCGTACAAATCAGCACTCGACAAAATACCTTCCTCCCTCGCAGTAAACGCCAGATACGAATACCAGCTAAACCCAACGCTACTCTCCATCATCCTGAACGATGCCAGTTACCTGGTGGATCAGGTGCTGCTTGAAGGTGGCGATTACGACCTGTGGTTTTACGAGTACATCGATCTGGCATCGGAGAAAGGGACCGGACAGTCGTTCTACAACCTCAGCCAGCAATCCCCGGTGTACGCCGCCGGGCGTGAGTCGCTGACGTCCATCCTCGCAAGCGACCCGTACCAGCAACGCATGGCGCTGGTGCATGCCCGTGTGTTTGAGGAAATGAAGGGACTGAGTGCGGAAGTTAAGCGCGACATGGCGCGCGTGCTGACTGATGGCGTGGGCCGTGGTCTCAATCCGCTGGACATTGCCCGCAACCTGACGGACCAGGCCGGTATCGAGAAACGCCGGGCGAACAGAATAGCGCGTACAGAAGTGACCACCGCGCTGCGCAGGGCTAAGTGGGATGAAGATCAAGAAGCGAATGACCTCTTCGGCCTGAAAACGCTGCTGGTTCACATCTCGGCACTCTCACCGACAACCCGACACACCCACGCAGTGCGCCATGCCCACCTCTACACCAATGAAGAGGTCCGTGACTGGTACAGCAAGGATGGCAACTCCATCAACTGCAAATGCAGCCAGCAGTCGGTGCTGGTGGATGCGGACGGTAAACCGGAATACCCGGACACCATCACGAAACTCAAACAGGAATATAAATCGATGCAGGCGCGCGGTTACGCCTGGGCGGAGAAATAACTATGCCTATGCAGGTCAACATCACCACGAAGGTGAACAGCCAGTCTATCCGGCGCGAAACATACAACGGGCGTGAGCATCTGGTGCTGCCGAGCTACACGCTGCCAGCAAACGTCGTCATGAATGGCGGCTTGTACACGCAAGAGCAAATCGACGCCCACTATAAGGGGCTGGAAGGCACCCTGGCACCGCTTGGGCATCCTCAGGTTAACGGTCAGTTCGTGTCTGCTTTCTCCCCAGAGGGGATTAACGCAGGCCATATCGGCGCGTGGAACCGCAACGTTAAGAAGTCCGGTAATCGCATCTACCTCGAAAAGTGGGTTGATGTGGCCCGTGCCAGTGAGTCAGAAGGCGGTAAAGAACTACTTGAACGTGTCGCTGCTATTGAGCGTGGTGAAGACGTTCCGCCGATTCATACCAGCGTCGCCGCATTCCTTGACCAACTCGAGCCCAACGAGCAGCAGCGCGCAACAGGTGCGGAGTGGGTTGCCGACATCCATGGCATGGACCACGACGCGATCCTGCTGCACGAAGTCGGAGCCGCCACCCCTGAGCAGGGCGTTGGCCTGATGGTTAACGCTGATCTGGCTCAGCCGCTTAAAGCGAACTCAGGCGCGCTGGTGGGTGAATCATACCGGGAGCGTGAACAGCGCCTCGATCGTGCAGCCAAAGCTAAGTTTGCGCCGGGTACGGATGAATATGCCTGGGTTGCTGACTTCACTGACTCGCAAGCGGTAATCATCAGCAACGGCGGAACCGCTGAGGTGTTTGGCTACAGGTCTGAGGGGGGCGTTATCACCTTCGACGATGCCGGAACCGCAGTAGCGCGCCAGGAATCGTGGGTGGCCGTCGTGGCCAACAAATTCAAAGCTCTATTCACACCGCAGGAACAGCCTGCACCAAACCACAAAACGGAGGGCGACATGCCTTTAACCACTGAAGAGAAACAAGAGCTGATCAGCGAAATCGGTAAAGGCCTGGCCGCTAACTTCGCCGATGCCCTGAATCCGATTAAGGATGCGATCACCGGTCTGCAGGCCAATCAGGACAAGCTTACCGAAACCCTGACTGCTAACTCTCGCGCCGAAGAGAAAACAAAGCGCGAAGCGGTTGCGAAGGTCCATGGCGATATCGTGGCCAACGCACTGTCAGGCGAAGCGCTGGACGCCATGTTCAAGTCGCTGGGCGAAGCTGCTCCGCTGGGTGCTAACAATGCACAGCAGCACAAAGAAACCGGCGCACCTGCCGCTGACGAACACTTCAAGTAAGGAGCCGGAATAATGCCTCGTTATCGTCGCGTTAATATCGACGGTCAGTCTCTGTACAAGACCGAAACCCGCACTACGGCCGCCGCGCTGCTTCCCGGTACTGCGGCAACTATCAACTCATCCGATAAATTCGCCCAGGCCACTGCGCTAAACGGCCGCCTGTACATCATCGATGTTGGTTATCACCAGGGCTTAACAATCACCGAATCAATCCCTGCCGGTGATTCTGCTGTCGGCAACTACGTCGAAGAAGGGCGTGAGCTGGCATTACGTTGCCTGCCTGGCGCGTATAAGAAAGACAGCCCGATCAAGCTGGGCACAGCTGGTCAATTCACCCTTGCCACCTCCGACACTGATTCAGTGATCGGCTACAGCCAGGATGAATATACCATCGCAGCCAGCACCACCGACTTCATTCGCGTGCGCATGCGCGTTGGCACTGTCGCCGCAGCTGGCGCGTAACAAAAGGACAAACACATATGTACTTCTCTAAAGAGACGCTGGCGACTAACTCCCGCCTCGGCGGGCACTGGAGCGAGCTGTGGGCAAACCGCAACATGTGGAACCTGCAGAACGATTCCATCATCGCGGCTAACCGCGCAATCATGACGCCTGATATGCTGGCTTGTAACGCTGTTGGCGGCTTCTCCCGTGACTTCTGGGCTGAGATTGACAACCAGGTGCTGCAACTGCGCGATCAGGAAGTTGGCATGGAAATCGTGAACGACCTGATCGGCGTTCAGACCGTGCTGCCGGTCGGTAAAACCGCCAAGTTGTATAACGTGGTTGGCGACATCGCTGACGACGTGTCAGTAAGCATCGATGGTCAGGCGCCATTCTCCTTCGATCACACTGACTACGCGAGCGACGGTGACCCGATTCCGGTGTTCACTGCTGGTTACGGTGTTAACTGGCGTAATGCTGCTGGCCTGAACTCTGTGGGTATTGACCTGGTGCTGGACTCGCAGATGGCGAAGATGCGCAAGTTCAACCAGAAGCGCGTTAACTACTACCTGAACGGCGATTCAAAAATTCAGGTTCAGTCCTATCCGGCGCAGGGCATCAAGAACCACCGCCACACCAAGAAGATAAACCTCGGTTCTGGTGCTGGTGGCGCAAACATCGATCTGACCACCGCTGACATGACCGCGATCTTTGCATTCTTCGGTAAAGGCGCATTCGGCACCACCGCACGCACGAACAAAGTCGCCGCATACGATGTGATGTGGGTTTCCTCGGAAATCTGGGCAAACCTGGCGCAGCCTTACGTGGTGAATGGCGTTGTAAGCGGCACTGTGTTGCAGGCTGTTCTGCCGTTCGCGCCGGTGAAGGAAATCCGCATGAGCTTCGCGCTGACCGGTAACGAGTTTATCGCGTACGTTCGTCGCCGTGACGTAATCTCTCCACTGGTGGGTATGGCTGTAGGCGTTGTTCCGCTGCCGCGTCCACTGCCTAACGTTAACTACAACTTCCAGATTATGTCTGCTGAAGGTCTGCAAATCACCGCAGACGATCAGGGCCTGTCTGGCGTTGTCTACGGCGCTAACCTGGCGTAAGGAAACAGCATGGCTAAATACGAAGTTGTGCGCCCATGGTTCGGCGTGAAGGTAGGACAGGTGGTGGAGTTGAAAGAACTGCACCCGGCGCTGAAGTCTAACGTCCGTCTCATGAATGGTGAGGCAGGCGGAGAACTTACCCCATCTACTCCTGATGCCGGTACCGGTGAGAAATCTCGCAAAGAGATTATTCAGGGCCGCCTTACTGAGTTGGGTATTGAGTTCAAAGGCAATTTGGGCGCTGAAAAGCTCAGTGAGCTGTTGCCTGATGGCGAGCTCGAAAAGCTTTTCCCTGCTGAATAACAGCCGCCGCTAAGGCGGTTTTTTTATGCCCCGCTCCGGCGGGGTATTTCACGGAGTCGATAATGGTAACTCTCGAACAGGCGAAGGAGTATCTGGAGAGCCAGGGAATTACCATTCCCGATTTTGTTCTTCAGGCTCTCGTCGACCAGGCCAACAGCATTCAGGAGTGTCTCGATGCGCATTATCCGGCATCGACAGCTCTGCTGATTCAACTCTATCTACTGGCGCTTATGGGGCTCGGGCAGGGAGATAAATACATCTCCAGCCAGACGGCTCCGAGTGGTGCGTCTCGCTCGTTCCGTTATCAGTCGTTTGCCGACCGCTGGAAAGCCTCCGTGAACATGCTGCGCGGGCTGGATAAGTACGGCTGCGCCACCTCTCTAATTCCTGCTGACCCTACCGCCGCCCCGGCATTCGCTGGTATCTGGATCGGGAAGGGCGGCTGCATGTGCGGGGATAAGTGATGACGTACAAATCAGTTAAGCACGGGCTACCGCGTTCCTTCACTCGCGTATGGGTGATTACCGACACAGGGCGGGAGACTACTGGCTACGTGAAATCGGACGGTGAGTGGCACATCAACTGCCCGCGCATCCGGGCGACTGGCGCGAAGGTGCTGCGCTGGAAGGAGGGCTGATGTCATCGGTAGCGAACTGGAGCTATACCGCCACGGCGACCATCTGGCGAAAGCTGGAAGGTAATGACGAATACGGCGATCCGCTGGGCTATGCCGAACCTGAGCAAATCCTCTGTGATTACGAGGGCGGGCTCAGCAAGAAGTTAGCCAGCCTGGGCGCCGAAATCGTCGTGAAGAACACCGTCTGGACGGAGTTCGCTCTGGCCGCCGCGGGTGATTATCTGCTGATTGGCGTGTCTACCGAACCCGACCCGGTCGTGGCAGGTGCCGACGAGGTGCGGCAGGTTATCCGTTACGCCGACACGTTTGAACGACTGGCGGATGATTACGCCATCCTGACCGGAGTGTAGCCATGGGCATCAAAGTGAAGGGCATCAGCCAGGCGAAGAAGCACCTGAATGATGTCATCAACGACGTTAAGGGGCGCAAGGTAATCCGTGCGTTGCAGTCGGCGATGATTCTCATCGGCGCCCGGGCAGCCTATTACACCCCGATCGACACCTCAACTCTGATTAATAGCCAGTTTCGGGAAATCGACGCTGGCGGCGTGTTCATTACCGGGCGCATCGGCTACTCAGCCAACTATGCTGCGTACGTCCATGAGGCGTCAGGCAAGCTGAAAGGCCAGCCGCGCGCGCACTTCGGTACGACCCGTTCAAGGCAGCAGTTCGGCGGCGGGACAGGAACGGGCAACTACTGGGATCCGCATGGCGAGCCTAAGTTCCTGACCAAAGGTGCGAATGACGAGCGCGATAACGTTGACGCGGTGATGCGCAAGGAGCTTTCGCTATGACACCCATGATGCACGAGCGGGTGCGCAACATGTTCGGCGACGCCGGGCTAACGACCGGATTCACGGTGCAGCAGTTGATGTACGACGACCCTGGCGACCTGTCGAAGGCGATCATGGTCTTCAGGCCAAACGGCGGGTCGAATATTCGAACTGACCTAGGCTCTGAGTATCACGTCCTGGTCGACGTCGTCGGCGCGAAGGACAAGCGCAAAGACGCGCTCAATGCCGTGCAGCGCATCGTCGATTATGTCAAGGCCAACCCCATGGCTGACGAGTGTGTCGGCTACATCCAGAACATGGGCGCAATTCCTGCGCCGGTGCTCACAGAAGAAGGGCGAATAGTCTTCCGACTCCAGTTCGCCTGTACTTACGGCGAATAGCCATCCCAAACAAATAACCCGCTCCGGCGGGTTTTCTTTTATACGTCAAAGAGGAGTTTCACATGGCTAATTGCCAGAACTCGAACGAGCGCCTGTTCGGCGGTGCGGTCGTGCTGGAAGTCGCCGATGGCTGCCCGGACGTCAAACCACTCGAAGGTGAGTGGATGGCGCTGGCCGCTGGTACGTCGAAGGGCTTCGACTTCAACCCGAACTCGGTTACCTCTGATGCGGATGACGGCGGCGGCTATGTCGAGACCATCATCACCAACAGTGACTTCACCCTGAGCTTTGAAGGCGAAGTGCGCAAGAAGGACAAACTGGATCAGTACGGCGTTGGCAAGTTCATCAAGTATTTCGCTGACGAGCTGAAGGCCAAGCGCCAGCCCGGTATCTGGGTGCGCATGGACTACGGTCCGGTCGAATTCATCGGCTACATGAACATCACGGCGCTGAGCTCTGACGGCGGCACCAACGACATCGTCACGTTCTCGACCGAGTTCAAAGTCGGCGACGCGAGCACCATCGAAGTGAATGAACTGACCGCAGTGGCAGTGACTGGCGTGACGGTAACCCCGGCAACCAGCACCGGCACGGCAGGCGGCACCAGCACCTTCACGGTGAATATCGCACCAACTGGCGCTACCAACAAAGACTTCACTGTAGCGACTACCGACGCGACCAAAGCAACGGCAACCGCCTCCGGAAACGCCGTTACCGTGACGCGCGTCGCCACCGGCAGCGCGCAGATCATCATTAACACCGAAGACGGCAACTTTGTGGCCGTGCATACGGTTACCGTTACCTAACGGATATTCCAAAGGGCGGCGTGCTGCCCTTGATAATGTCCGTTTACTGGAAGGCTTATGACCGCTTTAACCGATATTGGCGAACTCTCGATCAGCGACAGCCGCGAAGGTGGGAAGGATTACCTGTTGCGACCTTCATTCGAGGCCATGACCAGGATCGGCACTCCCGAAGAGATTGTGCAGGCGTACGCCACCATCCACGGCAATGATGTCGCTCAGCTCATGGAGGTGTGCGCAGGCGCGCTGGGGTACTTCCCCGCCTGGTTATCTCCATCATTCAATCGCGCCGCTGAGAAGCTGCTATCAACATGCATGCTGGTGCTGCAGGCGTGCTGCGAGGAAGACCTGACTCCAATGATCGGCGAGTGGAAAGGGTGGCGGCACTGCGTAGTCTACCGCCCGGGCCAGATGCCGAAGAACGACATAATCGTACTGGCGCAGCATCTCATGCAGCACGGTGTCGTCGGAAAGGCAAAGGTTCGCCAACTGCAGCGCCACGAAACAGGTGCGAGAACGAACGAATTTAAAGCCTTCGACTACATCAGCGCGGCACGCAGCCACTTTGAAATGAACCGAGCCGAGGCCTCTCAGTTAACGATGACCGAATTCCAGATGCTGCTGGCGTCGAAATACCCTGACCAGAAAGGCTTTACTCGCGAAGAATACGACAGCATCGCCGACGAGTACCTGGCTAAACAGGCCGCACGCAGGGCAAAAGCAAAGCAATAACCGGAGAATGACATGGCAGGTGAGAAGAACGCCGGTAGCATCGTGTATGAAATCAGCGCCGACGTTGAGCCGCTGCTACAGGGCGGGAAACAGGCCATTGATGCTCTGGACAAACTGGATGCTGCGGCCCAGCAGTCAGGTAAGGGAATGGACAACCTCGACCAGAGCGCGTCTCAAACCGGATCCGCATTTACTGAACTGGCCGGTTATGCCAACTCGATGGATAACCAGCTGCGCAAGCTGAACACCAACGTGAGCGGAATTGCCCGCGCAATGGAAGAGGCCCGCAGCGGTACCGGCGGTGCGAGCAGCGAATTCAGTCGTGCAGAATCAATCATCGAGGCGCTGGGTAACCAGCTGGCTGTGCTGGACGAAGCGCAGGAGAATGGCGCGCGTAGTGCCGCAGTCCTGGCTGCGCAGTTGCGTGCCGGGTCGAAAGCGACAGACGAAGAAAAGCAGAAGATCGGCGAGCTTACTGGTCGCCTGTATGACATGAAGACTGGCGTTGAAAATGGCGCAAAAGGCACTGGCAGCTGGAAGTCCAGCATGCAGCAGGCAGGGTACCAGGTTCAGGACTTCATTATCCAGGTGCAGGGTGGACAATCTGCTCTGGTGGCTTTCGCGCAGCAGGGGTCACAGCTTGCTGGTGCGTTCGGCCCTGGTGGTGCGATTGTCGGTTCAATCATTGCGCTGAGCTCGGTTCTTGCTGGTGTTCTTATCACCTCGCTTAATGGCGGTAAAAACGCCATGGAAGCTCTGAAAGATGCAGCTGAAGCGATGGATAAGGTCATTACCGTCTCTCAGAATGGTGTGGCCGCCCTCTCAGATAAGTATGCCAACCTGGCAAGAACTAACGCAGAGGCAGCAACCATCCTGAGAAATCAGGCAATGATTGAATACAACGCTGCCATTGCGAAGATCCCTAAATCAATCAACGATGCGTCAAACTCCATTGTTGGCTTCACCGATAAGCTGAAAACGTCATTCGTAGGCGGTATCGCGTCGATTGACGAATTCAATAAAAACCTTTCGACCGTCGGCGTAACTGCAGATGGCTATTCGAAAGCTATGGAGCAGGCGAGGAATGCCGGGGCGAAATTCACTGTTAACGCTAACGCGATCCAGAACACCGTAACCACACTTGCGGATAAATTTGGCGTATCGGAACAGCGGGCATTCGAGCTAAGCAAGCAACTCTCTGATGTGGCGAATAATCCTACGCCTGAAGCACTGCAAAGACTGGTCCTTGAGCTCCAGAGCACCGAAAGCTCGACTAAATCCGGTGCCGATGCAATCAGGACTTTCCTTGGGCCACTAACCGAACTCGTACGCGTTGCTGGTGAAGCACAGATCAATCTTTCTGGAATGAAAAAAGAGGTCGACAACCTGACCTCCGGCCAGAAAAACCTGATCAAGCAGTCTGAGCGAAACCTTGCTCTGTCGAAACTACAGGGCGAGGCCCGCGCGCGGCTGCAGGCGCAATACGCCGCCGAAGATGCCGGGTTTGCGAAGGATGATCCGCATGCCAAGCAGATGGAAGATGATGCTGCTGCTACGTACAAAAATACGCAGGCGCAGAAGACGCTTCAGTCTGAGCAGAAGAAGGGGGCTTCCCAAGCTGATTCTATCGCCCAGAAGCTGGCGAACCTGAAACAGCAATCAGAACTGGCGGCAGACTCAACGAACAAGCTGAGTCGCGAGCAGGCCATCCTGACTGCGCAGCAGTCGCTCGGGAAAGGAGCTACTAAAGAGCAGATAGCGCTGGCAGGTCAGTATGCGGCAAAAAAATGGGATACAGCCAACGCCATCAAAGCTGAAGCTGCAGCACAGAAGCTTCTCCCTGAAGCGGCTGAGAACGCCAGTTACAAACAGGATGTTGAGGATCTGAATACGGCGCTGGCTGCGAAGAAAATCAGCCAGGAACAGCACAACCAGACCTCAGAACGACTGGCGGCAACGCACCAGGCTAACCTCGCGAAAATCCAGTCTCAACAGGCTGTGACGCCACAGCAGGAAGCGGTCGGCGGAGTTGACCCTGTTCAGCAGCTGGCTAACGAGAACGCCAAGAAACTCGCGCTTATTCAGGCATACGAGCAACAGGGGCTTATTACTCACCAGAACGCCATGGCATTGCGTGCTGCAACTGACACGCAGTATGAGCAGGCGCGCATCGCTGCCCAGTGGGAGATTTTCCGCAACCAGAGTATGGGTAATGAGTTGCTGGCCGCGAGTTTTGACTCTCTCGCAGGCAATGCATCCAATGCCTTTACCGGGATCCTGACCGGAAGCATGTCGGCACAGGAGGCAATGCAATCTCTCGCCAGCAACGCCCTGAATAGCCTGATTAACGGCTTCGTTCAGATGGGAGTCGACTGGGTTAAATCAGCCGTGATGGGTGCTGCTGCGCAAACTTCTGCGATAGCCACAACCACTGCGGCGCAAACTGCTGGTTTAGCGACAACCACTGCGGCAAGCACCGCGGCGGCCACTACCACAATGGCGGTCTGGACCCCTGCGGCGGCCGTTGCCTCAATCGGTTCATTCGGTGGTGCTGCGGCTATCGGTATTGCGGCCCTTATTGCTGCTATGGCGATGGCTGGCGGTATTGCCGGGAAGCGTAAGAACGGCGGCCCGGTATCGGCTGGACGTACGTATCAGGTGGGTGAGGGCGGCATGCCTGAAATCTACCAGGCCAACAATGGCAGCCAGTACATGATCCCCGGCGACAACGGAAAAGTCATCAGCAACAAGCAGATGAATTCCGGTGCCGGCGGTAGTTCTGTGCCTGTCACTATCAACATTCAGAACTATACCGGTGCAACTGTCGACGCGCAGGCGACCCAGAACGGTAACGGTGTGACGATCGATATGATTGTTGCCGATATCAGCCAGGGCGGGCGCATCGGCCAGGCTATCCAGCAAAACCACCAGGCACCACGCAAAGCAAGGGGATAACATGCCAATTCCGTACCCTGACTGGTTGCCGCTGGCCCAGAAAGGGAAATCGCCAACCACCGATACCGGATTTCGCGTCGACCAGCCGACGGTCGGCGCGCCGGTATTTCAGAAATTAACCGACGACCTGAAGACGTCCTTCTCGTTGACGTGGATCTTCACACAGGATCAGCACCGGGCATTCATGCAGTGGTTACGCAGCCCAAACTACCTCGACAACTGCAATAAATGGTTCACGATGCCGCTCGGCACCGGGACAGGAGACACCGGCGTCGAGGTGCAGGAATTACACTTTCTCTCCTGGCCGTCATGGTCACAGTCCGGGTCAATTTTCACGTGGAACGGTGATGTCGTTGCGCGCGAGCTGGTTAACTCCGATGATGAGTTTGACGACATTATCGTTGAGCTGCCTCCACCGTGGGCCTCCTGGCTGGACATCATTGTCACGGGCTATCCTGACGGGCGCGACCCGGAGAGCTTACCGAAGGTGCCATAATGCCGACGCTCAGAGAATTCCAGAGCCGAAGGCCAAACCGAATCCTGTACGAAACGATTACGTTTTACAGCCCGGTCTTTGGCCATATCAGGCTCGTTAATAACCAGATTTTCCCCAAAACGCTTGGCGGTCAGGTCTACACACCATGCAGAATGGAGTTAACCGAAAGCCAGCAGAGCAACACGCCGATCCTCGACAGCACCGTCAAATTTGGCCGTCTGGCGCAGGACTTCAAGCAACAGCTCAAACAGTGGAAAGCCTACTCGCGCATCACGCCTATCTCGGCGACGTACCAGCAATTTGATGCAGCTGACATGTCCACGGCCATCAAGTCGTGGACGCTCTACGTCAGCGACTGCTCGATGGACGACAAGGACGTGACGTGCAGCCTGACGCGCGTAAACCCGCTTAATCGCAACGTCGGGCGGCTGTATACCGTCGAAGAATATCCGGGGCTCCAGAATGCTTAAAGACGAGTTTATATCACGTATAGAGGGCATCCCCTGGAGTGACCGCGCCTGCAGCTTTGAGGCTGCCGACTGCTGGGGCCTGGTGGTGCTCTATTACCGCCATGTCCTGGGAATTGAGATCCACCAGTCCGCGGATTACGAATCCGGGCGCGACTTCATGACGTGCTATGGCGCTGATGTCGTTTTCTGGAAGCCCGGCACCAAGTTCACCGAAGACGGAATCTTCGTCGCCTGGGTTGGCAGCCAGCCAGTGCACGTTGGATTGATTGTCGACGGTCGTGCGCTGCATAGCCGTGGGGAAAATGGACACGTCAGGTTCGACGCAATCAGGACCATTCAGAAGCTATTCACCAGAGTGGAGTTTTACACCTATGCCGGTAATCGAGATTCAGCGCGTTCCGGGGATGCCGAAGGACCGGGCGGTAGTTAAAAGCGGCACTGTATTTTCGGAGTGGCTGGAGCAGGAAAGTTTTCACCGCGATATCCGCATCAACGTTAACGGCAAAGAGCTGCATCCTGATGATGAGCTGAAGTTTGCACTTCAGGAAGACGACCGGGTAATCATTTTCGACCAGCCGAAGAGTGGCGGCCTTGTCGGTACGCTGCTAAACCCCCTTGAGCATTTCAACCCGATAAAGTTCACCCAGAAGGTGCTGTCTTCGCTGATGCCGAAGCCAAACACCAACGCCGCCAGCGGGAACAGCAAAACCTCTCCGAACAACAGCCTGAAAGGGCAGACGAACATAGCGCGCAATGGCGAGGCGAAGCCGGACAATTTCGGCCAGGTTCGTTCCTTTCCGGATCTGGCTCAGGAGTCGCTATTCGAATATATCAGCAACCTGAAATACATCACTGAACTGATGGTATTCGGTCTGGGGAAATACGATGTAACGTCTGTGCGCTTCTCAGAATCGAATCTCGGTTCTATGGCCGGTGCCAGTTATACCATTTACCAGCCAGGTGATGTCATTCCGGTTGTGAATGAGGGCTATCAGTTCGACGACGTTGACGGGCAGGAAGTGCCCGGTCTGAACGAAAGCGACGATTTCCCGATCGAGACGGCAACAGCAAACACCGTCATCAGTGGCGTTTATGCTGGCGGGCAGATAGCGATGAAAATCGTTAAACAGGCGGACTTCGACTACTTCGCTGACCTGACCTTCCCGCACCCGGTCACGTTCACAATCAACGTGACGTACCCAATCACCGGCGGAACGCGCACGGAAGACGTAACGCTTTCCGGTAGGCTCATCAGCTTTGCGGAGACAAACGATGGATCAGTTGTCAGCCCTGTTTACTATTACACTTTCACGTTCGACAACCTGAATGGTCCGTCTATTCCCATCCAAGACGCAACAATCAACACAACCAAGTTCATCTTGAACGATAACGCCGCGCTGATCGTCGGTCCGTTCTTCTCGCCGATACCCTCAAGTCAGCTGTGGCTGCATACGCAGTCCGGGCTCGGCGGGAACAGCGAAACGAACTGGGTGGTCAACATCTGGAAAGTGGACAATGACAACAACCTGATCCCAGGAACTGAACAGACGTTCACCTACCGTCAGACGACGCCGCACGACTACATGTCGGAGACGTTTAACCGGACCGACAAAATCACCCCGGCTGGCGGGTTTGGGCGCTATGCTATTACCTTCCAGAGGACGGATAACAGCAGCGACGCGAGCAAACTGCAGGTAGAAGAGATTCATGCCGTAAACGTCAGGACGAACGTTATTCATGCGGAAGATTCACTGGTTATGGTGAAGGTGCGCGCTACCGAGAACGCCACAAGCGGGCGTGACAGGAAGTACAACGCGTTAATCACCCGCCACGTCATCAGCTACAACATGACGACGCAGCAGGTCGACTACACGCTCAGGCCATCGCGCAAGTTTGCTGATATCGCGCTGTTTAACTGGCTGATCGTCGGGCAGCAGCCGGAGTCGAGCATTGATATCTACGGCCTGTACCAGATACAGGCTGAAATTGACGCTATCGATCCACGCCTGGGGTTTTTCGATTACACCTTTGACGATGAGGATGTGTCGCTCGGTTCTCGTATGGAGACCATCTGTGACGCTGCCAGCGTCTCGGTTTACGACGACAACGGCGTGCTGTCATTCACACGGGACAGCAAAAAGACATCTGCGGCCACGATTTTCAACCGCTCGAACACCAAACCTGATGGTTACTCGCTCTCCTACGACATGACGCTACCTGGTGGCTATGACGGGGTAGAGGTGCAGTATCGCAACCCGGACACCAATAAGCAGGACTTTGTCAGGTACCGGATATCCGGCAATTCAATCATTGAAGGATCGCCGGCAAAAGCGAAGAAGTTCGAAATGCTGTACGTCAGGAATCGCTTCCAGGCCGACGAACGAGCGCTTCGGGAATGCAAGAGACTCATCTACTCTCGTATGACCATGCAGATCACCGCTATGGCAGACGGAGAATGGGTGAACATTGGCGATATGGTGCAGGTGCCGGACACATACGACACCAACCAGCAGGCCGGTTATATCGTGTCGCGGGCCGGGAATGACTTCGAGACGAGTGAACGAATCAACTTCTCCGGAACTATGTTTGTGCAGGTCACGGATTCGTTCGGCGCCACCACGGCGCGATACCCGGCTTCTCCGCGTGCTGATACTGCGTTCGGCTTTACGGCAGCTATCCCGAATATCGAGCTCAACCTGTTTGATGGGGTAGATGTTCAATCACCATCTAGGTACGCCATCGCGACATCAGAAGAACTCGATGCAGGCAGATGGACGATTACTGCAAAACAGCCAGATGGAAAGGGCAGTACCGCGTTAACCCTCGATGAGTACAGCGATCTGATTTACCAATAAGACCCATCCCGATCACCTCAACCCGGCCACTGCGCCGGGTTTTTTTATGGAATCAATATGGCTACGCAACCGACGCAAGATGCAGTACCAAGCGAATCACCTCGAGACCTTAAATTTAACGCTGGCAGAATTGACGAATTCGTCACCTCATTTGTCAAGCAATACATTGACCGTTTTGGTAATGCCCATTACACGATTGAAGGGCTTAAACAGCTGGTGCTGCAGCAAATTTATAACCTCGGATGGAGTTTTGCAGGCTCTTTCCAGGATGGTGGCACTGTGACGTCCGCTGGCGATCTGTTGCAGGATGAAAGCACTAACATCTGGTACCGATGGGATGACCTCGAAACCCTGCCAAAAACTGTACCAGAGGGCTCTACCCCAGCGACTGCTGGCGGAGTCGGGGAAGGAAAGTGGCAGCCTGTCGATGTGAGTGATGTGCTCAGGAAGCAACTGGCACAAGACGACGGCATGAAGCTGATTGGGCAGAAAGTTAACTATGGAATTCCTTCCGGTTCGAGTTTAACGAGGGGGCTTATCTGGGCGTTTGATAAGATTAAGGGCTGGTTACGAGTAGGTGGGTCGGACCTCGAACCGCTTGATGACGAAAAAAACTATTGGCGCGGATTGCCTTCTAAAAACTCCTGGGGTGACCCTGCAAATATAGGTGACTATTCTATTTCATTTGGACGAAATGGGGCGTCTTTTGCTGTTTACACCGTGACGCTCGGGCATGACTGCGTCACTTACGGAGTGGCATCCTTAGCAGGCGGTGCAGGTAGTGCAACTGGTAACCCAGATGATATTACATCTCCAAATGGTGAGGGGTATTGCTCATTTGCGTACGGTAAAAACGTAATTGCACTCGGATCTAAATCAGCGGCTTTTTGCGAGGAAGTAGAGGCAAATTCACGAGCATCATTTGCTGCTGGGTATTTTACGCAGGCGCGAGAAGGATTAACGTCTGACCCGGGCGGTGTAGCCAGTGATGGGATCGGTGCTACTGCGTTAGGTTACAGCACACGCGCTGCGGGAGACGGATCTTTTGCTGTGGGTCGTGACATCCAGGCTTATGGCGGTTCTGTTGCGATAGGTTCAGGCATAAACCCAGGTAATCCGGCATCCAACCCTAACGCAAAATCTGTAGCGCTGTATAGTAACTCTGTAGTGCCAGGGATTACTGTTGCGCCAGCCGGAGGAGGGGTTTCTGATTTACCATTTGTTGGTATCCATACTTCCTACCCCAAAGAGCCTCTTGATATAGTAATGCCCAATGGGACTAATGCTGCTTTCAGGATTGGTGAAACTGGCACAGCAAGGATCAAACTACAGGGAACATCTAACAGCGGCGCTTCATTAGATATCGCTTCTTTGGAGTGGGCAAGCACAAATGGGGGAAGCGCGGTAGGAACTTTGAAGATCAACATGAACAACGGAGCGCAGAGTATTGAATTATCAGCTGATGGAATGGTGGTTCTGAAAAATGTTAAAACACTGGCTGAAATATCCGGTGCCCCTGCGGGCACCATCTATAAAGATGCGTCAAATTTCCTGAAAATTGTCGTTTAAGTGAAGTCATCGCCAAGGAAGGCTGTGAGCAGCGCTTCTGCGATCACCCTGTGACCCAGGTCTGCAGGGTGGTTAGCGCCATTACCTGTAATAGCGTAAATGTTTTTTCGCTGAAGCATCTGAACCCAGACGTTTGTTATATCTACAAATGTCACATGATTATATTTGAGAGATAACTTTTTCAACTCTTCGCTGTATAAAGGGAAATATTCTTTTTTAGGAAGTACCCACTCCGGGTTAGGAAGGGTAGAAGAAAGCAGTACGATACGCGCATGCTTATTTTTGCTTTTAATATTTTTTATCAAAGCATCGATGCTGAAATAGTATTCTTTCGGTGGCAAATCATTCGAATCGTTCATACCGAAAGAAATGATATAAACATCAGAATCAAGCTTCGTGAGTCTTCCATCAGTGCTGTAGTAGGCGTTATTAGAGGTCCATCCCGGCACCGATGGGTTGTAGTAATGATATTTGCCGCCCTTCATCATAGACATGTAAGCAGACACCAGTCCGACATATGGTGGCTGGTGCGGTTCTGAGTATATGTCGCTGGCATTCGCACCGAAAGTAATGCTATCCCCGTAATACGTCACCTTCATTTCCTGCAGGCTTTTAACGTAATTACGTAAGTCTGTAACCCCGCCACTCATTTTCAGGTAAAGGCGATCTGCCTTCTTGTAAGACGCCGAAATCTGATATTTCTGGTATTCAGTCGTGACGTTGATGTTAAAGTTTTTATCTTCTTTCAGCGGCTTTTTAAATCCTGATTTAGCTACCGGGATAGCAGAGCCATCAGGGATTGCTATTTTGTCGCCTGATACCCTGAAATCGGTACCGTTATGATAGAGCTCACCGGTAGTCTGATTGAACATCATGACCGGGCCGGTAGGCCTGAACAGCAGTTTTTCGCGTTTAAAATCCTCAGATGCGTAAATAGTATCCGAATAAACGAATTTCCCACCAAAGAAAGAAGGGTGAATATTAAATTTATTCACAATGTAGTTGCTGCACTTTACATCCGTGCACGTCGTGTAGTCATCAGGTGCAGCTGGTATTTCAGCTGCGGCACAAAATGACACAGACAATAGTGAAGCAATAATTAATTTTTTCATTTAGCTTTTCCGTATGCTTTTTTCTTTATCCAGCCATTAACAGGCTTTTCAATAAACTTATAGCAGGCAAGGGCGATAACCTGGCAGTAGATGTAATAGACGATAACATAAGGAACTATGCTCACTGTCTTATCGAGGCCAAGTTGCGTCCAGATAAACAGAAATACCGGCGCTGAGATACCGTGAGACAGATACAGGCTGTAAGATGAGTCGCCCAGCAGCAGGAAAGTGCGGTTGTGAGGAATAACCCCTTCAAGGCTCAGAGCCGACCAGACAATCACGAACGCCGGGATGCCCCATGTCAGCAGTCGGGAATAATCGTTATAAGCAAAAACACCCGAGTTAGCGAAAGCAAAAAACGGGAAGAAAGAAGCAATTCCCACCCACGCCAGCCACTTCGGCAGGACGCATCCTGCTGAGTACATGCGGTAAAGATACATACCGAGGATGAATTCGATAAACATCTGGCTGGACAGAGTTACCAGAACTTTGCTTTCACCGTGAGCCAGGGCGTTACCTGCGCCGAAAATTACCAGGGCGCAGACTGAATAAAACTCGAGTGAGTTGGCTTTTTTAATGCCAATCGCAAGCAGGCCGGCGAGTAAGAAATAAAACAGGAATTCAAACTGCAAAGTCCAGCCTATGCCAAGAATTGGCGGCTTATCAAAGTTCATGAACGTCATCGTTTTGATGATCCACACGAGGTCTAGCCGCGAGCCGTTGAAGATATATGCAAAATCTGCAGTAGGTTGGGATATGGCACCAGAATCAACCAGCCATGATATGAACACAACCACTAGTGTCGCCACAAGGTACAACGGCCATATGCGAGTAATGCGGCGCTTTATGAAACCCAGCGGCGTTAATTTTGGCGTCATGCCATCCTTATAGAGGCCGCCGTAAATGATATAGGGCATTATAAAGCCGCTGATGATGAAAAATATGTCAACACCAACACCACCAAGGTTTGTTATCTGTGGGGTGATGCCATAAACGGCAAGGTTTGCGTGAGCATAAATCACGAGGAAGGCGGCAAGGAACCGCAAGTACTGGATGTTGGCAATCATCGTCAACTTTCTTGTCTGTTAAAAGGCGAGTGATTTTAACAGTTAAGATGAATCCGATCATTCTCTTTGGTTTGAACGTTGACCTCCCTATCAACATTAATAATACTGTATGCGTATACAGTTATTTTTTGATGGGGGCCCAGAATGCACTCTACTACACCACGATTCAGGCTTGACGAGATCTGTAAAGTTAACGGCAACTCTCGCCTGGTAGAAACCACAGGTGGTTACGCTATCTTCCAGACTGACCATTTGCCGGGTAATGGCGCGCGCGTTTTGCTTTGCGTATCAGGTCGTCTGCAGTTTGCTGTTGTTATGGGCCAGTCACTCATAACTGAAGAAGGAGAGTGCATAGAGGGCGATATCCTGGAGGATGTTGTCGTGATGGGAGTCGTCACGTTCTTCATAAATGGCGCCACGGCATTCACTGATGAAAACCCGGTGATATGACATGTTTGCGCTTGTAGATGTCAACTCGTTCTATGCGAGCTGCGAGACAGTATTCAGACCGGATCTACGGGGGAAGCCGGTTGTCGTGCTCTCAAATAATGACGGCTGCGTAATAGCCCGTTCTGCTGAAGCCAAGAAGCTCGGCATTAAAATGGGCGATCCGTACTTCAAATGTAAGGATTACTTCCGTCAGCAGGGAGTGGTTTGCTTCAGTTCAAACTACGAGCTCTACGCTGACATGAGCAACAGGGTGATGACAACGCTGGAGGAAATGAGTCCTCGCGTCGAAATTTACAGCATCGATGAGGCTTTTTGTGACCTCACTGGCGTGCGTAACTGCCGCGTGCTGGAGGAGTTCGGCCATGAACTGAAAGATGCAGTGCGCAGGAATACCGGTCTGGCCGTAGGTGTGGGAATAGCTCAGACAAAAACGCTGGCGAAGCTTGCCAACCATGCCGCAAAAACATGGAAGGCCACCGGCGGTGTTGTAGACCTGTCGAACGTCGATCGCCAGAGAAAGCTCATGGCATTGCTGCCAGTAGACGAGGTGTGGGGCGTTGGACGCCGCATCAGCAAGAAGCTTGAAGCGATGGGCATTAAGACCGTGCTTGACCTGGCGGACACGCATATCGCCGTAATCCGCAAACACTTCAATGTCGTGCTGGAGCGAACGGTGCGCGAGCTACGCGGAGAGCCATGCCTTGAGCTGGAAGAGTTCGCTCCGGTGAAACAGGAAATCGTCTGCAGCCGGTCATTCGGCGAACGCGTGACAGAATACGAGCAGATGCGTCAGGCCATCTGCAGCTATGCCGCCCGCGGCGCAGAGAAGCTACGCGGCGAGCATCAATACTGTCGTTATATATCGGTGTTCGTGAAGACGTCGCCGTTTGCGCTGAACGAGCGATACTACGGCAATAGCGCATCGGTAAAGCTTCTGACACCTACCCAGGACAGCCGCGATATTATCAACGCCGCCACCAGGTGCCTTGATGCAATCTGGAAGGATGGACATCGGTACCAAAAAGCGGGGATCATGCTTGGTGACTTCTTCAGTCAGGGGGTTGCTCAGCTCAACCTGTTCGACGAGAACGCGCCGCGCGAAGACAGCGCACAGCTGATGCAGGTACTTGACCAGCTCAATGCCAAAGGCGGTAAAGGCACGCTCTATTTTGCAGGCCAGGGCGTGCAGCAGCAGTGGCAGATGAAGCGGGAAATGCTTTCGCCACGGTATACGACGAGATACTCAGATCTGCTTGTTGTCAGGTGACGGGCTCGATTAACTCCGGCCCCTGGTTCTTCACATTGCCAACGGCGCGCGTCACGGCGTGCCAGATAAACTTGTCGGCTGGCACGGCACCGTCGGCCGCTATCTCTTCAGCTTCTTTGCCTCCTACATCCTGACGCATCCACTCGCGCGCCGCTTCAGGTGACAGAACCAGCGGCCTGCGGTCGTGAATATCGACCAGACCTTTGTCAGCTGCAGACGTCACTATTAGGAATCCTTCCGCTTCATCGCCGCGCTCAAATGGAGTGCTGCCGATTGCCGCCATAAATATTGGCTGGTCGTCGGCCCGGTGAATGAAGTAGGGCTGTTTCTTGTCGCCTTCCTTCTTCCATTCGAACCACCCATCCGCAAAACAGATCGCACGGCCATGCTGCCAGAGGGGTTTGAACATGCGACTTGTGGCCGCCGTCTCGACTCGCGCGTTAATCAGTGGTGCTTTGTCCCACCACCCTGGCGCGTATGACCACAGGACCGGATCGAGATGCAGTTGCTCATCGCGTTCGCTCAGCAGCAGAACTTTGGTACCTGGTGCGAAGTTGTACCGGCCAATGGGTTCCGGGTCGTATGCGATGTCGCGATCTGCTTCGTCGGCCAGGTAAGCCAGATATTCTTCACGGGTTTGGGCTTGTGCAAAACGTCCACACATAGAAACCTCCAGTCAGTCAGACTGAAAGTATAGGGCAGGGAGCAAAATCAGCATTAGAGGTAAATTATTGGTTGTGTACCAAATTGCGTACCAAATAAAAGTGTGATGAGAGAGATGGCTTTAATCGCGCGGGGTTCGTGGCTGCTGCGCGTAATCGTGGAATAAAAAAGTCGGGCGTGCGGCAGAGTCAGACACCAGTAATACCATCCTGTTAAAAAATGACGTCACTATGGTAAACGATCGTGCGGGTCAGACCGAATAAAAAGCGCCGCCGCGGCGCAAATTTGCGAGACCGCTTCCGCGTAAAACCTGCGTTCTGTCACATTTTTTTGCAATTAAGCCAGGTAACGACATCAGAACTCCCGTAAAAAGGTCATCGATTTTTAATGACCTGAGGATATACCGTTGAAACGCCGTCTGTTTATTGCTGTTTCTTTACTCGCTTCGAGTGTCTCATCTGCTTTTGCGGCCGAACCACTGGATTTTTCGCCGCAGCCTCCGGCCATCCAGGCTGGCTCCTGGGTGCTGATGGATTACACGACTGGTCAAATTTTAACGGCGGGCAACGAACATCAGCAACGTAACCCGGCGAGCCTCACCAAACTGATGACGGGCTATGTGGTCGACCGGGCTATTGATAGCCACCGCATTACCCCGGATGACATTGTCACCGTAGGGCGTGACGCGTGGGCAAAGGGCAACCCGGTTTTTGATGGTTCGTCGCTGATGTTTCTGAAAGAGGGCGATCGCGTCACCGTGCGTGACTTAAGCCGCGGTCTGATTGTCGATTCCGGCAACGATGCCTGCGTGGCGCTGGCCGATCACGTGGCGGGCGGGCAGCCGCAGTTTGTGAAGATGATGAACGACTACGTGCAGAAGCTGAACCTGCGTGATACGCACTTTGAAACCGTCCACGGTCTGGACGCGCCGGGCCAGCACAGCTCGGCCTATGACCTGGCCGTGCTCTCCCGGGCCATCATTCACGGTGAGCCAGAGTTTTATCATATGTACAGCGAAAAGAGTCTCACCTGGAACGGCATCACCCAGCAAAACCGTAACGGCCTGCTGTGGGATAAAACCATGAACGTGGACGGCCTGAAAACGGGGCATACCTCAGGAGCAGGCTTTAACCTTATTGCCTCCGCGGTGGACGGTCAGCGTCGTTTGATTGCGGTGGTGATGGGCGCGGACAGCCCGAAAGGGCGCGAGGACCAGGCCCGCAAACTGCTGCACTGGGGGCAGCAGAATTTCGATACGGTGCAGATCCTGCATAACGGTAAAAAAGTCGGAACAGAGCGTATCTGGTACGGCGATAAAGAACAGGTGAAACTGGGCACCGACCAGGACTTCTGGCTGGCCCTGCCGAAAGCGGAAGTACCGAACATCAAAGCCAAATACGTGCTGGATAAAAAAGAGCTGGAAGCACCGATTACCGCGCATCAGCGGGTCGGGGAGATCCAGCTCTATGACCGCGACAAGGTCGTGGCGCACTGGCCTCTGGTCACTCTGGAAGCCGTTGATAAGGGAGGCGTATTCTCACGCCTGAGCGATTATCTTCACCACACGCTTTAACCGCTGATGGGCAGACTGGCAGGGTTGCGAGTCTGCTCACATAATAAACACTCCTCGTTTGCCGATAATAGAAACCCTGCTTTATAGTGTATAAATATACAGTGCTAATCGGAGGCAGCATGGACTACAGCATCAAGCAGCAACAGAAACGTAAGATTGCGGGTTTTCATCTTGTTGGGCCGTGGGAAAAAACGGTCAAGCAGGGTTTTGAACAGCTGGTCATGTGGGTAGACGGGCGTCACATTGAGCCGCTGGAGTGGGTGGCGGTCTACTACGATAACCCCGATGAGGTTCCGGCAGAAAAACTGCGCTGCGATACGGCCGTTACCGTACCGGATGATTTCGTCATCCCGGAAAACAGCGAAGGGGTGATGATGACGGAAATCGCGGCCGGTGATTATGCCGTGGCGACGGCGCGCGTGGAAAACTACGACTTTGCAACCCCGTGGTATCAGTTCTTTAATTCCCTGCTGCAGGATAATAAATATCAGATGGCGCTTAAGCCCTGCTTTGAGCGCTATCTCAATGATGGCAACGCGGACGGCTACTGGGATATTGAAATGTTTATCGCGGTAGAGCACAAAACGGTTTAAGCCTGCTCAATGAAGGGTTTTTCAGCCGGGAGCGATCCGCCCGGCTGAAAACACAGTACAATTGTGATTTGCCGTGTTGCTGGAGAGCGGGTGTGCGTCCCGACAAATCATTAACCCCTTTTGAAATTCGCTTATATAAACATTACCGCGTGGTGCACGGGTGTCGCATCGCGCTGGCGTTCGTGTTGACCTTTGTACTGGTCAGGTTGCTGGATATACCGGAAGGAACGTGGCCGCTGATCACGTTGGTGGTGGTGATGGGGCCAATCTCATTTTGGGGAAACGTTGTCCCGCGCGCCTTCGAGCGGATAGGTGGTACCGTGCTTGGCTCTGCTCTGGGGCTGATTGCCCTGAAGCTTGAGCTCATCTCATTTCCAGTGATGCTGGCATGGTGCGGTGCCGCCATGTTCCTGTGCGGCTGGCTGGCGCTGGGCAAACGGCCTTATCAGGCGCTGCTGATTGGTATCACTCTCGCGGTCGTGGTCGGCGCGCCAGCAGGGGATATGACCACGGCGATGTGGCGAAGCGGGGATGTTATTCTGGGCTCGCTGCTCGCCATGCTGTTTACCGGCATCTGGCCGCAGCGGGCTTTTCTGCACTGGCGTATCCAGATGGCTAACTACGTCACGGCGTTTAACCGCGTTTACCAGGCGGGGTTTTCACCGAATCTGGTTGAGCGTCCCCGGCTGGAAAAGCATCTGCAAACCATCCTCAACGACGTGGTCAAAATGCGCGGCCTGATAGTACCAGCCAGTAAAGAGACCCATATTCAGAAAGCGATTTTCGAAGCTATCCAGACGGTCAGCCGCAATCTGGTGTGCATGCTTGAACTGCAAATCAATGCGCACTGGGCCACGCGTCCCAGCCATCTGTTGATGCTTAACGCCCAGACCCTCAAAGAGACGCAGATGATGACGCAGCAGACCCTGCTGACCATCGCCCATGCGCTCTATGAAGGCAACCCGCAGCCCGTGCTGGCGAACAGCGAGCGGCTCAATGAAATCGTGGCGGAACTGAAGCAGTTAATCAACGAGCGGCAGGGCGATAACGTGGCGGAAACGCCCATTCACGGCTATGTCTGGCTGAGCCTGGAGCTAGCGCGACAGCTTGAGCTGCTATCGCACCTGATTTGTCGGGCGCTGCGCAAATAAAACGCGGATGTGACGCCTGCTGCTTCGATTCAGCAGCAATTGGGGTTATGATAGCTTTAAACGATATAGCCATTGTCATTCGCAGCCGCTGTCAGTAAGGTTATTGTTACAACGGTTGCTTTAACGAATCCGAATCTCACATTATCAGGGGTGTAAAAATGGAAACTATCAAGCCTTCGTTCCAGGATGTTCTGGAATTCGTCCGCCTGTTCCGCCGCAAAAACAAACTGCAGCGTGAAATCCAGGACGTTGAGAAGAAGATCCGTGACAACCAGAAACGTGTTCTGCTGCTCGACAACCTTAGCGACTACATCAAGCCGGGCATGAGCGTTGAAGCTATTCAGGGCATCATCGCCAGCATGAAGAGCGACTATGAAGACCGCGTTGATGATTACATCATCAAAAATGCCGAGCTGTCCAAAGAGCGTCGCGACATCTCTAAAAAGCTGAAAGTGATGGGCGAAATCAAAAACGCCGAAGCTAAAAGCGAATAATCGCAGCGAATTGTGAAAAAGGCTCTCTGGTGACAGGGAGCCTTTTTTATTTGACGATCAACGGTCCGCTGATTTGTAGGTCGGGTCAGGCGCAGCCACCAGCCGACAATTCTACCCGACGCAGAAAAGCAAAAAGCCTGCTACAAAGCAGGCTTTTTAAATTTGGCTCCTCTGACTGGACTCGAACCAGTGACATACGGATTAACAGTCCGCCGTTCTACCGACTGAACTACAGAGGAATCGTTGTGGAGGCTTATCTTAGCGGCGAAAAAACTTTTGTCAAACCTGATCTTAGGGAAAATCGACTGATTGCCGATTCTGTCGTCAGTTTGTTGTAAATACACACATCTTTTTCAGGAAAATACTTTGCAGGATTAGCATTTCTCCCCCATCATTTGAAATGGAGTTTCAACTATTCTCGCTAAGGTCCATTTTGAACGTCACTGCCCCTCTGCGCCAGGCGATCGTGCGCACGCCATGGTACGCAAAACGTAAAAGCTATCGTGTTCTGTTCTGGCGTGAAATCACCCCTCTTGCCGTGCCTATTTTCCTGGAAAATACCTGCGTTCTGCTGATGGGAGTGCTGAGCACCTTCCTGGTAAGCTGGCTGGGGAAAGAGGCGATGGCGGGGGTCGGGCTGGCAGACAGCTTTAACATGGTGGTGATGTCATTCTTTGCCGCCATCGATCTCGGGACGACGGTTGTGGTGGCCTTTAGTCTCGGCAAGCTGGATCCCAAACGCGCGCGCGAGGCTGCACGTCAGTCGCTGATGATCATGACCCTCTTTTCGATTGTTCTGGCGGCGGTGATCCACTATTTCGGTAAAGAGATTATCGATTTTGTCGCCGGGGAAGCCACGAACGAGGTGAAGGAACTGGCGCTGACCTATCTCGAAATGACCGTCTTAAGCTATCCGGCGGCGGCCATCGCGTTGATTGGCAGCGGCGCGCTGCGCGGGGCAGGTAACACCAAAATCCCGCTGTTGATCAACGGTGGGATGAATATCCTGAATATCATCATCAGCAGCGTGCTGATCTACGGCGCGTTCTCGTGGGATGGTCTGGGGTTCGTCGGGGCCGGGCTGGGATTAACCATATCACGCTATATCGGTGCGGCGGCCATCATCGGGGTGCTGATGACGGGGATTACCCCCTCGCTGCGTCTTACGCTTAAGAGCTATTTCCGGCCCTTTAATTTCGCCATTATCTGGGAAGTGATGGGGATTGGTATTCCCGCGAGCATTGAATCCGTGTTGTTCAACGGCGGGAAGCTGCTCACGCAGATGTTTGTCGCCGGAATGGGCACCGACGTTATCGCCGGTAACTTTATCGCCTTCTCCATCGCCTCGCTGATTAACCTGCCGGGTAACGCCCTAGGGTCGGCATCAACCATCATCACGGGTAAACGGCTCGGGAAAGGGCAGATAGGCCAGGCGGAGCGGCAGCTGCGCCATGTGTTCTGGCTGTCGACGATTGGGCTGACGCTGATCGCCTGGGGCACAGCGCCGTTTGCCGGGCTGATGGCCGCGTTCTATACCCACGAAGATGACGTGAAAGAGGTGGTGAAGATCCTTATCTGGCTCAACGCCGCCTTTATGCCCATCTGGGCGGCATCCTGGGTGTTACCTGCCGGGCTGAAAGGGGCGCGCGATGCCCGTTTTGCCATGTGGGTGTCCATGCTTGGCATGTGGGGGTGTCGCGTTGTGGCGGGCTATACGCTGGGCGTGGTGCTGGGCTGGGGCGTGGTGGGCGTCTGGCTGGGGATGTTCCTGGACTGGGCCGTACGCGGGGCGCTGTTCTACTGGCGCATGGTCAGCGGGCGCTGGCTGTGGAAATATCCGCGACAAAATGCCTGACAATTGCGCGAAATGGAGAATAATTCGGCAAACGATCGGAAATATGCATTCTGCCTTTGACATCATGGGGGAGCATCGATAATATGCGCCCCGTTCACACGATTCCTCTGTAGTTCAGTCGGTAGAACGGCGGACTGTTAATCCGTATGTCACTGGTTCGAGTCCAGTCAGAGGAGCCAAATTTAAAAAGCCTGCTTTTGAAGCAGGCTTTTTGCTTTTCTGCGTCAGGTAAATGCAAAACGGCAACCTTGTTGCCGTTTTTAGTGTTTTCACCCTCTCCCACGGGAGAGGGATGGGGTGAGGGCATCAGACCGCACGAAATTACACACGAACCGGCGCCGTCGCCGCCTCCAGCCACGAACGCGCCTCGCTATTCACCAGCGGCGTCAGCGCCTCACGTACCTGCTGATGATACTCATCCAGCCACTGCTTTTCCTGCTCGCTCAACAGATCCAGCTCGACCTGGCTTAAATCAATCGGGATCAGCGTCAGAGAAGCAAACTTGCAGAACCCCGGACGGCTCTCCACTATCTCCACCTGGTTTTCAATGCGAATACCGTGGCTATCGCCCAGATAGTATCCCGGTTCAATCGTCATGATATTGCCTGCCACCAGCGGCCACGGGTTGACCTTTTTGGCGATGCGATGCGGGTTTTCGTGGATCAGAAGCTGGTGGCCCACGCCGTGCCCGGTACCGTGATCGTAATCCAGCCCCATCTCCCACAGCGGACGACGCGCGAAAGCATCCAGCTGGTGCCCCTGCGTACCGGAAGGGAACTGCAGGGTAATCAGCGATAGAAAACCCCTCAGCACGGCGGTGTAGTGCAGACGCTGCTGCGAGGGGACATTACCCCACGCCAGCGTGCGCGTGGCATCGGTGGTGCCGTTAGCGTACTGACCGCCCGAATCGTTCAGGTAAAAATGGTTATGGCCGAGGGGCTTGTTGCTGGCCTCGCTTGAATGATAGTGGCACATCGCCGCATTGCTCGAAGAGGCGGAAATGGTCGCGAAACTCTGCTCAATAAAACCGGGCTGCTGTTTGCGAAATGCCAGCTGCTGCGCCTGCACTTCCAGCTCCGTTAGCGGTTGTCCCGCCGCCGCACGCAGCGGCACTTCGCGGCTCAGCCAGGCCAGGAAGTTGACCCACGCGGCGCCGTCCTGGAGATGGCACTCGCGATACCCTGCCAGCTCGACCGGGTTTTTGGTAGCCTTAATGAGGGTAATGGGATCGGTTCGCCAGACAATTTCACCGCGCGGTTCAATGGCAAAGCGCAGGGCCACCGGCGCGGAGTCGGCATCAACCATCACCCGCTTCCCTTCAGCAAGTTGCTGACAGCGCTCAATAAAAGTGTTCTGTGGCGCAATCGTGAAGGCGTTCAGAACTGCATCAGGGAGTTCTGCGAGCTTATTGTCGTTAACAAACCACTCAACGCGGCCGTCGCGACCGAGCAGGGCAAATGAGAGCGGTACCGGACTGGTGGGGATATCTGAGCCGCGCACGTTGAGCATCCACGCAATGTTATCCGGCAGCGTAACGGCCAGGTAGTCAGCGTTGTTCGCGGCCAGCACGGCGGCAACGCGCTGACGTTTGTCTTCGCTGCTTTCACCGCTTATCGCAACCGGCATCTCACGGATAAGCCCCGCCGGTGCGGCAGGGCGATCGGTCCATAAGGCGTCAAACGGTGACGCGTTCAGCGGCACGAGCGTGCACGGTGTGGCAGACAGCTGCGTAAACTCGGTATTCGTCATCAGCATTGGGTCAAAACCAATGCGCGTGCCCGCCGCGACGTTTGCCGTCAGCCAGTCTGCCAGCGGCTCGTTGTGCAGATGGTGGATCTCAACCTCATCCATATTCACCTGAACGCGGGCCTGCACCTGATAGCGCCCGTCGACGAACAGCAGCGCTTTATCCCTCAGTACCAGCGCGACGCCAGCAGAGCCGTTAAAGCCTGTCAGCCAGGCCAGCTTTTCGTCGTTCGACGCGCAATTCTCGCTTTGCCAGGCATCGGTGCGCGGAACGATCATCCCGTCGAGGCTGTTTTCCTGAAGCCACTGACGCAGGGCAGAGAGCGGAGTAGGGGTGTGCATGGTTTTTCCTTATTGTTATTAGCGGAACGGCGGCTCGTTGAAGGTGCGCAGCTTGCGCGAATGCAGTCGGTCGCCTTCCGCCCGCAGCAGGTCGATGGCGCGAATGCCGATCTGCAAATGTTCGGAAATCGCCCCTTCATAGAAACGGTTGGCCTGACCCGGCAGCTTAATTTCGCCGTGCAGCGGCTTATCGGACACGCACAGCAGCGTGCCGTAAGGAACGCGGAAGCGATACCCCTGGGCGGCGATGGTGGCGCTCTCCATATCAATCGCCACCGCTCGGCTCAGGTTGAAGCGCAGCGCGGAGGCGGAGTAACGCAACTCCCAGTTGCGGTCATCCGTTGTCACCACCGTACCGGTACGCAGGCGCTGCTTCACCTCTTCACCCGGCATGCCGCTCACCTCTTTGGTGGCGTCATACAGCGCGCGCTGTACTTCGGCGATGCTCGGGATTGGGATATCCGGCGGCAGTACCGCATCCAGCACGTGGTCGTCGCGCAGATAGGCGTGGGCCAGCACGTAATCGCCAATCAGCTGGCTTTCGCGCAGGCCGCCGCAGTGGCCAATCATCAGCCACACGTCGGGGCGCAGCACCGCCAGATGGTCACAGATGGTTTTGGCGTTCGACGGGCCGACGCCGATGTTGATCAGGGTGATCCCCTGACCGTCGGCGGTGATCAGGTGCCAGGCGGGCATCTGGTGTTTTTTCCACGCCAGATCGGAGATGGCCTGCTCGGGCGCTTCGGTCTCGGCGGTGATCCAGATCCCGCCCGCGCAGGAGAGGGCGATATATGGACTGTCCGGATCAAGGATCTGGCTACAGCCCCAGCGAACGAACTCGTCCACGTAGCGGGTGTAGTTGGTAAACAGCACAAACGGCTGGAAATGCTCGGCGGGCGTGCCGGTGTAGTGGCGCAGGCGCGCCAGGGAGAAATCCACCCGACGGGCGTCAAAGTGCGACAGGGGGGAAAACTCTGCCGGGTGATAAATCCCGTCAGCCGTCTCATCGCCAATCTGTGACAGCTCGGTCGTTGGGAAGTGGCGGGTCAGTCCCGCGCTCATGGAGCGGTCAAGAGTTAGCGCCGAACCGTCAATCACGTACGGGTACGGGATCTCATGCTGTGAAGGCTCCACGGCAATGTGCGCGCCGTAATCCTGATACAACAGCGTTAGCTGCTCTTCCAGATAGGGGCGGAACAGTGCAGGGCGGGTGACGGTGGTGCTGTAGCAGCCGGAGTGGGTAAAACGGGCGTAGGCGCGGGTTTTCGGCGTCGTGCTTGCGCTGCCGTCCCAGGTCACAGAGAGCGATGGATAAACAAAAAGGCCTTCGTTTCTGGCCTTTTGATCGGGAAGTTTCCCCGTTTCGATGTATTCGCTGATGGCGCTGCGCAGCGCGTTGACGGACTGTTCATACAGCGCGTCGAGTTTTTCCAGCGCCTGAGCCGGGGTCAGGCTGGAGCCCTTATTATTCATCTCTGTCTCCTTGTTCCACAGGTGTGCGACTCTATCCGATAGTATGTCACACGCCTGTGAAACAAAAGGGAGATCAGCGGTGGCTCGTCTCTTTCATCAGAAGCGCCGTCGCTGCCGACAGCAGGCAGCCGGCCAGCAGATAAATCGCCACGCTGTGCCAGTTACCGCCGGAGAAGGTCACCAGCGCGGCGGCAATAAACGGCGTAAACCCGCCGCCGACCACGCTTGCCACCTGGTAGCCCACGCCCGCGCCGCTGTAGCGGTAGCTGGCGCCGAACAGTTCGGTAAACATCGGCTGCTGCACGCAGACCACCATATCGTGAGCGATGTTGGCGAGCATAATGGCGAAGAAGACAATCCAGAACACAGACTGCGCCTCCAGCGCCATAAAGAACGGCCAGGCGCTGAGGGTGCCAATCAGCGCGCCGGTGATGTAGACGCGGCGGCGACCAAACCGGTCCGCCAGCCAGGCGAAGCAGGGGATGGTCAGACAGCTGATCCCGCCGACCAGCAGGCCGATATTCAGGAACAGTTCGCGCGGCAGGCCGAGGTTCTGCGTCGAGTAGTTCAGCGCAAACGCGGTAACGATATACATCGTCAGCAGTTCGCACAGGCGCAGGGCGATGATTTTCAGAAAAGCGCCAGGGTGCCGAATCAGTGCTTCCATCACCGGCAGCCGTTTTTTGACGGACGGCTCCTCACGCTGTTGCTGTTCGAACTCTGCCGACTCATCCATCCCGTTGCGGATCCACAGCGCGGCAATCACCAGCACGATGCTGAAGATAAAAGGGATGCGCCAGCCCCAGCTCAGAAACTGCGCGTCGGTGGTGAGCTGGCTGATTAACGATACCAGCCCGGTGGAAAGCAACAGCCCGACGCCGTACCCGACCTGCACGCCGCTGCTGTAAAACGCTTTCTTGTTTTTTGGCGCGCTCTCAACGGATAACAGCGCCGCGCCGCCCCATTCGCCGCCCACGGCGAAGCCCTGAATGGCGCGTAATGTCACCAGCAGCACAGGCGCCCACCAGCCAATAGCGGAAAACGAAGGAAGAATGCCAATCAGCGCGGTGGCGATCCCCATCATCCAGACGGTAAGCATCAGCATCCGCTTGCGGCCAAGCCGGTCGCCGAAGTGGCCGAAAATCACCCCGCCCAGCGGGCGAAACAGAAAGCCGACGCCGAAGGTGGCAAACGCGGCAAGCGTGCCCATCGCGGGGCTAACCTGGGGAAAAAACTCGCGGTTAAACACCAGCGCGGCGGTAATGCCGTAAAGCAGAAAATCATACCAGTCGACGACGGCACCCGCGAAGCTGCCGAGTGCAGCGCGGCGGGCGCGATTGAGCGAAGGTGTCTCCTCGTTGGGACGATCGGAGATGAGGGTGGAGTCCATAGTTATCCTGTCCGTACTGTTTTTTATTATTGGTATAAGAAAATGTCACTCACATAGCTGCCGTCATATAAACGGAACCTATGAGACTACCGCGACAAAACGCCTGAGAAAACGTTTTTATCTTTCCGGAAGGCGCTGAATAAATAAATTTCATTTTCCCCTGCCTCGAGATAAATCAGTCTGTTTGGCTCCGGTTCGTGCTGAATGGATTACAGTAATAGATACCGCTGCGTGACTAAAGCTGAGGGAAAAACGATGCAACGTAACTTTTCGGCATTCTGGATGGTCCTGTTTTTATTCGCCGCACCGCTTCATGCCGAGCCGAAAGTCTATGGCGAACAGCGTATTAGCGGCTGGTGGAATGCGCTGACGGATGATATCTCCCAGACCTGGGAAGAGCCGCAACGTTACGATTTGTACCTGCCGTTTCTGAGCTGGCACGCCCGCTTTATGTACGACAAAGAAAAAACCGACGAGTACAACGAAATGCCGTGGGGCGGCGGCCTGGGCGTGTCCCGCTATAACGAAGAGGGCAACTGGAGCGCGCTTTTCGCAATGATGTTCAAGGACTCGCACAACGAATGGCAGCCCGCGATGGGCTATGGCTGGGAGAAGGGCTGGTATCTGGATAATGCCAAAGATTTCCGCCTTGGGCTCGGTGCCGCCGCGGGCATCACGGCGCGAGATGATTTTGCAAACTATGTGCCTCTGCCGTTCATCTTCCCGCTGTTTTCAGCTGGCTATAAGCGCGTTACCGTCCAGTTCACCTATATTCCCGGAACGTATAACAACGGCAACGTGCTCTTTGCCTGGCTGCGCTTAGGCTTTTAAAGGGTGATCACCTTTTTTGCCACGGCGTTAGACAATACCAGCATGGAGAAGAGAACAGAGGTGACGAACGTAAGCACAATCAGCGCCAGCTTCATGCCGAGAGAGGTCACCGGTATCAGCGCCGTCAGCAGATGAAACACCGAGTAATGCACAATATACACGCCGGTCATCGTTTTGCTGATGGCGGCCAGAATGGACTCCTTTAATTCAGCATTGCGGCGAAAGCGAACGCCGTTCGCCGCAATCACCAGGGCAATAATCAGGATGTAGATCTGCGAGCCGGTGAGAATAAAGGCGTTTCTGTCGGCCTTAAACAGGGCAAAAAAGAAGTGGCGCTCGTAAAACCAGGTGAAGAGATAGATAAACGGGATGGCGACAACCGCCGCCCGGACCACATTTTTGCGGCTTATCCACTCAGCGACTTTTGGGTCGCAGAAGAGCTGCCCGGTCAGATAAAACAGCAGCCATGTCCACAGCCGATACTGCGGCGAAAGCGAAAGGACGTGCGTTTCAGGATAAAGCGCTGATAGTAGATCGTATCCGTAGGAAAAGCACAGCAGAGCAGCAATCGCGCCGCAGAACAGCGATCTCCGCTGGCTAAGCCACTCCACCGCCGGGTGGAAGGTGTAAATCACGACAAAGGCGAACACGAACCAGGGCTGAATTAAATACCCGCGCTGATAAGGCTCCCAGAGGTAGTAGATCGTTATCCAGAACAGAAAAACAATCACCAGACTTTTTATTTTACCCAGCTGCCAGCGTGTACCGTGCCGGGATTGCCCGTCGAGATAGCCCGACACCACAAAAAACAGCGGCGTGGCGATGGTCGAGATAAAGGTTAAAAAGCCCAGGATCCAGTGATAGTCATAGTCATAATGATCCCAGGTATTGTAGATGGTGAAGAAGGTGACCGCCGTCATACAGCCCAGCGTCTTGATAATGTTCAGCCCTGTCGCATTCATTGTTGTTTGGCTTCGTCCTTACGATGGAAACACGCATAGATCACGGGGAGTACCAGCAGCGTCAGGATTGTAGCAAACCCCAGTCCAAACATAATCACAACGGCCATGCTCTGGAAGAAAACATCCAGCAGCAGCGGTGCCAGGCCAAGTACGGTCGTGAACGCGGTGAGCAGGATAGGGCGCAGGCGCGAGGTGGCGGCATAAACGATCGCGCTGTGCTGATCCTTGTGCGTTTTCTGCTGTTCAATCTCTTCCACCAGCACGATGCCGTTGCGGATGAGCATTCCGCTCAGGCTCAGCAGACCAATCAGCGCCATAAAGCCAAAGGGAATGCCGGTAATTAAAAATCCTGGCGTGACGCCAATCAACGCCAGCGGTACGGTCAGCCAGATCGCGACGGCATTTTTTACCGAGCTGAACATCAGCACCGTAATAACAAACATCACCAGATACCCGAGAGGTAGCGTAGTGAACAGCCCTTGCTGCGCTTCGCTGGAGTTTTCCGCGTCGCCCCCCCACTCGATGCTGTAGCCGTGTGGCAGGGGAAGGGCATCCACCTGCGGCTTCACGCGGGCGAGAATATCACCGGAGGTTTGCTGGCTCAGCGGGTCCGGATCCGTCTGAACCGTTAGTACCCGCGAGCGGTCGCGTCGAAGGATGAGCGGATCTTCCCACTCCAGCGTGAAGCTGCTGACGACGTTACTTAGCGGGATATACTGCTGCCGCGCCTGGCTCCACACCAGCACGTTGTTCAGGTGGCTGGCGTCCAGCCTTTCGCTTTCCGGGGGCCTCACCACCACGGGCAGCAGGTCACTGCCTTCCCGATACAGCCCCGCCCGGCTGCCGGAGAAATTCATCTCCAGCGCGTTGTCGACGTCCTGCTTATCCACGCCAAGCTCACGTCCCAGCGCGGCGACGTACTGCGGACGGATCACTTTGCTGCGGTTTTGCCAGTCGTTTCGGACGCTCCCCGTGGCCGGGTCGCGCGCCAGGATATCGTCCACCTGGCTGGCAATCAGACGCAGCCTGTCAGGATCCGGGCCTTTAATGCGCACTTCAATGGCGCTGTCGCCGGAGGGCCCAAACATCACCCGTTTCGTGCTGGCGTTGACCTGCGGGTAGTTACGCGCGATGTACTCATCCACGTAGCGCGTCAGCGCGGAGATGCTGCGCTGGTCATCCATACGCACCATGATCTGCGCGTAGTTGCTGTACTGCCGCTGTCCGCTGTAGGTCAGAATAAAGCGCATGCTCCCCTGACCGATGGTCGAGACGGTGGTTTCCACGCCGGGCCGTCCCTTGATGGTTTTCTCAATATCGCCGGTCATTTTCTCGGTCCATTTGATATCTGTCCCGTAAGGTAACCAGAGGTCGACAAAGAAAATCGGCGTATTGGACGACGGGAAAAAGTTTTGCCGCACCGCGCCAAACCCCCAGACAGACGCGGCCAGCAGGGCGGCCATCACTACCAGCGTCGGCGTTTTATGGTGCAGCAGTGCGTTCAGCAGGTGCTGGTAGAGGCGGTAGAGACGTTTGTCGTAAGGATCTGACTCGTCAGTAGTGTCCGGCGCGCTGTCGTTTTTAAACAACCACCACTTAATCAGCACCGGGGTGAGGGTGAGCGCCGAGAACCAGCTCAGCATCAGGGAAATCAGCAGCACCTGGAACAGAGATTTACAGTATTCCCCGGTGGAATCCTGCGATAGCCCGATAGGGGCAAACGCAAGGATGGCGATCACCGTCGCCCCCAGCAGCGGCAGGGCGGAGCGGCGGATGATGTTGTTTACGGCGGTTAACAGCGGGGAGCCCTGCTGCCGGGCAATCAACACCCCTTCGACAATCACGATGGCGTTATCCACCAGCATGCTGAGGGCGATAATCAGCGCCCCGAGCGAGATGCGCTGTAGCTCAATGCCACACAGATACATAATCAGCAGCGTGCCCAGCACGTTAAGGGCGAGAGAAACCGCGATGATGATCCCGCTGCGTACCCCCATAAAGATCAGCAGCACGCCGATGACAATCGCCAGCGCCATCAGGAAGTTAATAATAAAACCGTTAACAGAATGGCCCACTTCGGCTGCCTGATCGTAAAACAGATCTATCTGTATGCCTGCCGGTTTTTCCGCCGACATCTGGTTTAGCTTCGCCTCCAGCGCGTGGCCCACGTCGATCACGTTCACGCCGGGAATAAACGAGACGCCCATGGTAACGGCTTTTTTGCCGTTGGCATGGTAGATACTGGCGGGCGATTCGTTCAGCCCGCGCGACAGCGTGGCGATATCCCGCAGGCGCGTCGCCGCCCCGGTGCCGGAAGGCGTGATGATGAGATCCGCCAGTTCATCGAGATTCTCGAACTCACCGGTCGGGTGCAGACGAATGGATTCGCTGCCGGAGGTGATTTCTCCGGCGCTGGAAACGACGTTGAGCCTGCTGAGCAGGGCGGAAAGCTGGTTCAGCGTAATGCCGCGCGCGGCCATTTTGGTCAGGGAAATATCGATGTTGACCTGTTGGCTAATGGCCCCGCCGATGGCGACCTTCGCGACGCCGGGAACCAGAATCAACGCGCGGCGCAGCTGCTCTGCATATCTCACCAGTTCAGGATTACTGAATTCATCCCCGGAAACGGCGAAGAAGAAGCCGAATACGTCGCCGAAATCGTCATTCACAAAGGGCGTGACGACGCCGGGCGGGAACTGACGCGAGGCATCGCCCACGCGGCGGCGCAGCTCATCCCAAATCTGCGGCAGTTCGTTCGAGTGATAGCGTGAAGCGATATTGACGGTGATTTGCGACAGCCCGTTTGAAGAGATGGAGCTTACGTTGTCCAGATAAGGCAGCTGCTGAAGGGCATTCTCCAGCGGCAGCGTCACCTCTTCTTCAACCTGCTGAGCGGATGCGCCGGGGTAGTGGGTAACCACCACAGCGGTTTTGATGGTAAAGGCGGGATCTTCCAGCCTGCCGATATTCAACAGGGCGAAAATCCCCCCAATGCCCAGCAGCAGAATCGTTAGCCAGACGCGAACCGGGTTATTAATAAATTGACGAGTGATATCCATTACAGTCCCCGCTCACGCGTCCAGATACGCACCGGCTGGTTAGCATGGAGCTCTCCCACGCCTGCGGCCACCACGCGCTCGCCCGCCTTAAGCCCGCTGGTGATCGTCACGCCTTCGGTTATCACTTGCCCCACGCTGACCTTGCGGTCTTCAAGATGGAGCGTGTCGCCTTCTCCCGCCACAACCCAGACGTGCGGCTCATTGCGTGGGCTGTTGTCCGGGTTAAAGACGGCCTCAACCGGTACAACCAGCGCCTGAGCGCCCGCGCCAGCCGGGAGGTTGGTTAAATTGATGGTAACCGTACCGCTTACGCCACCGACGGCGGGAAAATCCTCTGGTCGCGGCATGGTCAGTATCACCTGCCAGGTCAGGGTATTACTGTCGCTGCTGCCCGAGTGCTCTTTGTAGACGGCGGTAAATTCCCGATCCGGAATGGCGTTAATTCTCACGACCGGACGATACTGCGCGTTGCGGATATCAAAGGTCTTAAACAGGTTTTCAGGGATGCTGAATACCACGTCAAGCAGATCGGTGCGGGTTAACGTCGCGATGGGCTGACCGGCAGACACCACCTGATGGTTTCGGACATGTACGCTGGCCGCCGTCCCGCTGAAGGGGGCGACGAGCGTCATCTGATTCAACTCTTCTCGGGCAATCTGCAGCGCCGCATTCGCCGAATCGCGGTTCGCACGCTGCACGTCCATTTCGGCTTTCGAAATCGCCTGGCGGCCCGCCAGCGTCTGGAAGCGATCGAACTGCCTCTGGGCCAGCGTCGCCGCCGTCTGCCTGTCGTTAACCCGCTGCTGGGCTTCACGGGTGTTCAATCTTGCAAGCTGTTGGCCCTGCTTGATGGCTGCGCCCTGACGCACATCGAGCGCTTCAATTTGACCAGCGCGCTTGAAGGAAAGGTCTGTGGCATCGCCCGATTCAATGCGGGCGGGAAAAACGCGCTGCTGGGCATGACCGGGAACCGTCACCTCCGCCACTTTAACCATTCTGGGCAGGGGGGAGGCTTGTTCAGGTTTAGGATCGCACGCCGTGAGCGTTAACAAAACGAACGGTAAAAGAGAGAGGTAGCGGTTCACTGTATTCCCCTAATAAATAACTGTTTTATTTATTCCATAACCTGGACAGGGGTGACACTATTCTGCCAGAACAGTGACGACCATATAGGTAAATAAACCAATCGCCGTGCTGGCGATAATGGCAAGCGCAATAAACATACCCAGTCGGATCAGGCTTATGCCATACATACATTCCTCCATGAGCCGGAAGCGGTAACTCACTATGAGCATAGTCGGCGAAAAGATAAATGTTAAATAACCATTAGCAGTGGGGACGCGCTAAACCTGAAATTCCTGTGCTACGTTTAATATTATTCATCTCTTTTACCGTAACTGGCATTAAGGGCAACCCCCTGCATTTAATGCGTTTTTTTGCTTCATTCACTCTCATGTTGGTTATAAAAAGGATGCTCGATATGTATAAAAATATTCTCGTTCCGGTGGATGTCTATGAGACAAGCCTGGCGGATAAAGCGTTGCAGCATGCACATTTTCTGGCGCAAAGCGCATTGGGTGACATTCATTTGCTGCACGTCATGCCAAAATTTTCAGCCGAGCTGACGCGCGGTTTTATTTCAGATGCGCGAAAGATGGATGAATATATGATTAATAATTCAAAAGAAAAACTGTCTGACCTGGTCAAAAAATTGAATTTGCCAGAAGAGCGCGTTCACCTCCATGTTCGCAGCGGAAATGTTCGTGATGAGGTTATTAAGCTGGCGGATGAACTTGCTGCTGGCGCGATTATCGTCGGCTCCCGCAATCCAAATATTCAAACCCATTTGTTAGGATCGGAGGCGGCAAGTATTGTCCGTTACGCCCATGTTCCTGTTTTCGTTATTCGTTAATTTCATGAAAGCAAGGTGATTTCTGAATAGAACCTGAGGAAGTAACAATGAAAACAGGAAAACCTGAACGTCCGTATTATCAACAAACCGTTGATGAAACCCTGTCGAATATCCACTCCACTCTGGAAGGACTTAGTGGCACTGAGGCATCAGCCCGACTTCAGCAGCATGGTGAGAATGCGTTACCGCAAAAAAAGGGCAAACCCGCCTGGCTGCGCTTCCTGGCGCATTTTAACGATGTACTGATTTACGTTCTGCTGGTGGCCGCGTTGCTTAAGCTCTTTATGGGCCACTGGGTAGACATGTTTGTGATCCTTGGGGTTGCCATCATTAACGCGCTGATCGGCCATATCCAGGAGAGCAATGCTGAAAAATCGTTGCAGAGTATTCGCAATATGCTCTCCAGCGAAGCCGTGGTGGTACGACAGGGGAATCATGAAACGATCCCCACTACGGCGCTGGTCCCGGGCGATATCGTGGTGATCCGCGCCGGGGATCGTATCCCTGCGGACCTGCGCGTGATTGAGGCGCATAACCTTCGCGTGGAGGAGGCCATCCTGACTGGCGAATCCACCGTTGTTGAGAAAAACAGCGATGCGTTAAGCGGGGAACTGCCCTTAGGCGATCGCTATAATCTGCTCTACTCAGGCACCACCGTCAGCTCCGGCGGCGGTAAAGGCGTGGTGGTGGCAACCGGGGGCGAGACCGAGCTTGGCCACATCAATCAGATGATGTCCGACATTGAAAAGCACCGCACGCCGCTGATGGTGCAGATGGACAAGCTCGGTAAGACCATCTTCATCACTATCCTGGTGATGATGGTAGCGCTGTTCGTCTTTAGCTTCCTGTTCCGGGATATGCCGGTTTCTGAACTGGTGCTGTCGCTTATCAGCCTCGCCGTTGCCGCCGTGCCGGAAGGCCTGCCGGCCATCATTTCCATCATCCTTTCGCTTGGCGTACAGGCCATGGCGCGTCGCAAGGCCATTATTCGCAAGTTGCCCACGGTGGAAACCCTGGGCGCAATGACGGTCATCTGCTCGGATAAAACCGGCACCCTGACGATGAATGAAATGACGGTCAAAGCGGTGATTACCGCTGACACGACCTATCGCGTGGAGGGCGACAGCTACGAACCGGTGGGGAATATTCACCCCGTAGATGACCCGACGCCCGTCAGCGTGACGCAGGGTTCCCTGCTGGAACGCTACCTGCGCACCATTGACCTCTGTAATGACAGCCAGCTGATCAAAGACGAGCAGGGGCTGTGGAAAATCACCGGAGGACCCACCGAGGGCGCCCTGAAGGTGCTGGCGGCGAAAATCCCGCTCCCACCGCTTGAGACGGAAATGCGCAGTAAAATCCCGTTTGATTCGCAGTATAAATACATGTCCACGCTCTACCGACTGGGTGAAGAAGAGGCGATTTTAATCACCGGCGCGCCGGACGTCCTGTTCCGCCTCTGCCAGTACCAGCAGACGAATGACGGACTGCAGCCGTTCGATCAACCTTACTGGGAAGGGAAGATTGAAGAGTATGCCCGGGAAGGGCTGCGCATGGTGGCGGCGGCCTGGAAACCTGCCCGCGAGGGACAGCGCGAGCTGGATCACCCGGACCTCCATGATGGCGTGATCCTGCTGGGTATTGCAGGAATGATGGATCCGCCGCGTCCGGAGGCCATTACCGCGATTGCCAACTGTCTGCAGGCCGGAATTCGCGTGAAAATGATCACCGGCGACCACCCGCAAACGGCCATGAGCATCGGGCAAATGCTGGGGATTGGTAACGCCGCAAGCGCGATCACCGGACGCGAGCTGGAGGCAATGGACGACCGTCAGCTGAGCGACGCCGCGCAGCAGTACGATATTTTCGCCCGAACCAGCCCGGAGGATAAATTCCGCCTCGTGCAGGCCCTGCAAAGTAAACAGGAAGTGGTGGGCATGACCGGGGATGGCGTAAACGATGCCCCGGCGCTCAAGCGGGCGGATGTGGGTATCGCCATGGGAATTAAGGGGACTGAGGTCACCAAGGAAGCCGCCGACATGGTGTTAACGGATGACAACTTTGCCACCATTGCCAGTGCGGTCCACGAGGGACGGCGGGTTTACGATAACCTGAAAAAAACGATTCTGTTCGTTATCCCGAGCAACATCGCGCAGGCCCTGCTGATCATCATCGCGCTGCTGGCGGGGAATCTGATTCCGCTGACGCCGGTCCTGATCCTGTGGATGAACATGGCGACGTCGGCAACCCTGTCGTTTGGCCTGGCGTTTGAAGCGGGTGAGAAAGACATCATGAACCGGCCACCGCGCAAGGCGAATCTGCATGTGATGGACGGCTACGCTATCTGGCGCGTGGTGTTTGTCGGTCTGATGATTGCCATTAGCGCCTTCGTGCTGGAAGCCTGGCTACAGCCGCGCGGCTACTCGGCGGAATTCATCCGCACCGTGCTGCTGCAAACCCTGGTGACCGCGCAGTGGTTCTACATGCTCAACTGTCGCGTTAATGACGGCTTCTCGCTGAGCAAAGGTCTGCTGGCGAATAAAGGGATTTGGATCGTGAGCGGCGTACTGCTGGCGCTACAGCTTCTTATCATTTACGCCCCGTTCATGCAGATGCTGTTTGGCACCGAAGCGCTGCCGTTCCGCTACTGGGTCATTACCTTCCTGATTGGTTTTGTGATGTTCCTTATTGTCGAGGCGGAAAAAGTGCTGACGCGCAGATGGCGTAAAATCGAAGCGTAATAGCGTAAACTGAGAAAGCCTGCCTGAGTCCAGGCTTTCTCTTTTGTGAGCACAGGAAATTATGATGCGACTTACCTGGTTCGTCCTTACGCTGTGTGCCGCTGTTCCCAGTGCGTTTGCCGTAACCTATACCCTGCCGCCGGAAGGCAGTCGGCTGGTGGGAACCCCGATTACCATCACCGTTCCCGAGCGCAATACGTTACCGCTTGAGGCCTTTGCTGCACAGCACGGGCTGGGGCTCAGCAATATGCTGGAAGCGAACCCGGGCGTGGATCCTTTTTTGCCCAAATCCGGCACCCGGCTGGTCATTCCTCAGCAGCTGATTTTACCCGACACCGTGCGCGAGGGGATTGTCGTTAACGTGGCGGAAATGCGTCTTTACTATTACCCGCCGGGCAGCAATACCGTCGAAGTACTGCCCATCGGCATCGGTCAGGCCGGTCGCGAAACCCCGCGTAACTGGGTCACGGCGGTTGAGCGCAAGCAGGAGGGCCCCACCTGGTCACCTACGCCGAACACGCGTCGTGCCTATGCGGCAGAGGGGAAAACGCTGCCCGCCTTCGTGCCCGCCGGGCCGGATAACCCGATGGGGTTGTATGCGATATATATCGGCAGGCTATATGCCATACACGGCACAAACTCCAATTTCGGCATTGGGCTGCGGGTGAGCCAGGGCTGTATTCGTCTGCGTAACAACGACATTAAATATCTTTTCGATAATGTCCCCGTGGGCACCCGCGTGCAGCTTATCGATCGCCCCGTTAAGGTGACCACGGAGCCGGACGGCAGCCGCTGGGTGGAGATTCACGAACCGCTGTCACGTAACCGGGCGGAATTTGAATCGAGCCGGAAAGTGCCTCTGCCCATCTCCGCCGCACAGCAGACACAGTTGATAAACGAGGGGGCGGGCGCTGAACTGGAACGGCGGTCGGGGATGCCGATTAAAATCGGCATGTGAAGGCATAGTGCGGGCTGGTGCCCTCACCCCAACCCTCTCCCACGGGAGAGGGGGAACACACTAAAAACGGCAACCCAGTTGCCGTTTTGCATTTACCTTGCGCAGAAAAGCAAAAAGCCTGCTTTAAAAGCAGGCTTTTCAAATTTGGCTCCTCTGACTGGACTCGAACCAGTGACATACGGATTAACAGTCCGCCGTTCTACCGACTGAACTACAGAGGAATCGTGTGAACGGGGCGCATATTATCGACCTGCGTTCGCCTTGTCAAAGGGTGGATCAACGCCTTTTGATCGTTTGCTGACAAAATCGGCAAAATGATGTTTTTGACAGCGGAATGCACCGTAATGGTGCGGATATACCTCTAATGGGGCAGATCGTAAACTGCTGTTTCAGTAATAAATCCCCCCTCCATGATTAGGTTTCCTTATTTTCAGGCGCTTAGCGCCCGATTCAGACCGTACGGTAAAAGTGGCATTCATATTGCAAAACCTGTTCAACAACGACAGCCGGTTCCGGCAATGCATTTCGAACAGGGGGCAAAATGAATTTAAGACGACTGAAATACTTCGTAAAAATCGTCGATATCGGCAGCCTGACTCAAGCGGCAGAAGTGCTGCACATCGCGCAGCCTGCGCTGAGCCAGCAGGTGGCTACTCTGGAAGGCGAGATGGATCAGCAGTTACTGATCCGCACCAAACGCGGCGTCACGCCAACGGAAGCAGGCAAGATCCTGTATACCCATGCCCGCACTATCCTGCGTCAGTGTGAACAGGCGCAGCTGGCGGTGAACAACGTGGGCCAGACCCTGAGCGGGCACGTTTCTATCGGGCTGGCGCCGGGAACGGCGGCGTCCTCTATTACGATGCCGCTTCTGCAGGCCGTCCGCGCTGAGCTTCCGGAAGTGCTTGTCTATCTGCATGAAAACAGTGGCTCTGTACTGAATGACAAGCTGCTCAACGGCCAGCTGGACATGGCGGTCCTTTACGATCGCTCCCCGGTTGCCGGGATCACCAGCCAGCCGCTGCTGAAAGAAGATCTCTACCTCGTGGGTACCCGCGACTGTCCGGGCCAGAGCGTCGATCTTACCGCCGTGGCAGAGATGAACCTCTATCTGCCGCGCGACTACAGCGCCGTGCGCGTGCGTGTGGACGAAGCGTTCTCCCTGCGCCGCCTGACGGCCAAAATCATCGGCGAAATCGACTCAATCTCCACGCTTACCGCGGCCATTGCCAGCGGAATGGGTGTCACCGTACTGCCGGAATCCGCCGCGCGCTCGCTGTGCGGTGCGGCAAACGGCTGGATGGCGCGGATCACCACGCCTTCGATGAGCCTGCCGCTGTCGCTGAACATGTCCGCTCGCGGCTCGCTTTCGCCGCAGGCGCAGGCGGTAAAAGAGATTTTGATGTCGCTGGTCAGCAAGCCATCGCTTGAGAACCGTGAACTCCAGCTCGTGAGCTGATATTCCAGAAAAGCATAAGATGCTGGTTTTTATTATTTGTTCTGCAGCTCGGCTGACTCTAACAATAGAGCTATGTCAGATGCGCCGGAGTGAATCGTGAATTTCCAGCAACTTAAAATTATCCGTGAGGCGGCCAGGCGGGACTACAACCTGACCGAGGTCGCCAATATGCTTTATACCTCTCAGTCCGGCGTCAGCCGCCATATCCGCGAGCTGGAAGAGGAGCTGGGCATAGAGATCTTTATTCGTCGCGGCAAGCGGCTGCTCGGCATGACGGAGCCGGGTAAAGCATTGCTCACCATCGCGGAGCGGATCCTCAACGAGGCCAGCAACGTGCGTCGCCTGGCGGATCTCTTCACCAACGATGCCTCCGGCGTGCTCACCATCGCCACCACCCACACCCAGGCGCGCTACAGCCTGCCGCCGGTAATCAAAGCCTTCCGCGAACTTTTCCCAGACGTCCGTCTGGAGCTTATCCAGGGCACGCCGCAGGAAATTGAAGGGCTGCTGCAAAACGGTGGGGCAGATATCGGCATTGCCAGCGAGCGATTGAGCAACGACCCGCTGCTGGTGGCCTTTCCCTGGTTCCGCTGGTACCACAGCCTGTTGCTCCCGATCGATCATCCGTTGAATCAGGTTTCACCGCTGACGCTGGAAGCGATCGCGAAATGGCCGCTGATTACGTATCGCCAGGGCATAACCGGACGCTCGCGCATAGACGAGGCCTTCAACCGTAAAGGATTAACGCCGGACATCGTGCTGAGCGCGCAGGACTCTGACGTGATCAAAACCTACGTCGAGCTGGGTCTGGGCATTGGCCTGGTGGCGGAACAGTCCAGCGGAGAACGCGAAGACGGGAACCTGGTGCGCCTGGATACGCGGCATCTGTTTGACGCCAATACAGTGTGGCTGGGCCTGAAGCGCGGGCAGCTGCAGCGCAACTATGTGTGGCGCTTTATCGAGCTGTGCAATGCCGGGCTGTCGGTGGACGAGATCAAACGCCAGGTAATGGAGCCGGAAGAAGTGGCGATTGATTATCAGATTTAGGTTCGGGCTTGCCAGGTAGCGCTGCCGAATCAGGGGGCAGGGATGTCGTCACTTATTGTAAGTTGTGGGGACATGCCGCTGCATCAACTCAACGATCCAGTCAATAAAAACGCGCAGTTTAGCGTTGACATGGCGGTTAGGCGGGAATGCCAGGTACAGGGGCATTGGAGCAATACGCCAGCGTTCAAATAGAGGAATCAAGGCACCGCGAGCCTGATGTGCTGCCGCCATATAGACCGGCAGCGCAATCACGCCTAATCCCGCTAGTCCAGCTTCGAGGTAAGCATTGCCATCATCCACAGCAAGCACATAGTTGCCCGTAATTTCAATACGTTCACTCTCACCGTGCAGCACCAGAGGATCAATCTTACCGGTGCATGAGGACAAGAATCCCACGATGCGATGGTCCGTGTTTTCCAGCTCTCGCGGATGCGCGGGGGCGCCGAGGCGTTCCACATAACTCGGTGCGACGTAAACACCGATTTGCAAATCGCCAACATGGCGCGCGATCAGTGACTGGTCATTGATTTCGCCACCCCGCAGGACGCAATCCACGTTGTCGCCGATCAGATCCACCACCCGGTCACTCACGCCCATGTCGAACTGGATATCAGGGTAGCGCGCGTGAAAAGCCGGTAGCGCGGGCACCAGCACAAGGCGGGCGAGAGGAGTGGGCACATCCACCCTTAACCGTCCCCTGGGCGTCATCGCCGCACTGGACAGGCTGTTTTCTGCATCTTCCATGTCCGCCAGCAGGCGGATAACGCGCTCGTAGTAGACCGCGCCATCGGGAGTGACGCCGAGCCTGCGGGTGGTGCGATGGAGCAGCTTGACGCGCAGGCGCGCTTCCAGCTGCTGAATAAGCTGCGTCACCGTGGTTTTGCTCATATGGAGCGTTTGGGCAGCCTTTGTGAAGCTGCCTGCCTCCACCACGCGAGCAAAGGCGCGCATCGCATCAAAACGATCCATCCCATGTCCTCTCTTTTCACCGATTGTTTGGATATTACAAACAATGATGGACAAAGTCGCCTGTTTATCCCTCTGCTTCAGCAGCTGTAAAGTCTCTTTACGTTCACCGGGCAGAGTTCGCCCCATTACAAAGGTACAAATATGACAACACGCGAAGCCGTTTTTCCCTTCGGGCGCCAGGCGCTCTATGAGCGCAATCGCTATTCACCCGCCATCAAATCTAATGGCTTCTTGTTTGTTTCGGGGCAGGTGGGTAGCCGGGAAGATGGTTCGCCTAAAGAGGATATAAAAGCGCAGATCCGTCTGGCGTTTGATAACCTTAATGCTGTTCTCACGGCTGCGGGCTGCACGTTCGATGACGTGGTTGACGTTACCCTTTTTGTTGTCGATCCCGAGTCAAACCTCGACGCTATCTGGAGTGTCCTGCCAGAATATTGGGGGGAAGCACCTTATCCGACGCTGACCGGGATCGGCGTGACGTGGCTGTACGGATTCCAGTTTGAGATAAAGGTGATTGCCAGGCTACCCTGAGCGTTACGGATCTTTCCGACGGTCAAAAGGCAAGTCAGAGGAAAATTTATGAAGGCAGCGGTTTATGACGAGGAAGGCGCTCCCGGCGTCCTGCAATATGTCGATGTTCCGGATCCGGTCGCAGGACCTGACGATGTGCTGATTTCAGTCGAGGCTATCTCGATTGAAGGGGGAGATCTGATCAACCGACGTTCAACTCCGCCGCCTTTTCCTTCATGGATCGTTGGCTACGCGGCCGCGGGGACGGTGGTTGCCGTCGGGTCGAAAGTCCGTAGCCGCAAGGTTGGAGACAGAGTGACTGCTTTTAGCATGCAGGGATCGCATGCGGAACGTTGGGCTGTGCCTGCGGAACGAACCTGGCTTATACCAGACGGAGTGGATGCAGCAGAAGCGGCGGTGGTACCGATCTCCTTTGGAACAGCATATCACTGCCTCTTCACACGAGGCATGCTCCGGCACGGAGAAACCGTTCTGATTCAGGCTGCAGCGGGTGGCGTGGGGCTCGCGGCCGTTCAGCTTGCCTCACAAGCTGGCGCGACGGTCATCGCCGTGGCAAGCGGAACGCAGCGAAAAAACCGTTTGCTGGAACTGGGGGCCGATCATGTTGTGGATCGTGTAGAGAATAACGTCGTGGAGAGTGTCCGACAGGTCACTCGTGGCACCGGTGTTAACCTCGTCATCGATCCGGTAGGGACGACGTTGCCTGCGTCGCTTTCTGCACTCGCGCCGGAAGGGCGTCTCGTTTTCGTCGGTAATGCGGGCGGTGGCAGCCTGACAGCCGACTTATGGCCGGCAATGCAGTCTAACCAGACGCTCATGGGGGTATTCATGGGCCCCCTTTTTGAAAGGCCTGAGGTTCGGGCAAGCGTGGACGAGATGTTGCAGGCTGTAGCGGCAGGGCGCATCAGGGTTGTCATTGATCGAATCTTCCCCCTGGCTAACGCCGCCGCGGCCCATGAATACGCCGAGACAGCGAAACCGCTTGGCCGTATTGTTATGAAGCCATGATGGGGGGACCTCAACCTGGCTCCGAAATTCTCCCGATGCGGAGGGGAAAATGAAAAGCAAAAAGCCTGCTTCAAAAGCAGGCTTTTCAAATTTGGCTCCTCTGACTGGACTCGAACCAGTGACATACGGATTAACAGTCCGCCGTTCTACCGACTGAACTACAGAGGAATCGTGTGAACGAGGCGCATATTATCGACCTCGGTACGCCTTGTCAAAGGGTGAAAACGCGCTTTTTGTTCGTTTGCCGACTATTTCAGCAAATCGCTGATTTTATAGCAAATTTGCGTTGAAATTACACAACGAAATGCGCCGCCCGCAGGCGGCGCGAAGGATCAGAACAGCACGGAGTAGTTCAGACCAAACGTACGTCCGCGGCCTTTATAGGTGTACAGGCCCGGTGCACCGTAGGTTGGGCTATACAGTCCCGGTGCGCGCTGGCCCCAGGCGGTGGTGTAGTCTTTGTCCAGCAGGTTTTCCACGCTGAAGCTGACTTTCCCCACCGGCAGGGCGTAGCTGCCCAGGAAATCTACCGTGTTATAGCCATCGATCTTCTTGCCGTCAGCGTCAGACACGTCAAAGGTCTGCGTGCTCTGCACGCGCAGGGTCCAGTCGCCCGGCGCCCAGTTGACCCATGTGCTGGCTTTCGACGGGCTGGCGCTGTCGACCGTCAGCTTCTCCCACTTACCGTTTTCGCGGGTTTCAGACTTGATGGCGTTAAAGTTCGCGCCGGTGCTCCAGTCGCTGTCGGTGAAGAAATAGTCCACCTGGCCTTCAATCCCGTAGATACGACGCTTGTCGTCTTCCAGGTTGATGGTCATATCCGTCTTGTTGATGGTGATGGTTTTATCCGAGAGCGAGTAATACGCCGCTACCTGCGTGCGCAGGTTGTCACCAGTGTAGCGCCAGCCCAGCTCGTAGGCATTGACCTTGATGCCGTCGAGCGTTGAGTCGTTGACGTTCACGCTGTTCAGCAGGCGATAGTGGCCGTTGCTGAGTTGGTAGGTGCCGGAGCCGTAGTACTTCGCCAGGTCAGGAATTTCAAAGCCCTGGGAGAAGTTAAACCACAGCTGCTGCTGTTCGGTCAGACGACCGAGGATCCCGGCGTTAAACAGGAAGTTGCTGTAATCGGTTTTCCCGCCCGGCACCGCGTCGGCGGAGGTGGCTTTCCCGGTGGCGATGGCTTGCTGCTGGGCGTAGCCAACAAAATCATCCACCTTGTTTTCGGTGTACTGGTAGCGCACGCCGCCGCTCAGGGTGATGGCGTCAATGTCATAGCTCGCCTGCAGGAACGGAGCGAGATTGGTGATGCTGTAGCCAGGATAACGGCCCACGTTGTAGGCGTTGTCCAGCTCCATGCCGCCGCTCGCCGCCGCTTTGCTCAGGTCAAAGAACTGCTGGTTGGCGTCGAACGTTTCGTGGTCGGCATCGACACCCCAGGTCAGCGTCAAATCGTCCACCGGCTTGCTGTTCAGCGTCAGCTTGCCGCCGTAAAAATCGGTTTTCTGCTGCGACGCGCCGATGCTGCTCACCACGCCTTTGGTCAGGGTCGGGAACGGGTAGTAGGTCAGGCTCTCGTCACGGTAGTAAATCTGCGCGACCAGATCCTGGCCCCAGAAATCAGTATTGGAGTACTGCAGGTTAATCAGATGGCGCTCGGTGCCCGGCACGCGGTCAGAGTCGAGATTATCCTTGTTGTACGCGGTGGCATCGCCCGTTACCGCCGAGAAGTTCTTCCCGAGATACAGCCCATGCTTGCCGTCGGACTCGCTCTTGTAGTACTGGGTAGTGAGCTGCAACTGCTGGTGATCGTCGATGTTGAGGGTGCCTGTTCCCATCACATCAATACGGTCGGAATACTGTAGGCCGGTCTGGGTGTTATCGATGATCACCTCATCGCCGTTGCCGTCATACCAGCCGCCGTAGCGCTGATACGACACCGACAGACGACCGGAGGCGTTGTCGTTGCCGCCGCTGACCGCAGCCGACACGTTCTCATCGTGGTCGTTGTGGCTGTTAAACCCACTTTTTGCTCCGGTCTGGAACTCAACTTCGGTCTCCGGCTGGCCCTTTTTGGTGACGATGTTCACCAGGCCGCCGGTGCTGCCGCCGCCGTACAGTGACGTGGCGCCGGAGATGACTTCGATGCGGTCAATGTTGAACGGGTCGATGGAGTCGAGCTGGCGGCTGTCGCTGCGGGACGAGTTCAGGCGCACGCCGTCCACCATCACCATCATGGAGCGGCCGCGCAGGTTCATGCCGTAGTTGGTACGCCCCTGGCTGCTGACGTCCATACCCGGGATCAGCTGCGCCAGCACCTCTTTAATCTCTTTCCCGCCCTGAACCTGCTGCTCGATCTCAGAGCGTTCAATGACCCAGGTGGTCTGCGCCATCTCGGCCACGCTGCGGTGCGCGCGGCTGGCAGAGACCACGATATTTTCTTCCTTTTGTTCTTCCGCCCACGCAGAGGTAGAAAGCATTGCAAGCAAGCAAGGATTTAAAACCCAAAGATGAGAACGTTTCATTGTTATGTTGATCCTGATTGTGTGTGTCAGTACTCAGTGGTTTTTGCTAACGATTTAAAAACTTGGCTGCTCTCCGGGCTGGTGGTGCTCCGCCAGTGGATAACGCCAGGGGTGGTGGCCAGTTCAAACGGCTCGTCGGCATGTGCGCGATTCAGAATTCGCGCCGCGCGCCAGGCCATCAGGCTGAGCTGGGGTTCGGCAATGCCGAGACGGTGCATCCCGGCGTTCACGGCGAACAGGCGGTTGCTCTGCGGACCGTCCCATTCGAGGGTGAAATCGTTGTTAATGCAGAACGCTTCGTCCGCATCCAGATGCAGGCGGTGAGACAGCGGCGCGAGGAACGCGGGCTGCACGGCGCGGTAGCCGGTGGCAAAAATCACCACGTCGCTCTCCAGTTGCTCGTGGCCGCCGTCGAGGTGATGCTGAATGCTCAGGCGATGTCCGGTTTCCTGACGCGTCAGGGCCGTAACCGAGCGGGACGGCATCAGGTGTGCCCAGGGTTTTTCACGCAGCACTTCGAAGCGGTGATACATGGCGCGATAAATCGCCAGCAGGGACTCGGTGGTGATGCCGTCGGAGGTCATCTTCTGCTCGTGCAGCATCTGACGACGCGACTCTTCACCGAGCGTGGAGAAGCTGTCCACATACTCCGGCGTGAAATACTCGTTAGCAAAGGCGGCTTCATCCAGCGCGTTGTAGTTGTTGCGGCGCGAGACCCAGTTCAGGCTCAGCGGCTGGCCCCATTCGCCGCGGAAAATATTCAGGAACAGGTCGGCGCCGCTCTGGCCGCCGCCGACGACGGTAACGCGTTTGCCCGTAAGGTCCGGCGTGCGCAGCATCATCTCGCTGGCGTGGAAGCAGGTATCGTCCTGCGCAGTGACGCAGTCAGGCAGGTTGATCTGTTTGCCAATCCCCACACAGACGTGGCGCGCCAGGAAGCGGTCGCGCTGGGTCACCACCTCAAACAGGCCACGTTGCTCATCAAAGCTCACCTGCTGCACCTGCTGGCTGAAGGCGAGGTTGGTGAGGTTGTCCGCCGCCCAGCACAGGTAGTCCGCAAATTCTTCGCGGGAAACCGTGCGCTGCTCGGTGGTCAGGAAGCGGTAGAACTTTTTGCGCTGCACCAGGTAGTTCAGAAAGCTGTGGCGGTTGGTCGGCTCCACGGCGCTGACCAGATCCTTCAGGAAGCTGGTCTGCATGTGGCAGTCCGGCACCATCATGCCCGGGTGCCATGAGAAGTGCGGTTTACGCTCAAGGAACAGCGAGCTAAAGCCGTCCAGACCTTCTGCGAGGGCGGCGACGCTGAGGTTAAACGGGCCAATACCAATGCCGATGAAATCATAGGTTTTCATTGCGCGGACTCCCGGGAGGCCAGAAAAAGAGGGTTATCAAGATCGGTAACGTAGTTCGGCAGCATGCGGCTGCCGCCGTCGTGTTCGGAGAAGGTCAGTTTGACCGGGTTAAGGATCACCCGAATAATCTGCGGCTTAAACAGATCGAATTTCGCAAAGCGCTCCGCAAGCTCCGGGTGCGCGGCCATATAGCGGTGCAGCACCCCGGCGAGGATCTGATAGAAACGCATTTCGCTGACGCCGCTTTGCAGCGTGAGGCGTGAAATAAAGCGCAGCACCGTCACAAAGTTGCCGGTTTGCAGGTCGTGGATGATGTAATCCGCGCTCAGGCGCGCCGTCACCGTTTTTACCTGCTCCGGCAGGCTCTGCGCCTGTGGGAAATCCTCCTCCACCAGGCGCATATCGCCCTGGAAATCCTTCAGCAGGATGCGCTGCGGGACGTAGTCCTTCATCACCAGCGTCACGTTCTGGCCGTGGGCAATCAGCGCCACGCCGTAGCGGCAGAGCAGGTGGTAGAACGGGATCACCGTTGCCTCGAACAGCTTTTCCAGCCACGCGTCGGCGGTTAACCCCGAGCGCGTGATCCACGCGTCGATCAGCGGACGCCCGGCGTTGTCGGTTTCCATTAGCGCCGCCATCAGCACCGCCTGTTCGCCGTCCTGCAGATAACAGGATGGGTTCTCGCGCCAGATCACGCCCAGCATCTCCTGGTAGCGGTAGGGCGCTTTCGGCAGCGCCGCGTAGCCCGGATGCGACAGATACCCGGCAGCGGGTTCGCCCAGCACCTGCGCGCCAGAGCGGATCAGCGTGGCGTCAGCGGCGAACTGCTGCTGCAGCCAGCGCGAAGCCAGAGGCCCGGCGGCAATGTACTTGCCCGGAATGCCGCGATAGCAGGAGGTGTTGTAGATGGTCAGCGGCAGCTTGATGTCATACGGCGCGCGGCGGCTGGCGTTGGTGAGCGTGCGCAGGGACTGCTGGGCCAGGTACTCATCGCCAAACTCGCCCAGCTCAACCATTTCACCGCGCGCCAGCTGCGCAAGGAAATGAAGGGCAATTTTTTGCTGCCACTGCCACGGGTGCAGCGGCACGGGCAGCCAGCCGTCGTCGAGACCCAGCGCTTGCCAGCGAGCGTCAAACCGGGCGCGCTCGGCATCGTCCATGGTGCTGGCCAGCAGAGCGTGAATGTCGCAATCGGCGTCGCTGCTCCAGACCAGATGTTCACGCTGGACGGCGACCCAGTGCAGGCGGAAGCGCCCGCGGTATTCCGGCGCGTACTGGCGCAGCGCGTCCAGACCCCAGCCGCGGCGGCCTTTGTTGAAAATAAACTTTGGGTGGCCGCTCATCAGACACTGTAATTCGTCCGGGTCGAGGTGGATCAGCGCGTCCGCGTCCAGCGCTTCACGCGCCTGCAGCAGTTGCATGTCGCCGCGCAGCGTGGCGTAGAGATCTTCCATGTGCTCCGCCGTTTGCGCGTCGCTCATCTCCAGCACCGTCGCCAGCTGCAGCAGCGCGCTTTCCGCTTCCACGGCAGCGCCGCTGGCGGTGGTCAGGCTGTCCGGGTCGATATGCAGCCAGCCCCAGATCCCGCGCGTGGCGCGAAACTGCCAGCACTCGTTGCCCATGGCGATGCGCCAGCCGTCCGATGAAACGGGCTCAGCGCGCAGGGTGCGTTCGTATTCCAGCTCCGCGAGGATCTTCGCCACCATCTCGCGGTTCACTTTCTGCCAGAGCGCGTTCACAGACCCACCTCGCTGAAGAAGCGGTGACGCTGGCTCATGATGAGGCGCGAGCGCTTATGCGGGAAGTCGAACTCTTTCACCGTGTCGAAACCGGCGGAGGCCAGATGGCGGAACAGGCGCTGGTTGTCGAAGCGCGGCTCGGCCACGATGCGCGCGGTGCGCGGTTCATCGAGATACATATAGTGGCTCAGGCCGCGCAGCCAGCTGCGGATATACTGCGCGCCGCGCCAGTTTTCTTCGCCCACCAGCATGTGCAGCCCGCGGTCAAACGGCTGCCAGCGGTAGTGGCGGCCAATGCGGTCTTCTGCCGCCCAGTAGAGTTCAAAATAGCCAAACGGCTGGTCGTCGAAGCAGCCGATAACCGGGTAGCAGTAGGTCGAGTCAAGCTGGCGGCGCAGGTAGTTTTCCTGCTCGGCCTGCGGGCCCGCCATCTCCCAGAAGGCGTTCACGCGCGGGTTATTCATCCATTGAGTGAAACGTTCGCCGTCCAGCGCCACGTCCGCCACGCGGAAGCTTAAAGTGCGCTTGATTTGCGGATCGTAACGGCGATACACCTCGCCCTGTGGGCGACGAGGACGCAGCGGGAAGTACAGCTGGCGGCTCTCATCAAACTGCATCCCACCGCTTGCCTGCGGACGTTCGCCTTGCAGCCACAGCGGTAGCTGCCAGAAGGTTTCTCGCGCCAGATAATCCCCGTGGGCCTGGCTAAACAGCGCCTGCGCCTGGGGTTCATCCTGCCAGTCCGCCCACGGCAGGGTAATGCCGGTCAGGGCGGGCGCGGCAACAAACAGCTGATCGAGGGCTTCCACCAGCCAGCCGGCCGGGATCCCGGTCAGACGCTCCAGCACCGCGCTGCCGTCAAGACCCAGCGTCAGCGGCAGATTTTGTTCCGTTGCGGTGCAGCGAAAGCCGTAGCCGGAATGGACGATATTCGCGATGGCCATCACGCCTTCTCCTTGTAAAACGGGTTGCTAAAGTCGAAATAGATCACCGCCGGATCGACGATGGTGTTCTCATTGCGATCGTGCAGGTAGCAGAAGAAGTTGCCTTTGCAGTTCCAGGTTGGGCTGTCGAGCACGTAGTCGAGGCAGCGGGTCTGCTTCGCCGTCGTGCGCAGCCCGGCCAGCGCGTCACGCACGCGGGACATCAGGTGCTCTTCGCTGTCGAAACCGGCGGCGGCGAGAGCGGCGGTGACGGCAAGGGTGGAGTTCAGCAGCAGGTAATAAGGGAAGTAGCGCAGCAGCTGGCTTTCACCGAAGCGGTTTTCCACGTCGGTTTCGCCCGCCTCTTTCAGCCACGCGTCGGCCCCTTCGGTCCAGGCGCTGCCCTGGCAGTCGCGGTAGATCAGCCCGACGGGGAAATCCTGCTGCATCTCAACGAGGATATTTTGCTGGTGTGCCAGCAGCACCAGACCGTAGTCCGCCTCGGCGCTGAACAGCGGAAGCAACACGCGGTCGCAGTAGGCGTCCAGCCAGCAGCGGGCGGCCTGGGCGAGCGGTAAATCCAGACGCTGGCTTAGACGGCGTACCGCTGCGGCCAGCAGGCTGTCGCCGCCGTCAGGCGCGGCCTGCGTCAGGCTGACCAGCACGTTGGTCTGGGTGTCTGGCGTATCGAACAGCAGGTTAACGCGCAGGGCCATCAGGCTCTCTTCCTGAACGACGCCGTTTTCATCACGCAGTCCCGCCCAGCCGTCTTCCTGCATCACGCGCATGGTCGGGTAGCGGGCCTGTAAATCTTGCCAGCGTTCTGTTTTCGCCAGCCGCGCCAGGCGCATGCCGCGCTTCACCTCTTTCACCGACAGCGTGCGCACGGAGTTGGTCAGGCGCACGCTGAGGGAGAATTTAATCATGTCGCTGTTGGTCTCGCTGTACAGCGAGCGGGAGGAGCTGGTGGGCAGCCACTGTGCGCCCGCTTCACCCAGGTCCTGCAACGAACCGTTTTCCACCAGACGCTGGCACCAGTCCTGCTCCAGCAGATAGTCGGCCTGCCACGGATGCATCGGCAGCAGCCAGCGGGTGTCGGTGAAGTGGCCGAGCAGTTCGGGCGCGCTCTGGGCGGCGAAGCGCAGCAGACGCTCGCGCAGGGAGACGTTCAGGCTGTCGCCGGCAACGAGCGTGCTCTCAACGGCAAACCAGCGCATCGGGAAGCGGGAGCCGAAATCCGGCAGATACCGGCGCGCCTCGGTTTCGTTGAATGGCTCGTGGGATTTTGGCGCAGGGTGAAACGCGTGGCCCACCAGCAGCGCCTGTTCCGCTTCGGCAAACGTCAGGGGCTTGTCGCGCAACGTTGCCCAGCCGTGGCGCAAATCAATCGCCTGCCAGGTATGGGTATGACTTTCCAGCGCGCGCTGTTTAAAACGCGTCAGCGTATCGGCATCCAGTGAGCCTTTTACTGAGGGTTTTTCAAGAATTAAATCAATCAGTTGAGTGAAAGTGACGGCGTCACCACTGTCGCTATCACTCTGAATAAGCGTTGCCGGGAAACGGTACTGATGATGCTGGGTTGGGGAGAAATAGCGTACCGGAACCCGAAGGGCCTGGGAGGAAGAGAGTGGAATATGAATGTGCGCTAACTCATCCGCTGCGGCTGCAGGGAGATAGCGCCAGTCCTTCGTTTCGCGTAACAGGGCGTTTAAAAAACACTGGGCTGCAACGTCTGTACCGGCAGAGCGGGGCAGAGCACGCATAGATGTACCTCATTCCATGACTGATAATAATTCTCGTTATGATATTCATTCTGTTTACAGTGGCAACTATTTTTGCAATATTTGTTTTCATTAACTTCATAATTTCCACACATTTATTGACACTATGTTCACATTTTCATGCGCGCTGATTCTGAAACGTTGACCGAAAATATCACCTCCAAAGCCAACTGGCCCCTGGCGCTCTGCGCGGGCCTGCTGGGCATCGGGCAAAACGGGTTGCTGGTCATGCTTCCGCAGCTGGTGACCCTGACCGGACTTTCACTCTCGGTCTGGGCCGGGCTGCTGATGTTCGGCTCCATGCTTTTTTTACCCGCGTCCCCCTGGTGGGGACGCCAGAGCGAGCGCCGCGGCTGTAAGGTCGTTATGGTGTCCTCCCTCAGCGGCTATCTCGCCAGCTTTGGCGTCATGGCGCTGGTGGTCTGGGCGATGGCGGCAGGGAGGCTGGAAAGCACCTGGGGGCTGGCGGGGCTGATCCTCTCGCGTCTGCTGTATGGCCTGACGGTGTCGGGCATGGTGCCTGCCGCGCAGACGTGGGCCATTCAGCGTGCGGGCCTGGATAAACGCATGGCGGCGCTGGCAACCATCAGTTCCGGCCTCAGCTGCGGCCGCCTGCTGGGGCCTCCGCTGGCGGCGCTGATGCTCAGCGTTAACCCGGTCGCGCCGCTCTGGCTGATGGCGATCGCGCCGTTAATCGCTCTGCTGCTGGTGCTGCGGGAGGTGGCGGATCCGCCGCTGCCGCCGGTGGCACACCAGGCGACCCGCCTGCAGATGTCCATGCTGCCGTTCCTGCTGCTGGCGATGCTGCTGGCGGCGCTGGTGAGCCTGATGCAGCTCGGCCTGTCACCGCACCTCAGCCCCTTGCTGGACGGCAACGCCCGGGATATCAGCCATCATGTTGCGCTCCTGCTGAGCCTGGCCGCGCTGGCTACGCTCGCGGCGCAGTTCCTGGTGGTTCGTCCGCAGCATTTCAGCCCGCTGACCCTGCTTTGCATGGCGGCGGTGCTGATGGTGGCTGGGCTGGCGCTAATGTGTATCGCCGAACTGGCGCTGTTCTATGTGGGGATTGCTATCACTTCGCTCGGCGCGGCAATGGCAACGCCGGGCTATCAGCTGCTGCTGAACGATCGCCTGACCACGGGGAAGGGGGCGGGCGCTATTGCGACCAGCCACACGCTGGGCTATGGCGTCAGCGCGCTGCTGGTGCCCGTTGTGACGCGCTTTTTCGGCGAACACTATTTAACGACGGCGGCCTTTGGCGTGGCGGCGCTGTTTTTAGCGCTGAGCATCGGGGTACGGTTAACCGAGCGTACCCCTGTCGAAAAAAATTAATGGACGTGGTGGGATGAAGGGCCGCCAGCGCCCTCATTTTGCCGCAGGCGCTGGAGCGGATCCTGCTGATAAAACTGGCTGAAACGCTGCCACAGCGCCGGGAAACGGGGCGCGAAGAGTTCGGGGGCGCTGTAGAAGTACTCCGAGAGCACCGCAAAGCACTCGGCGGGGTCAGTTGCCGCATAGGCATCAATGCTGGCCGCGCTTTCGCCCACCATGTCTATCTCATCCTGGATGTTATCCATTGCCGCATGCAGGTCGTGCTCCCATCCTGCGACTTCACGTAGCGGAATAAAAGGCACGCCGCTGGCGCGATCGCCGTTGCGGGTATCAAGCTTATGCGCCACCTCGTGAATAATCAGATTAAAGCCTGAGGCGTCGAACGAGTCCTGAATGTCGAGCCAGTTGAGGATAATTGGCCCCTGCTGCCAGCTTTGTCCGGACTGCACCACCCGCTGATTGTGTACCAGCCCGATATCATCCTCCCACTCGTCATCGACGACGAACGGTGCAGGATAAATCAGCACTTCATTAAAACCGTCCAGCCACTCAATGCCGAGCTCCAGCACCGGCAGGCAGAAAAGCAGGGCGATGCGGGCGTTTTTCAGCGGATCAAGCTCGAACCCCTGCAGCGGCACCAGACGTTTTTGCTGCAAAAAACGATCCGCCATCTGAACCAGCTTCGATTGTTCATCCGGCTTAAGATTCGCCAGAACAGGGATCGCCAGCGCGTCATCCCACGGCAGCGCCATATCCCGGCCAGCCTCATTCGTTTTCCAGGGCCACTTAATCATCGCTTTGCTCGCAAACTCGTCACTTGAACACAAAGGGGAACGTTATCATTGCAACACTTACAGCCCGAATAAACTATCATTTCGTACGTAGCGGTGGGTAGCGCTTTGCAGGCATCACCTTCATTTTGTGACGTCTGTCGTAGCCTTTATCCGCAGGTGGGGTGAATAAATCAGTATGGTATTGAAAAGATGAGCGATTTCAAAGGCAACAAGCAGGACCTGCCCAGTCGGCTGTGTGTGCACTGCCAGCGGCCCATGACGTGGCGCAAAAAATGGGCGAAATGCTGGGATGAGGTTAAATACTGTTCCGAGCGTTGCCGCAGGAGCCACCGTTGACCGAGCTGCGCCTGATCCTGGGCGATCAGCTTAATCCGCATCACAGCTGGTTTGATACCTGCAGTCCGAACGTCATTTACGTGATGCTGGAGCTGCGGGCGGAAACCGCATACGTTCTGCATCATGCCCAGAAAGTTATCGCTATCTTCGCCGCCATGCGCGCGTTTGCCTCAGCGTTGAAAGAGAAGGGGCATCGGGTGAGGTATGTCCGGCTCTCTGACGGTTCAAACCGCGGCACGCTGGAAGACAATCTCAATGCGCTTGTTACGCATTACAGCGCCGGCAGGGTGTTGTGGCAGGAGCCCGACGAATGGCGTCTTGATGCGCAGCTGCAGGCGTGGGCGAAAACAGCGTCCGTCGAAACAGCCTGCGTCAGCAGCGAGCATTTTTTCACCCCCCGGGACGCGGTAAGCGCGTTTTTTGCGTCGCGTAAAAGCTGGCGAATGGAATACTTTTATCGGGAAATGCGCCGTCGGCACGGGATTCTCTTGACCTCTGAAGGCGAGCCGGAAGGGGGGAAATGGAATTATGATGCTGAAAACCGCAGGCGCTGGTCGGGCGAGCCGCCCGCACCGGGTGACTCGCGCCCCCGCCACGATCGTTCAGCCTTGTGGGCAGAGATCCAACGCTGCGGCGTAAAGACCTTCGGCGAACCGCAGGCCGACAATTTTCGCTGGCCGCTCAACCGTTCGGAAGCCAAAGCCAGTCTGGATGCGTTTATTTCTCACGTGCTCCCGCAGTTTGGAAACTGGCAGGATGCGATGCACGCGGAAGAACCTTTTCTTTTTCATTCGTTAATTTCTTTTGCGCTGAATACCAAAATGCTTAATCCCCGGGAAGTGGTGGCCGCCGCCCAGCAGGCATGGCGTTCTGGCCACGCGCCGCTGCCTGCCGTTGAAGGGTTTATCCGACAAATTCTCGGCTGGCGGGAGTACGTGCGCGGGATCTACTGGTCGCAAATGCCGGGCTATCGCGAGCTGAATGCCCTGGAGCAGCACGCCCCGCTGCCGGACTGGTTCTGGACGGGCAAAACGCAGATGCGCTGCCTGGCGCATGCCGTTGGGCAGTCGCTCACCGAGGCTTACGCCCACCATATCCAGCGCCTGATGGTGATCGGGAACTTTAGTCTGCTCAGCGGCCTGTCGCCGCAGGCGGTCCATGAGTGGTATCTGGGGGTCTATATTGATGCGTTTGAATGGGTGGAGCTGCCCAATACTCTCGGCATGAGCCAGTTTGGCGATGGCGGGTTACTGGCCAGTAAGCCCTATGTCTCAAGCGCATCCTACATTCATAAGATGAGTAATTACTGTCAGGGGTGTCGGTATCAGCACAACCAGCGCACCGGAGAGCTGGCGTGCCCGTTCAATGCCCTCTACTGGGATTTCTTTGCGCGCAACCGGGCGCGCCTCGGTAACAATCCCCGCCTGGGCATTGTCTATAAACAGCTTGCGGATATGAAGGAAGAGGAACGGCAGGCGATTGCTGACCAGGCCGGGCGCATTCGCCTCAATCTCAACGACCTCTGACCTATTTCAATACCGCGCCGGTTGCGGAAGGTCAATAAGACGCTATTATTTTTGACTTTGTTGCTTTCCCTGACAGGACATCCAGACGCTATGCCCGTGAATTTCGACCTTAACGATCTCTATGCCTTCAGGGCGTTAGTGGAATACGGTAACTTCCGTGTCGCCGCTGAATCAATCTGCATATCCCAGTCGGCGCTGAGCCGCAGGATCGAAAAGCTGGAAGCCGCGCTGGGAACCAGGCTGTTTGACCGAACCACCCGCCGCGTCGCCCTGACGTTATACGGGCAAAACTTTGCTGAACGCTCAGCACAGCTGCTCGACAACGTAGAATCAATGCTGGCGGATGTCGATAAGGCCAGTGAAGAGCGGACGGGGCTGATTACGGTCGCCGCGGTACCTTCCGCCGCCTGTTATTTTATGCCTGATGTGATCCGTCGCTTTCAGTCCCGCTTTCCGCGCGTTCGCATTAAGCTCATCGACAGCAGCGCGGGGAATGTGATTGACGCCGTGGCCCGAAGCCAGGCGGATTTTGGCATCTGCTTTGCGGGAAACTTGCCGTCTGAAATTGAATTTTTCCCGCTGGTGGAGGATGTCTACGTTGTGGCGTGCAGAAAGGACCACCCGCTGGCGCAGAAGAGCCACCTGACCTGGCAGGCGTTTTACCAGCAGGACTATATCTCCCTCGATAAAACGTCGGGGAACCGCAACCTGCTGGATCGGATGCTGGGGGATATCATTCCCGAGCGCCCCAGCGTCTGCGAAACGCGCCACGTCACCACGATGCTTGGTATGGTAGAGGCGGGGATCGGCATTGCCGCCGTTCCCGCCATGTCGATGCCGACGTCAGAGTACACGCCGCTGACGCATCTGCCGCTGGTGGCGCCGGAAGTGAAACGCACCGTGGGGCTTATCCGGCGCCGGGGGCGCATCCAGTCTTATATCGCGGCTGAACTGGAAAAAGAGATCACCGAGCGGTATCGCCGGACGTAACGGGGATCATCCCCGTCTTCTCGATGACGGCGCGTGAGGGCGGTGAGGCGAGATAGGTCAGCAGCGCTTTCCCCTCGTCAGGATGTTCAGCGTGACGGGTGACCGCACCCGCGAAGCGCGTGATGTACTGCAGATTATCCGGGATTTTACCGATAAAGGTGACGCCCTGAACCGGCAGCAGCTCGCTCACCTGCTGGAAGCCCACGGCGTATTTCCCTTTTGCCACTTCCGAAGCAACCGGAATGCGTTCGACCATCGTTGCTTTAGCCGCCGCCTCCTTTTCAATCCCTAGTTTCTTGAACAACGTCTGGCTGACATACCTGCCGCTGGCGCTGTCTGAATAGGCGATGGAGCTGGTCTGAAGCAGCGCGTTACGTAGCGTCGCCTCGCTGCTGATATCAGGGACATCCGCCCCTTTTTTCACCACCATTCCGACGGGGGAGTCCGCAAGTTCGGTTCGCGAACCCGGCTGGGTCTGGCTGATTTTTTCGAGCTTCGCCAGCGCATCGCCCACCATAATCACCACGTCGGCTTTCTCGCCGCGCGCGAGCCGGTTTGGGATCGCCTGCGGCGTAGCGCCCATTGACGGACCGGGAATAATCACGATGGTATCGCCGGTCTGGCGTTCATATTCCGGTGCCAGCTTTTCAAGGGCGGCTTTGAAACCGCCTGAAATCATCACTTTCACCTCCTGAGCGCAGGCATTGGCGCTCAGGAACGTCAGCATCAGCGCGGTGGCGGCATAACGAGAAGTGCGAGTCATGCGGCCTCCTGCGACTTAACGGTGTTTTGCACCGATACCGCGCGACGACGGTAGAGGTAGAGGGTTGCCAGCAGGGCACACACCGCGGCGAAGCTCATCCAGTAGCCCGGCGAGGCTTTGTCACCGGTGTATTCAATCAGCGCGGTGGACATCACCGGGGTAAAGCCGCCGAAGACCGCCGTTGCGAGGCTGTAAGCCAGAGAGAACCCTGCCACGCGGACTTCAGCGGGCATAATTTCCGTCAGCGCCGGGATCATCGCCCCGTTATACAGCCCGTACAGGAAGGAGAGCCACAGCAGGACGCTCAGCATCATGGAGAAGCTTGGCGCGTCAGCCAGCAGCGTCAGGGCCGGATAGCTGCTGGCCAGCGCCAGCAGGGTCATGGCAATCAGCACCGGTTTACGCCCAAAGCGGTCCGACAGCGCGCCGCCCACCGGCAGCCAGATGAAGTTAGAGATCGCCACCAGCAGCGTGACCAGCAGGCTGTCCGAGGCGCTCAGCATCAGCACTTTTTTGCCGAAGGTTGGCGCGTAGACGGTGATCAGGTAGAACGCGGTGGTGGTCATCGCCACCATCAGCATGCCCGCGACCACCACCTGCCAGTTGCCAAGCAGCGTTTTAAAGACCTGACGCATCTCCAGATGATGGCGGCGCGCGCTGAACTCTTCCGTCTCCTCCAGCTTGCGGCGCAGGAAAAAGATAAACGGCACGATTAAACAGCCGAACAGGAACGGGATGCGCCAGCCCCATTCACGAATGGCGCTCTCTTCCATCAGCGCGTTCAGGGCAAAGCCCATCGCCGCGGCGACCATAATGGCAACCTGCTGACTGCCGGACTGCCAGCTGGTATAGAACCCTTTGCGGCCCGGCGTGGCGATTTCAGCGAGATAGACCGAGACGCCTCCAAGCTCCGCACCGGCGGAAAAGCCCTGCAGCAGACGGCCCGTCAGTACCAGCAACGGTGCCCAAAGCCCGATGCTTTGATAGGACGGGATCAGCACGATCAGGAAGGTGCCTGCCGCCATGATGGAAAGCGTCACGATCAGCCCTTTGCGGCGACCGACCTTGTCAATATAAGCCCCCAGCACAATGGCCCCGACTGGACGCATCAAAAAGCCCGCGCCGAAGACCGCGAAGGTCATCATCAGCGACGCAAATTCACTGCTCGCCGGGAAGAACGTGTGGGCGATGTAGGTGGCGTAGAAGCCGAAAAGAAAGAAATCGAATTGCTCAAGAAAGTTGCCGGACGTCACGCGAAGTATCGCGCCCGCCTTAGAGCGTACGGTTGCAGGTGAGGTTGAGGAAAACATGGTTATCTCCAGTTTATTGTTGACGTTTTACGCGTCTGTTTCTGAAAACTGGATCAGGATGAGGAATTAGATAAGCGCAAATGCCGCATCGACTGATGCATTTCTTGCATGAATATAATCCGGCGAATAAATACAATTAATGGCAACAATAACTTAACAAAATATTGGCTTTTTATTCACCAACATTCTGTAAGTCTCTGATATTGCGGTTTTGTGATGTAGCGCAGAGGCGCGTTTTAGAATGAGCCGGGTAACCGCGTCGTTACCCGGCGGAGGCCATTTAGCGCAGCGCCCTGGCAATCGCGCTAAACATCAGAGAGGCTTCCAGCGGCTGGGCGCTGAAGGACGGTTCCGCCTGCGGCCAGGTAGACCACTGGACGATGACCAGATTTTCCTTCGGGTTCACCATAATCATCTGCCCGAAAATGCCCAGCGCCCAGAGTGAACCTTTCAGCGAATCCTGGGCCGTCGGCTCTACGCCCGTGGCGTTGGCGGGCACTTCGTTGTTCCACCACTGATAGCCGTACAGCCCCTCGGGATGGGCGTCTGAGACCGAGCCTTTGGCCTTCGTCCAGTCTGACGACTGCCGGATCCAGTTTTCCGGCAGGATGGTCTTACCGTTCGGCAGCGTACCGTTGCTCAGGATAAATTGCCCGAAGCGCCCCCAGTCCTCCAGTGTGGCGTTAAAGCCGTGCGCGCCAACGTCATGCTGGCCTTTGCTGTAGGCATGCCACACGCCGTCGCTCGCCATGCCGTAAGGCTGCCAGATGCTTTTCTCCAGATAGGCCGCCAGCGTCATGCCGGTGGCCCGCTCCAGCACGTCACCCAGCAGCCAGGCGCCGGCCGAAGAGTAAGACCAGCTCTCTCCGGCCGGGTGCGCCCTGCGTAACCCCTTCACCAGCTTGCGCACGCAGTCATAGGTACCCGGCTTCGCCTCGCACTCGGTGAGCTGCGCGAAGTCGGATTTAGGGTTGGTGTAATCCTCGTTCCACGCCACGCCGGAGGTATGGGTGATAAGCTGCTTAAGCGTCACGCCGTCCCACGCGGTGCCTTTCAGGTCGGGTTCATACCGCGTGACCAGGTCGTCGAGCGAGTGAATTTTTCCCTCTTTGAGGGCCACGCCCACCAGCGCCGATACCACCGATTTCCCAACCGAGCGCGAGGTCCAGAGCGTGGAGTCGGTATTGCCCTCTCCAAGGTACTTCCAGGCGATTTTGCCGTCCTTCAGCACCAGCATGCCGCTTACGTTCTGGCGTTTAAGGTACTCCTGAAGGCCGTAGCGCCTGCCGTTGACCTGATACCATGCGTCAGTGAGCGGCTTATCCGACATTTCCAGCGCCACGGCGCTACCGTGGCGGAAAACATCCCCGGCGTAGTTGCGGTAGTCATTGCGAAAGCCCACCACGCGGTCGGCCTGACTCCAGGTGAGCATCTTATGGGTGTCCGGCAGCGCGGCGTCAAAGGGGGCAGGGCAGGCGCTAAGGTCGGTGCCTTTGCAGGCGGCCACTGCCGCAGGGGAGAGCAGGGCGCTGAAGATAAGGCCCGCCAGCAGGGCATGGTTTACTTTTCTGTTTTTCATATCCGTCTCTTTCAGGTTAAGAACGGCTTCAGTTTAAAAACTCCGGGGCTATAATAAAAAACGCGTAGTGGGGGAAAATCCCCCTATAAAACAGAGAGAGCGTAGCGTGGCGGGACTGATTTACTCTTTTGCACAGCTCGAGGCATTTACTGCCGTGGCCGAGAACGGGGGCCTGAGTAAAGCCGCGGTGGCGCTGAAGAAGGACCGCACGACGCTTCGCGATCTGGTTGATTTTCTTGAGGATGGCTTGGGCTACGCACTGTTTATTCGCGACGGCCGCACCCTGCGGCTCACGCCCGAAGGGGAACAGCTTCAGCGCCAGGCGCACCTGCTGATGCGGCAGGTAAAAGCCTTTGAGGCGTTTGCCAGAGAGGTGCCGCACGGTGCCACGCAGGACCTGACGCTGGCCTACGATCCTTTTACGCCCAGAGCCTTTCTGCACGGGATGATTGCTGAAATGGCCGCGCGAAACATCCGGCTGAGCCTTATCTGCACCTCTCGGGATGAATCGGAACGGCTGCTGGCGAACAACGACGCGGATCTGGCCATCTGCCAGGCGCGCAACCGCAGCGTGGGCAATGATATGGAGTGGCGCGCCCTCGGCGCCATTGATATGGATTTTTATGCCGCCCGCGGGCTGTTTGCGGACAGTGCTTCCCCACTGTCGCTGCTCGATCTCTCCCTGGTGCCCCAGGTCGTCATGCACCCCGCCTCGGACGAGCCGGTGGCGCGCCGCCTGCAGATCTCCGGGCATACTCTCTTTACCAACGAACCGGAGATGCTGCGCGGTCTGCTGGAGCGCGGCTGCGGCTGGGGATTCTTACCGACGCATTTTCATGCCGGTCAGTGGCAAAACGTAAAAAGGCTGCACACCGAAGTGGGCAGCCAGGGGATTGGTCAGACGATGGTCACCATCTGGAAGCCGGGGAGCGACAAGCGCAGCACGATCGCTGAAACGCTGTCGCTCCTGCCGGACGTATGGAAGCACTCAGCGCTGTGAACAGCCTTTGCACTGCTTGTTCTGAATCTGCTGGAAGAAGTCGTTGCCTTTATCATCCACCAGAATAAACGCCGGGAAGTTCTCCACCTCAATTTTCCAGATCGCTTCCATACCCAACTCAGGATAGGCCACACACTCCAGGCTCTTGATGCTGTTTTGCGCCAGCACCGCCGCCGGGCCGCCAATGCTGCCCAGGTAGAAGCCGCCGTGCTTATGACAGGCGTCGGTTACCTGCTGGCTGCGGTTGCCTTTTGCCAGCATGATCATGCTCGCGCCGTGGGATTGCAGCAGGTCGACATACGAATCCATGCGCCCCGCCGTGGTCGGGCCGAGTGAGCCAGACGCGTAGCCTTCCGGGGTTTTTGCCGGACCCGCATAGTAAATCGGATGATCTTTGACGTACTGCGGCAGCGCTTCGCCGTTATCCAGCAGCTCTTTAAGCTTCGCGTGGGCAATGTCGCGCGCCACGATAATGGTGCCGTTCAGCGACAGGCGGGTAGAGACCGGGTGCGCGGAAAGCTGCGCCAGGATCTCGTTCATCGGCTTGTTCAGGTTGATGCTCACCACGTTGCCTTCGCCCTGCTGGCGCAGGGATTCAGGAATATACTGACCTGGGTTGTGCTCAAGCTTCTCAATCCAGATCCCGTCGCGGTTGATTTTCGCCTTGATGTTACGGTCGGCGGAGCAGGAGACCCCCATGCCGATTGGGCAGGAGGCACCGTGGCGTGGCAGGCGGATCACGCGGATATCGTGGGCGAAGTATTTCCCGCCGAACTGCGCGCCGAGGCCGAGGTTCTGTGCTTCCTGGAGCAGTTCCTGTTCGAGCTGAACGTCGCGGAACGCCTGGCCGTGCTCGTTGCCTTCGGTTGGCAGCGCGTCGTAGTAGCGGGTGGAGGCGAGCTTCACGGTTTTCAGCGTGGCTTCCGCTGAGGTGCCGCCGATAACAAACGCGATATGGTACGGCGGGCAGGCTGCGGTCCCCAGGGTACGCATCTTCTCAACCAGGTAGTTTTTCAGCTTCGCCGGGGTAATCAGCGCTTTGGTTTCCTGGTAGAGATAGGTTTTGTTGGCAGAGCCGCCGCCCTTCGCCATGCACAGGAATTTATACTCGTCACCGTCGACGCTGTAGAGGTCAATCTGTGCGGGCAGGTTAGTGCCGGTATTCACCTCTTTAAACATATCCAGCGCCGCATTCTGCGAGTAGCGCAGGTTGTCTTCAATATAGGTGTTATACACGCCCTGGCTCAGGGCCGCTTCGTCACCGCCGCCGGTCCAGACGCGCTGGCCTTTCTTACCCATAATGATTGCCGTGCCGGTATCCTGGCAGGTTGGCAGCACGCCTTTCGCCGCAATTTCCGAGTTGCGCAGGAACTGCAGGGCCACGTACTTATCGTTCTCGCTGGCTTCCGGGTCGTTAAGAATGGCGGCAACCTGCTTCTGATGGGAAGGACGCAGCATAAATGCGGCGTCGTGGAAGGCCTGCTGCGCCAGCAGGGTCAGGGCTTCGGGCTCCACCTTCAGCACTTCCTGGCAGTCGAATTCGGCAACGGAGACGTGCTCGTTGGTCAGCAGGTAGTATTCGGTGTCGTCATGCGAAAGAGGGAAGGGGTTCTGATAAAAAAACGGTTTATTCGACATAGTATTGCTCCACAAAAATAAAACCGCCGGAGGAGAAGTCCGGCGGTCAGGAATCAGAACATCATGGACATCCACGGGTAGCCAATCAGCAGCAGGGCCGCCAGGAAGATGGCACCAAAGATGGTGCCGAGGCGCCAGTAGTCTTTGGTTGGCAGGTAGCCGCTACCGTAGTAAATCGGGCTTGGGCCAGTACCGTACGGGGTGATAATCCCCATCACGCCCAGCGAGGTCACCATCAGCAGAACGAACACTTCCATATTCATGCCCGGAATGGTGGAGGCGATGGTCAGCATCGCTGGCAGCAGCGCCGTGGTGTGCGCGGTGGTGCTGGCAAACAGGTAGTGCAGCAGGTAGAACGCCAGCAGCAGGACGATGGTCGCCACGCCCGGAGAGATACCGCTCATCAGCAGGCCGCCTTCTTTACCTAACCAGCTGATAAAGCCGGTAGAGGAGAGGCCATCCGCCAGCGCCACCAGGGTGGCGAACCAGACGAAGGTGTTCCACGCCGCTTTGTTGCCGGTGATATCGTTCCACTCCAGCACGCCGGTCCACAGCATCAGGCCGACGATGAGCAGGGCCGCCATCGCGGGTTCAATCCACGCGGCGGCGAAGATCCACATCAGCAGCGCGCAGCATACGAACACCAGCAGAAGGATCTCATTGCGGGACAGTTTGCCCAGTTTTTCCAGCTCTCGGGTCGCCCACAGCGGCACTTCGTTGTTCACCTTCACTTCTGGCGGGTAGAACCAGTAGGCCAGCAGCGGCATGGTCAGGATCAGCAGGATGCCCAGCGGCAGGAAGGCGAGGAACCAGGTCCCCCAGGAGATGTCGATCCCAACCGTACTTTTCACCAGCGCCAGGGCCAGCAGGTTCGGCGCAAGGGCAGAGAGGAACATTGAGCTGGTGATACAGGCCGCGGTGATCGCCACCCACATCAGGTACGAACCAATCTTACGCGCGCTTGGGTCGTTGGGTTTTGAACCGTACAGCGGCGGCAGGTTAGCGATGATCGGGTAGATGGTCCCACCGCTGCGCGCGGTGTTGGACGGAGTGAACGGTGCCAGCAGCAGGTCCGCAAACGTAATCGCGTAACCGAGCGTCAGGCTACGACGGCCAAGATACTTCACCAGAATCAGCGCCAGACGGCGGCCGAAGCGGGTTTTGTCGTAGCCCGCGGCAAACATAAAGGCACCGAAAATCAGCCAGACGGTGGAGTTACCAAACCCGCTCACTGCCCACTTAAAGGAGGCGCCCGCCAGCTTGAATTTCGGGTCAGCCAGCTGTTCAGGGCTGAACAGCACCCACTGGCTGCACAGGGCAATGGCGACCACGCCGGTCAGGCCGATCACCGCGCCCGGCAGGGGTTCGAAGATAAGACCGACGATCACGCCGACGAAGATGGCGAAGTAGTGCCACGCGTAAGGAGGCAGTCCTTCCGGTACCGGAACAAACAGCAGCAGTACGGCGACGATGACGGGCAGTGCCATCATCAGCAGACGTTTTGCGTTTCCATTTGATGCCTGGTTCGCCACAGGGGGCGTTACAGCAGTTTTTGTATTCATAGTTTCACGTCTTAAGTTGTCAAAAATTCGGTCGCACTGAAAAGTCAAAATTGCTTTCTTAAGTTTCTTTGCTTTTTTTAGTTATTAAAGGTGCGTTTTTGTATTTTCAGTAATAGCGATTTAACGCTTTTTTGTGTGCGTTAAATTAAAAAATGATGATGTTTTTATATTGCGCTTTTAAATGCCATGACTATTGATTGAGATCAAAAAAACAGAATTGCAGCGTTATTTTTATGCTTTTATTAATAACCACTCTGGCGTATGTGGTTATTATCTTTTTTGCGGGTTTATTTTATCATTTCTGTAACAATTTGAATTTTTAATAATTGCTATTTAGTTGATTTTAAAAGGTGTTTTTGGTTTTTGGTGTAATGGTTTTACCATTTTTTATTTAACGTATTTTAAAATATTGTGAATGCCTGAATGACAATCGCTAACACCAATGTATTATTAGTGTTATTACAGGGATTAAATAGTTTTTTAACTAACGTAATAACTTTAGAAACTAAAAAAATCATTATATTAATATCATGACATCGGCAAAGAACGACGAAATAAAAAATCAATCCGATAACGAATTTTCAATTTTTAAAAGTTTGGAGTTTCTATTATGAGCACTAACGAACGCATTCTTAGCCCCTTCACATTACCGAATGGCACTGAACTGAAAAACCGTTTGTTAATGGCCCCTATGACCACCTGTACCGGCTATTATGACGGCACCGTCACCAGCGAGCTGGTGGAGTACTATCGGGCCCGTTCCGGCAGCATTGGCACCATCATCGTGGAGTGCTGCTTCGTCGACGATCTCGGCCTCGCCTTCCCGGGCGCAATTGGTATTGATAACGACGAGAAAATCGCCGGGCTGGCGAAAATCGCCGAGGCCATTAAATCCAAAGGATCTAAGGCCCTGCTGCAGATCTACCACGGTGGCCGCATGGTTGATCCGAAACTGATCGGTGGCCGTACCCCGGTTGGCCCAAGCGCCGTGGCCGCGCCGCGTGACGGTGCCGCAACGCCGGTTGCCCTGACCGCCGAAGAAGTGGAAGGCATGATCGGCAAGTTTGGTGAAGCCGTGCGCCGCGCCATCCAGGCCGGTTTTGACGGTGTGGAAATCCACGGGGCGAACACCTACCTGATTCAGCAGTTCTACTCTCCAAACTCTAACCAGCGCGACGACGAGTGGGGCGGCAGCCGCGACAACCGCGCGAAGTTCCCGCTGGCGGTGCTGGACATCACCCACAAAATGGTGCGCCAGTACGCGGACGACGCGTTTATTATTGGCTACCGCTTCTCCCCTGAAGAGCTGGAAGTGCCGGGCATCCGCTTTGAAGACACCATGTACCTGCTGGAAAAACTGGCGGCGCGCGGCGTGGACTACCTGCACTTCTCCGTCGGCGCGACCCTGCGTCCGTCCATTGTCGACACCCAGGACCCGACGCCGCTGATCGAAAAATATTGCGCGATGCGTTCTGAAACGCTGGCGCAGGTTCCGGTGATGGGCGTGGGCGGCGTGGTGAATGCGTCAGACGTGAATGAAGCGCTGGATCACGGTTACGACCTGATTGCCGTTGGCCGCGCCACTATTGCCTACCCGGACTGGACCGACCGCATCGCGACGGGTGAAAGCCTTGAGCTGTTTATGGACAGCACCAAACGCGAGGAACTGAGCATTCCTGAACCGCTGTGGCGCTTCTCGCTGGTGGAAGCGATGATCCGCGACATGAGCATGGGCGAATCGAAATTCAAACCGGGCATGTTCACCGAGAAGGTGCAGGACGACGCGAACGAGCTGGTGATTAACGTCAGTCTGGAAACCGACCGCATTGCGGACATCGAGCTGGCCTCTGGCCCGAGCGATGACGTTGAGTTCGTCACCAGCTTTGAAGAGATCCGTACCCGCATTCTGGACGCCAATACCCCGCACGTGGATGCCATCACCGGTGCAACCAGCCAGAGTGAAGCGGTGAAGAAAGCGGTCTCTAAAGCGATGCTGAAATCCAGCAAAGCGCTGGCAGCGGAAGAGGGCGTTGACCCGAACGAAACCCGCAGCGTGGACGTGGTGGTGGTCGGCAGCGGCGGCGCCGGTCTGGCGGCGGCGATTCAGGCTCACGACGAAGGCGCGAGTGTGCTGATTGTTGAGAAGATGCCGACCATCGGCGGGAACACCATTAAAGCCTCTGCCGGTATGAATGCCGCCGAAACCCGCTTCCAGCGCGTGAAGGGCATTCAGGACAGCAAAGAGCTGTTCTACCAGGAAAGCCTGAAAGGCGGCGGCAACAAGAACAACCCTGAACTGCTGCGCCGCTTTGTCGAGAACGCGCCGCAGGCGATCGAGTGGCTGGCAACGCGCGGCATCATGCTGAACGACATCACCACCACCGGTGGGATGAGCATCGACCGTACTCACCGTCCAAAAGACGGCTCTGCGGTGGGGGGCTACCTGATCAGCGGCCTGGTGCGTAACGTCAACAAACGCAACATCGAGGTGATGCTGGATACCTCCGTCAGCGACATCATCTTCGAGAACGGTGAAGTGACCGGGGTTCGCCTGACCACTGAAGAGAACGAAACCGTCACCGTGGCAGCGAAAAGCGTGATCGTGGCGACGGGCGGCTTCAGCGCCAACAGCCAGATGGTCGTCAAATACCGTCCGGATCTGGAAGGGTTCGTCACCACCAACCACAAAGGGGCAACCGGCGGCGGTATCGCGCTGCTGGAGCGCATCGGGGCGGGCACCGTGGATATGGGCGAAATCCAAATTCACCCAACCGTTGAGCAGAACACCTCGTACCTGATTTCCGAATCCATCCGCGGAGGCGGGGCGATTCTGGTCAACCAGAAAGGGGAGCGCTTCTACAACGAAATGTCGACCCGCGATAAAGTCTCGGCGTCAATCATCGCGCTGCCGGAGAAATACGCGTACATCGTCTTTGACGAGCACGTACGTGCCAAAAACAAAGCCGCGGATGAGTATATTGCGAAAGGCTTCGTGACCAGCGCCAGCTCGCCAAAAGCGCTGGCGGAAGCGCTCGGTATGGATCACCACGCTTTCCTCGCGACCCTGGAACGTTACAACGGTTTCGTTGAAAAACAGCACGATGACGATTTTGGTCGTACCACCGCGCTGCGTGCGCCTATCAACGAAGGGCCTTTCTACGCTATTCAGATTGCGCCAGGCGTGCATCACACCATGGGCGGCGTGACCATCAACACCGAAACCTGCGTGCTGGACAGCAACCACAACGTACTGCCGGGGGCGTTTGCGGCGGGTGAAGTGGTCGGGGGGATCCACGGCGGCAACCGTATCGGCGGTAACGCGGTGGCGGATATCATTATTTTTGGTACCCTTGCAGGACATCAGGCGGCGATGCGCTCAAAAAGAACGTAAGGCTCCTGTCTCCCCGGCGGCGCGGTGCCTGCCGGGGCTACATCAGAGGACACATGCAATGCCTGATAGCCATCGCGTTTACAGCTACTCCGCCGTTCTGATGGGCTCGCCCATTCTCCTGAAGCTCTTCTCCCATGACGAAGCCCTCGCGTCCCGCGTTTTCCGCCTGATCAAACAGTACGAAGATCTCCTCACCGTTAACTGCGCGCATTCCCAGGTGATGGACATCAACCATGCGGCGGGCCAGCATCCGGTTGCCGTTAGTCGTCCGGTGTTTGAACTGATCCGCTGTGCAAAAGCGGCAAGCATGCTAAAAGACAGCGCGTTTAACCTGGCGATCGGCCCGCTGGTGAAGCGCTGGAAGATTGGCTTTCAGGGAGACAGCGTTCCGCCTGCCGATGACATTGCGTCCCTGCTGGCGATAACCCGGCCCGAGGAGGTCATCCTTGATGAGGCGCAGACCAGCGTGTTTCTGACCAGAGCGGGGATGGAGATTGATCTGGGGGCCATCGCCAAAGGCTATATCGCCGACCGGGTGCGGGACTACCTGCGCAAAGAGGGCGCTGAGCTGGGGCTGATCAACCTCGGCGGAAACATCCAGACGTTAGGCTCGCCGGAAGGGGGCTGGAGCGTGGGGCTAAAAAAACCGTTCGCCGGTGATGCGCTTATCGGTGCGATGACGGTAGAGAACCTCTCCGTGGTGACCTCGGGAACGTACGAGCGCTACTTCGAGCAGAACGGCAAGCGCTATCACCATATTCTCGATCCGCGCACCGGGTATCCGCTCGACAACGAGCTGGAGAGCGTCACTATCATTTCAAAAGACTCCATTGACGGCGACATCTGGACCACGCTGATGTACGGCATGGGGGTAGAAAAGGGCTGTGCCGCCCTGCGCGCGCGCCCCGATATTGAAGCTATCTTTGTGACCAAAACAAAAGAAGTGGTCATCTCCTCGATGCACCACTTCCGTTTTACCCTTCTGGACGAGAGCTACCGCGTTATTGGCAGTACTGTTTGAGCAGCCCGATCTGTTCCGGCTGTAAGCGGTAGCGATACACCGGACGCCCGGTGGCGCCGTAGTGAATGCTGGTGAACAGAATGTTGATCTGCGCAAGCCAAATCAGGTACTTACGGCAGGAGACGCGGGAGATATTGACAGCGTTAGCCAGATCGTCGGTGGAAAATTCCGTCTCCGGGTGGCCATCAATCCACTGGCAAATCGTGCGCAGCGTTTGCGGCGTTAACCCCTTCGGCAATTTTTTAGTGTCCGCCAGCTCCGGCGCGCCGCCGTGGATCAGCCTGTCGACGTCCGCCTGCTCGTAATACTGGTGCGAGCCCATCAGGCTGTGCTTTGCCTTCCAGCCGTTCAGCGCCTCTTCAAAGCGCGGGAACTGGAACGGCTTTATCAGATAATCCACCACGCCGTAGTGGATGGAGGTCTGGATCGTGGCGGCATCGGCGGCCGAGGAGATCATAATCACATCAATCGGGCGGCCTGAAGCGCGAATATCGGGCAGCAGATCCAGCCCGTTATCCTGCTGCATGTAGACGTCCAGCAGCACCAGATCGACAGGCTGGCTGGGGTTATTGATAAAGGCCCTGGCCTGATTGAGCGTGGAGGCGACGCCGCAGCAGCTGAAGCCTTCAACACGGTTGACGTACAGACGGTTGAGGTCGGCTACCATGGCGTCATCATCGACAATTAATACATTTATCACGCGATATTCCTCTCGCTATCCCAGGGGATGTGAACAAAAAATTGGGTAAATACGCCAGGCTCAGACTCGACGGTGATATCGCCGCCCAGGTTCTGGATCTGCTGGCGAGCAAGGAACAGCCCAACGCCGCGGTTTTCACCTTTTGTTGAGAACCCTTTAGTAAAAATAGCCTCCAGCTGAGTGGGATCAATGCCGGGGCCGTCGTCGCTGACTTCGCAGCTGAGCCAGCCATTCTGATAATGCAGCAGCAGGCCAATCTCGCCTTCCTGCTGTCCTGCCATCGCGTCGAGCGCGTTTTCGATTAAGTTACCAAGGGCGGTGATCAGCACCGCAACCTGCTCTTCACTGGCGGTATCCGGTATCAGGCTTTCATCCGCCAGCGTCAGGGTGACGCCGGCCTCTTTCGCCCGGTTGATTTTACCCAGCAGGAACCCGGCAACGACCGGGGACTTTACCTTGCTCTGGATCGTGCCAATGTCCGTCTGGTAATTATGCGCCGTCTGGATGATGTACTCCTCCAGCTTGTCGTAACGCTTCATGTGCAGCAGGCCGAGGATCACATGCAGTTTATTCATAAACTCGTGCGTGTGGCTGCGCAGGGCGTCGACGTAGTTGACCATGCCATCGATACGCTGCATCAGCTGGCTGATTTCCGTTTTATCGCGGAAGGTGCTGATAGCCCCGATCACCCGATTCTGGCTTTTGACCGGCACCATGTTGCAGAGCAGCAGTCGTCCGTTGCAGCTGATCTCCTGATCCTGACGCGCAACCCCGGTTTTCGATACCTCACGCAGGCTTGCCAGCAGCGGCTCGCTGGTGTTTTCGGTCTGCTTGCCGGAGGGAAGAAGTAATATCTCTCTGGCTGCGTGGTTAATCATCGTCACGCGGCCGTGAATGTCGACGGCCAGCACCCCTTCGCGAAGCGACTGCAGCATCGCCTGGCGCTGTTCGAACAGGGCGGAGATTTCATAGGGTTCGAGCCCGAAAAGAATGCGTTTCAGGACCCGTACCAGACCCCAAATCGCCATCGAACTCATAAAGATGCTGAACAGAATCGTCCAGAGCGCGTTGAGCCGCCCGCGGGCTATCTGGTCTTCTACCTTTTTGAGGGAGATCCCGACCACGACGACCCCGATCTGATCGTGCTGGCTGTCATAGACCGGCGTGAAAACGCGAAGCGCCTCGGCGAGGGCGCCGCGGTTAACCGAGACATTCTCTTTGCCTTCCAGCGCGGGTTCCAGATCGTTGCCGATAAAATGCAGGCCGATGAGCGCCTCGTTAGGGTGCGAGTAGCGAATCCCCCGCATGTCGGTCACCACGGTAAGCAGCAGATCGTTGCGTTGGGTAACGGCTTTGGCGATGGGCTGAATGATGTCGGCCTGCGGCGACTGCATCAGGCCGCGCTGGATCTCCGGGCTGTCGGCCAGCGTGCGGGCGATGCCCAGAGCGGTATCTTTTACATCATCGCGGGTTGCCCGGGTGATCTGCACGGAATAGAGCGCAAAAACCACCAGCAGCACAGAGGCGATAATCGCGGACACCATCAACGTGACCAGCGTGTACAGTTTCATGGGGCGCTTGCGCGTCAGAGGGAAAGGCTGCAAATCGCTCATCAACACTCCGCGATGATTAGGAAAGGGAGTGATTATCGCTGATGATGGGCTTTTCTTAAAGCCATGTAAAAGCGTCGATTTACTCTTCTTTTCGTGACCCCACTCGCAGGTCATCTATATAAAACACTTTATAGTGTGTGGGTACTCATAATAAGGAGGCTGTTTATGAGCATTACGCTTACCGGTTCAGTCAAGGAAAGACGGCACGCCAGCACGATGAATATAGATAGATTGTCCACGCTGGACATGCTGAAGGTTATCCACGAGGAAGATGCACGCATTTCTGCTGCTATAACCCCCTGCTTAACGACAATCGCCCGCGCGGTGGATAACGCCGCCGCGTCGCTTAACCGCGGTGGCCGTCTGGTGATTGTCGGCGCGGGCCCGTCGGGCTGCATCGCACAACAGGCTGCAGATGAGTATGCGCCGGGTAAAACGCCGGTAATTGCCGTTACGGCTGGCGAGGGGGAAGGGAGCTACGAGCGCGGGGTGGCTGACCTGCAGGCCATTAAATTTGGTGAGCACGATATGATGCTTGCCGTGACCGTCAGCGGAAAAACGCCGTGGGTCTGGGGGGCAATGCGGCATGCGTGGTCGTTGGGAGCGCCGGTTGCGGTCATCACCGGTGATGCACAAAGTGAAGCAGCACAGCTGGCAAGCATGGTAATTGCCCCAGAGCTTGGGGCCGATGTGGTTGCCGGGTATCGCAATACCAGAGCGGGGATCGCGCAAAAAATGATCCTCTCGATGATTACCACCGCGCTGGCCGTTCGCACCGGGCGCGTTTACAGCAACCTGCGCGTGGATCTTGAGGCAAGCAGTACCAAATGGGCCGAACGGCAGATCGCCATTGTGATGGAAGCGGGGGGATGCACCCGGGCGCAGGCAAAGGCCGCGCTGGAGAGCTGTAACCACCACTGTAAAACGGCGGTGTTGATGGTGCTGACCGGTCTGGATGCGTGGAAAGCCCATGAGCTGCTGGTGCAGAATAACGGGTTTATCCGCGTGGCGCTGCAGGAAGCGCCGTAAAATAGTGCCCCTTGAAACAAAAAAGCCCGCAAATGCGGGCTTTAGTATTTTCAGGGATCAGAACTGGTAGATCATGCCGATGCCAACAATGTCATCGGTTGCAATACCGTTGTCATTGTAGAAGGCGTCATCTTCGTCCAGCAGGTTGATTTTATAATCAACGTAGGTGGAGAAGTTCTTGTTGAAGTTGTAGGTCATGCCCAGGTCGATGTAGTTAACCAGATCCTGGTCTACATAGTCATAGCCATTGCGTGGGTGATAATCGTTACCGCCCAGATCGATGCCTTTGGAATAGACCCACGCCAGGGATGGACGCAGACCGAAGTCAAACTGGTATTGCGCTACGGCTTCAAAGTTCTGCGTTTTGTTGGCGATGCCGTCGCTGCCGTACGGCGTCATGTTGCGGGTTTCCGCGTACATCATCGCCAGGTAGACGCCTTGAGCATCATATTTTGCGCCAACGGTCCATGCGTCTGCACGGTCACCGCCTGCGTATTTGCTGAAGCGGTTATAGTTGCCCGCGCCATAAGCAACCTGATCGTTGGTACGGTCAGAGGAAGAATACGCCGCACCCAGCGTCAGGCCGAAGTCGAAGTCATAGGTGGTAGACATACCGAAGCCGTCGCCGTTCTGGAAGCGTACGTCGTCGTGACCGTTTTTGGTGCCTTCCTGATCTTCGTTAGCGTTTGCGCCTTCGTTAGCACCCTGATACTGCAGCGCGAAGTTCAGGCCATCAACCAGACCGAAGAAATCATTATTACGGTAGGTCGCAACACCGTTGGTACGGCCAACCATATAGTTGTCAGTCCAGGTGTAGGAATCGCCACCAAATACCGGCAGCATATCGGTCCAGGCTTCAACGTCATACACGACGCCGTAATTACGGCCATAATCAAATGAACCGTATTCGCCATATTTCAGGCCCGCATAGGCCAGACGGTTGAAAGAGGTATCCCCGGCGTCTTCGGTATCATTTGCGTAGGTTTTATATTCCCACTGACCGTAACCGACCAGATCGCGGGTAATCTGTGTTTCGCCTTTGAAACCAATCTGCACGTAGGTTTCGTCGCCGTCGTCGCCCGCGTTGTCGGAGAAGGTATGACGAGCGTCAACCTTGCCGTACAGGTCAACTTTATTGCCGTCTTTGTTATACATTTCAGCCGCGTTTGCCGCGCCAGCCATTAATAATGCGGGTACAAGAATTGCCAGAACTTTTCTTTTCATTATATATTCCCTTTAAAGATAATTTATATGAATATATGTAATCACCCTCCGTAATTACGTGTCTGATACTATTCTATGGCTCGTGAATTTGGTTCAAAAATAAATGTAATTAAACCAGTGAAAATATTACAAAATATTTCCAAAAATCTCTTTATTTTTCAAATGAATTAATCGCTTGAAAGTATTGCGGGTAATTATTATTAAGTATTTCGGGGTTCTATTTTTTAATTTATTTTATTTAGCTATGTTATAATTCAGTGCCCATTTTCGTAACAGGAAAGGATGATGGAACTCATACAGTGGCAGCAGCGCTTTGAATCCTGGCTTGATGAACATCACGCGACCGATGACACCGCGCACGATATTTCACACTTCCGTCGCGTCTGGCTGACGGCGCAGAAAATCATGGTTCATCACCACGTCGACCCGCTGACGATCCTGACCGCCTGCTATTTTCACGACATCGTTAGCCTGCCGAAAAATCATCCTGAACGCAGCCAGTCGTCGCGTCTGGCTGCGCGCAGAACGCGGGACATTCTGCACCGCGATTTCCCTGACTTCCCGTCCGATCGCTATGCCGCCGTGGAGCACGCCATCGAGGCGCACAGTTTTAGCGCCGGCCTGACGCCGTCCACGATTGAGGCCAAAATTGTCCAGGATGCAGATCGTCTGGAGGCGCTGGGGGCGATTGGCCTGGCGCGCGTGTTTGCCGTGTCAGGTGCGCTGGGAGTACCGCTTTTTAACGCGGACGATCCGTTTGCCGACGCGCGCCCGCTTGATGACCGGGCGTTTGCGCTCGATCATTTTCAGACCAAGCTGCTGCGCTTGCCTGATACAATGCAAACCGACGTCGGGCGCGAGCTCGCGCAGCACAACGCCGATTTTCTGATTCAGTTTATGGCGAAACTCAGTGCTGAATTACAGGGCGACTGCATCGGGCTGGATAGCCAGATTCAACACCGCTTCCGTCGCAGTTTGCGAAAGTGAACTGTGGTAATCTGTTTCCAGTCTTTATTGCCCGGTTAAAAGAATGCAGGAAAATCGATCAGTGACAGAGCCCGCGCCTGAGCAGGCTGAGAAGTCAACGGCAACGGTGCAGGCATTACTGCGCCAGCTGCTGGATATTTATGACGCTAAAACGCTGGCAAACCAGCTGGTGGCGCACGGCGAGAGCCACTGGAGCCCGGCCATCCTTAAGCGACTGCTGACCAGCGATCGGGCAGGGCGCCGCCTGAGCGAAAGCGAGTTTCGTTTTCTGCAAGATCTGCTTCCGCGGCCGTCTGCCGCGCACCCGAACTATGCCTTCCGCTTTATCGATCTGTTTGCCGGCATCGGTGGCATCCGGCACGGCTTTGAAGCTATCGGCGGTCAGTGCGTGTTTACCAGCGAGTGGAACAAACATGCGGTACGCACCTATAAAGCGAACTGGTACTGCGATCCGCATGAACATCATTTCAACGCCGATATCCGCGACGTTACCCTGAGCCATAAAAGCGGCGTCACGGATGAACAAGCCGCCGAGCACATTCGCCAGACGATTCCGGCGCATGACGTGCTGCTGGCGGGCTTCCCGTGTCAGCCTTTCTCGCTGGCCGGTGTCTCCAAAAAGAATGCCCTCGGGCGTGCCCACGGTTTTGCCTGCGATACGCAGGGAACGCTGTTTTTCGATGTGGCCCGAATCATTGACGCCCGTCGCCCGGCCATATTCGTGCTGGAAAACGTCAAGAACTTAAAGAGCCATGACGGTGGAAAGACCTTCCGCATTATCATGCAAACGCTGGACGAGCTGGGCTATGACGTGGCTGATTCCGAGGACATGGGCGCGGATGACCCGAAAATTATCGACGGGAAACATTTCCTGCCCCAGCATCGCGAACGCATTGTGCTCGTCGGTTTCCGCCGCGATCTCAATCTGAAGGGGGATTTCACCCTGCGGGATATTCCCTCCTTATACCCCGAGCGTCGTCCAACTATTGCCGACCTGCTGGAGCCGGTGGTCGACGCGAAATTTATCCTTACCCCGATCCTGTGGAAATACCTCTACCGCTATGCCAAAAAGCATCAGGCCAAAGGCAACGGCTTCGGGTTTGGCATGGTGAACCCAAACGATCCGCACAGCGTGACCCGCACGCTGTCCGCTCGCTACTATAAAGACGGCGCGGAAATCCTGATCGACAGAGGCTGGGATAAAGCGCTGGGCGAGAAAGATTTCGACGATCCGCAAAACCAGCGTCACCGTCCGCGGCGCCTCACGCCGCGGGAGTGCGCCCGGCTGATGGGCTTTGAAACGCCACAGGGCTACCGTTTCCGCATTCCGGTTTCGGACACTCAGGCTTACCGTCAGTTTGGTAACTCGGTGGTGGTGCCCGCGTTCGCGGCGGTGGCAAAACTGCTGGCCCCGCGCATCAGACAGGCGGTGGCGCTCCGCCTGGGTGAGGCCGTCAATGACGGACGTTCACGATAAGGCCACGCGGAGCAAAAACATGCGTGCCATCGGCACGCGTGACACCGCGATTGAAAAGCGTCTGGCCGGGCTTCTGACGCAGGCGGGCTTCGACTTTCGCGTGCAGGATCCCGCACTTGCGGGTCGCCCGGATTTCGTCATTGACGCGTATCGGTGCATTATCTTCACCCACGGCTGTTTCTGGCATCATCACGACTGCTACCTGTTTAAAGTCCCGGCGACGCGCACCGATTTCTGGCTGGAAAAGATTGGCAAGAACGTTGAGCGAGATGCGCGGGATCTCGCCACGCTTGTCGCGCAGGGCTGGAGAGTGCTGATCGTCTGGGAATGTGCGCTGAAAGGGCGGTTAAAGCTGAACGATGCCGATCTGAGCGAACGGCTGGAAGAGTGGATCTGCGGCGGCGGCCAGGCCGCGCAGATCGACACCCAGGGGATCCACGCGCTTACGGTTTCTCCACCTCGCAAGGCGTAACCACGGGCTTTGCCGGCAGCAAATATTTGCCTAAGGTCACCAGCACGACGGCAAAAACAATCACCCCTAAAGCTAACCACTCAACCGGAGAGAGCGTTTCACCGCCAAGCCCGGTGCCAAGCAGCACGGCCACGACCGGGTTGACGTAGGCATAGCTGGTGGCGACCGCCGGCGAGACGTTACGGATCAGGAACATATAGGCGTTGATGGCGATGATTGAGCCAAACAGCGCCAGATAGCCTACCGCCAGGAAGCCCGACAACGGCGGCAGGGTCGTCAGCTCCTCTCCCGTAAGGGCTGAGGCTAGCAGCAGCACGATCCCAGCCGCAAGCATCTCTATTGCCCCCGCCATCATGCCGGTCGGCAGTTCGATACGCGAACCGTATACGGAACCAAACGCCCAGCTCATCGAGCCGATAAGGATAATCACTGCGCCCCACGGATTCCCGCTCAGGTTACCGCCGCTGTTAAGCAGAATGATGCCGGCAAGGCCGATGCCAATCCCCAGCCACTCCAGCTTGCGGGTGCGGATGCCGAAAAGACGGCTGAAGCAGAGGGTAAACAGCGGTACGGTGGCAACGACCACGGCGGCGATCCCAGACGGTACGTTCTGGTGCTCGGCAATGGTCACAAAGCCATTCCCGACCGCCAGCAGCAGCAGGCCAATCAGGGCGGCGTTCAGCATTGGGCGAAGCGGTGGAAGCTTATGTCCGCGCAGCAGCAGGAAGGCCAGCAGCAGCACACCCGCCGAGAGGAAGCGAATGCCCGCCATCATCAGCGGCGGCCAGCTTTCCACGCCGATGCGAATGACAAAATAGGTTGAACCCCAGATGATATACAGCGAAAAAAGTGCCCCGATAAGCGGAAGCAGTTGCCGGAAACGCATAATCCCTCACGACGAAATAAAAAGGTCGCTGATAGTAAACGCGAAAACTATCGCGCTGGCGAGCCCTTTAATTGTGTAGTTGATGTGAATTTTTTGTTGACGAAAGCTGCCTGTTTCCGCGATTGCGCTTTTGCTCCATACTATTCACTTAATTACCAAAAAAAGAAGGATCACCATTTTGGCAGGAAGTAGCTTATTAACATTGCTGGATGATATTGCCACCTTACTGGATGATATTTCCGTGATGGGGAAACTGGCGGCGAAGAAAACCGCAGGGGTGCTGGGGGACGATCTCTCGCTTAACGCCCAACAGGTGAGCGGGGTACGGGCTAACCGTGAGCTGCCTGTGGTGTGGGGTGTGGCAAAAGGCTCGTTTCTGAACAAAGTGATCCTGGTGCCGCTGGCGCTGCTGATCAGCGCATTCATCCCCTGGGCCATCACGCCGCTGCTGATGATTGGCGGGGCATTCTTGTGCTTCGAAGGCGTGGAGAAGGTCCTGCACTCTTTGAGCTCTCGCAAGCAGAAGGATACCCCGGAGGCGCGCCAGCAGCGCCTTGAAGCGCTTGCCGCGCAGGATCCGAAAGTTTTCGAGCGCGATAAAATCAAAGGCGCCATTCGCACCGACTTTATTCTGTCGGCTGAAATTGTCGCCATTACGCTGGGCATCGTCTCCGATGCGCCGCTGCTGAATCAGGTGTTGATCCTCTCCGGGATCGCCATTCTGGTCACGGTGGGCGTTTACGGCCTGGTCGGACTGATCGTGAAGCTGGATGATATCGGCTACTGGCTGGAGGAGAAATCCAGCGCGGTGGCTAAAGGCATCGGCAAAGGCTTACTGACGCTGGCGCCGTGGCTGATGAAGAGCTTGTCCGTGGTGGGGACCCTGGCGATGTTCCTCGTGGGCGGCGGCATTGTGGTCCACGGCATTGCGCCGCTGCACCATGCCATCGAACATTTCGCCTCGGCGCAGGGGAGCGTGGTGGCAGCGATTCTGCCCACGCTGCTTAATCTGGTGCTGGGCTTTATCGTTGGCGCTATCGTGGTGGCGGCGGTGAAACTGATCGAAAAAATGCGCGGTACGGCGCACTAATTGTTACCCGTCGCAGGGTGCAAAAAGACCATTCCTCGTCTAAATTGAAACAGTTTCACCCTGATACAGGAGGCAGGTATGGTCTTTTTGGTCAGTGATGAAGTTAAGCCTAAGAAGGGCGGCCCGCGCATGATTGTCACCGGGTATTCCAGCGGAATGGTGGAATGTCGGTGGCATGATGGCTACAGCATTAAGCAGGAAGCCTTTCGTGAAGATGAGCTTCAGCCGGGTGACGGCCAGCGCAAGCACGATCAGGCTTAATCACATAACGCCCGGCTTTGCCGGGCGTTTTTAACTGAAGTACCGGGTGTAAGGTAGTAATCAGGGAGTGTGTGTGCAGCGCGATACCTTTGTTGTAAGACGATCTTTTCTGCAATGGCTGCATAAGCGTAGCAATCCGGGTTTGATTGTTAACCTCTGTTTTATCACTGTTCTGGTATTTTCAACCCTCCTGACCTGGCGTGAAGTGGTGGTCCTCGAAGAGGCGTATATCTCCAGCCAGCGCAACCACCTGGAAACCGTGGCCAGCTCGCTGGACAGGCAGCTGCAGTACAGCGTGGATAAAATGCTGTTATTTCGCCAGAGCATGCGCGATGCGCTACAGACGCCGCTGGCCTTCAATGTTTTGCACGATGCAGTATCGCACTTTAACGCATTACGCATGCGTCCCACCTGGCAGCTCCTCGTTGACAGAAATCGCACACTTCCGATTAACGGCGTCTCGGATGCGTTTGTTGAAAAAACGTCGATTCTGAACCGGGACGCTGAACGCATCAGCAATGAAATTTCAGCCGCGCTTGAAGTGGGTTATCTGCTCAGGCTGGCGACGTCGAGCAGGCATAGTGAATCGCGGGTGATCTACGTTTCACGCGCCGGGTTTTATCTTTCGACGGACACGCTAACAGAGGCGAGCGATATTATCCCCCGCTATTATCACCTGGTCACGCAGTCCTGGTTTACCCAGCAGTCGGAACGTAACAATCGCTCCCGCGCGGTGCGCTGGTTTATCTCCACGCCGTCATCCTGGACCGGTGACGAGCGAACGATCACTGCCAGCGTCCCCATCTATTTCAATCGCTACTGGTATGGTGTGGTGGCGATGGATTTTTCGCTGAATACGATGCAACGCCTGCTGGCAGAGGCGACGGACGACCGTACGGAGGGGGAGTATCAGCTGTACGACTCCCGGCTCAATATGATTGCCACCTCTGAAAAGACAGATAAACAGGTGAACCATTTCGATGAACGCGAACTCGCGCAGATAGCGCAGGCGATCGAGCACGATACTGGTGGTGGCATCCGCCTCGGCAGCCGTTTCATCAGCTGGCAGCGGCTCGATCATTTTGATGGCCTGGTTTTGCGTGTCCATACTCTGCAGGAAGGGGTACAGGGCGACTTCGGCAGCATCAGTATCGTACTGGCATTACTGTGGGCGCTCTTTACCGCGATGCTGCTGATTTCGTGGCTGGTGATCCGCCGGATGGTCAGCAATATGTATACGCTGCAGCACTCGCTCAAGTGGCAGGCCTGGCACGACCCGCTAACCCGCCTGAATAATCGCGGCGCGCTGTTCGAACGCGCGAAACTGCTGGCGAAGAAGTGTCATCAACAGTCGCTGCCGTTCTCGGTCATTCAGTTAGACCTCGACCATTTTAAAAGCGTCAACGATCGGTTCGGTCACCAGGCCGGTGATAAGGTGCTTTCCCACTCGGCAGGGCTGATTTCCAGCGCATTGCGTAAAAACGACGTGGCAGGACGCGTGGGCGGGGAAGAGTTTTGTATCGTCCTGCCGGGGCTCGGTCTTGAGGAGGCGAGAGGCGTCGCGGAGCGTATTCGCTGCCGAATCAACAGCAAGGAGATTCTGGTGAAGAAGAGTACGACCCTGCGCATCAGCGCGTCACTCGGCGTCAGCAGCGCCCGGGAAAACGAAAATTACGATTTCGAACAACTGCAGTCCGTGGCGGATGCCCGGTTATATAAAGCTAAACAGGACGGACGTAACCGGGTTGTCTGGCACGATCATGACAAAAAGTGATCCAGCCCCTCCTGCCAACCGAGCGGTCCCGCCTGCCGGGTGTGATAAACCCGGCGGGGGTTATCGTCCCGTAACGTAATACCCTGGCGGTTTATCCCCTTAATCACCACCGCGAAGTCCACGCTGTCCAGCAGCGGCGCGTCGTTCGGCCCATCGCCGAGCCCCAGGGTCGTGGGTTCAATATTTTCCCGTTCACGGTACTGCGCGATTAGCCAGTTAGCCGCAACGTCCTTACCGCAGCCGGCATCGAGAATATGCCAGAAACGGGCACCCTGCAGGCATTTCAGCCCGCGTTGCGCCAGCGCCGCTTCAAACCGGGCCATGGCTTCGTCGGAATCACGCCAGATGAGCGTGACGGAGGCGTCATGCTTGCGGGCAAGCGCCGCCCGGTAGCGGGTCACCCCCGTCCATTCGCTAATGACGCGTTCGTCCACGTCGTCAAAGGTGGTGAATTTGAAGCCCGCCTGCTTTCGGATTTGCTCAATAAGCGGACGAATCTCCCGGTGCGTCATACCGTTGATGTGGCGCTGACCCATTTCCCAGCGCACGTCAGGCTGAATCACCGCGCCGTTCTCAGCGATAAACGGTAACCCTTCCAGACCCAGATCCTGCTGAATATCCAGCATCTCTGCCGCGCTCTTGCTGCTGCAAAGAATCACCGGCACCTGGTTGTCCTGCAGTTTATCCAGCCACGGCATTGCGGGCTGCCACTCATAGGTATGAATATCCAGCAGCGACCCATCCAGATCGGAAAAAATCAGCAGGGGACCCCGGAGTGAAAGCATATTAACTCCCGAAAACGAATGAGCCTTAATCTAAGAATATTCCTAAAAAATATCTGGGCTTAAACCGGATTGAGGAGAACCGATCCAGCCAAACCCGCATTCGGCGCATGTTGTTGCTCATAACCAAAACGATTATGTTAAAAATATTATATTCATCGTAAGAATATATGCTTGTCATGCAAAATCGTTGGGGATAGTGTTGTTTGTACATCAGATTTCCTGGTGTAACGAATTTTCAAGTGCTTCTTGCATAAGCAAGTTTTGATCCCGGCCATCCCCATGACCGGGATTTTTTTCGTGCTAACGATTTGCTTCAGACACGCTAAAGTCATGAATATCCAGCTCGAAGGCCTCCGCCAGCTCGCGGTAGGTGTGATAATCCCTCCCGTTAACAATGACGTGGTCCGAACCATCGTTTGTGCGGCGGACTTCTGACTCACTGATCTCATTGATGGCGGCCAGCAGGGCATCGACATCCACCTCGACCTCGCGTTTGATGGTGTCGCTGTACTCTTTATCGGTCTTCATTACGGGGCTCCTCATTAAACCGTGTCCACGGTAAGTATAGACTGTGTATAAAAACGCCATTCACGCCGTGCGGCGATGTGTGTTTTTGCGTTTTGTTCTACACTGGCTCAAAACCAGAGGAGGAATGTATGAAGGTCAACGATCGGGTAACCGTTAAAACGGACGGTGGGCCGCGCCGCCCGGGGGTGGTGCTGGCAATTGAAGAGTTTAGTGAAGGCACAATGTACCTGGTCTCACTGGAAGACTACCCGCTCGGCATCTGGTTTTTTAACGAACTGGGGCATCCGGACGGCATTTTTGTTGAGAAAGCGGAGTAGTACGGCGTCGGGTGGCATTGCGCGTGCCCGACCACGTCCGCAAAAGCAAAAATCTCTGGCCAGGCCAGAGATCAAAGGTAGGGTGCAGAGGGGTTTAAGCCACTAACGCATGTTGACGAAAATCCCGTTCGTCACATTATCGGTCAGACGTACCACGTGATAGATCACTTGCTTATTATGCGTTTTAATTTTCCTTTTAATATTTCCTTTGTGTGACGAAACGGTTTTCGCTTTAATATTCATCTGGTCAGAGATCTGAATAGTCCCTTGTCCAGCCATCCACATTCGCAGCATACTTGATTCAGTCCTGCTTAATGAAAGGGTGGGTAAGTTAACCGCTCCTACATTTTTAACTTCTTTATTCAAATAATCACCCAGAATGTCATCCAGCGACTCGGGTTTAATCGACTTAGAACTGATCAATAAATTTTTACGGACCAACAAATACTCATCGAAATGGATATTCGCGATCGCCATAAAAACAATAAACAGGGTTTTTGGATGCTGATTAATGATTTGCTTAATGTGCTGACTGTTGGCTGGATCGTGAATGAAACAGTCCTCATTAATAAACACCACGCCTGGTTTGAGTTCGTCACAAGCGGCTGCGAGTTCTTCAACGGTGTGTGCATCGTTGATGTCTCTCTTTCTTACCCCTCTGCTTGCCAGGTACCCGGTTAACCCTAGCCGGGTGTAGCTGCATAAATCCATAATGATCGTTGACATGGCATACCCTCACTCAATGCGTAACGATAATTCACCATCTGCCTGAGAGCTCAAAACAGCCATACGGGATGGAAAAAAATAATAAACCTGTGAGCATGACAAAGACTTTCAGGCGGACTCACTATCCCGTAAAGTTACGTATAATTTGCCAGGAATCTTCTTAAAGTAAAGTAAATATTAAGTATTGTGAGGTGGTTAGAAACATTTAAACCGCGTCAGATATATCCTGGAAGATGTTTTTCGCGTTTTATTTTAGGAATATCCTCAGAAAGACAATAGCAACCGTGAGGACTATTATTTACGTGGCAATTCGCTGACAATATCCGCTAACAGATTGAATATCTCGCCGAATAAATGTTCACAGAAGGGGGCGATAAGTGGCATCAGTAATGACATTAATAAAATTCCGACCGTCAACGTTAGCGGAAAACCAATCACAAACACCGAGAGCTGCGGTGCCATTCTGTTCAGTAAACCTAATGCCAGGTTGACGGTGAGCAGCAGCGTGATGATCGGCAGAGCCAACATCAGACCGTTGAGGAAGATCAGCCCCGCCGCGCGGGTCAGCGCGAGGAAGGCATTGCTGTTGACCGGGTTATCACCGATCGGCAGCGTATGGAAAGTATCCACCAGCATGGAGATGAGCCACAGATGACCGTTGAGCGACAGAAACAGCAGCATGGCGAGCAGATCGATGATGCGCGCCAGCACCGGCATGTTGAGATGGCTGCCGGGATCGACAAACGTGGCGAAAGATAGCCCCATCTGCAGGCCAATCAACTCACCGGCCGTGCGCACGGCGGCGAAGGCGAGCTGCATGGTAAAGCCCACGGCGACGCCAATCATCACCTGCTGTAAAGCGACCCATACCGCGTTAGCCGAGAAGATGGGAATATTCACGGGTGGCAGGGAAGGGGCGACGATAATGGTGATGATAATGCCCAGCCCCACCTTAACGCGCTTGGGGATCGATTTCTCGCTGAGAATGGGGGCGGTGGAGATCAGCGCCAGAATGCGCAGCATCGGCCAGAAATAGACGCCGAGCCACTGAACCCACTGGTCGCTGGTGAAGTGCAGCATCGTCAGGTCAGCCGATGATGTACGGCAGATTGGTAAACAGGTTGCGCATATAGTCCAGCAGCAGGTTCAGCATCCACGGTCCGGCCACGATAATCGCCACGAACACGGCGATGATTTTCGGGATAAACGACAGCGTCATTTCGTTAATCTGCGTGGCGGCCTGAAGAATACTGATAATCAGGCCGGTAACCAGCGCGACAAGCAGCAGCGGCGCGGCAACGGCAATCGCGACTTTCATCGCTTCCGTGCCCATCATCATGACCGATTCGGGTGTCATTGCCGTTCCTTAACTGTAAAAACTTTGCGCCAGCGAGCTGACCAGCAGCTGCCAGCCGTCGACCAGCACAAAAAGCATGATCTTAAAGGGCAGGGCAATGGTGGCGGGCGGCACCATCATCATCCCGAGCGCCATCAGGACGCTGGCGATCACCAGGTCGATAATCAGGAACGGGATAAAGATGGTAAAGCCAATCTGGAACGCGGTTTTCAGCTCGCTGGTGACATAGGCCGGCAGCAGAATGCGCATCGGTACCGCTTCCGGCCCCTGCAGCTCGCCGGTGTTGGACAGGCGGGCGAAGAGGGCCAGGTCCGCCTCGCGCGTCTGGCGCAGCATAAATTCTCGCAGCGGCTGCGCGCCTTTTTCCAGCGCCTCCTGCATCGAAATTTTATCTTCGCTGAACGGCTGGTAGGCGTCGGTATAAATCTTATCGATCACCGGCGACATGATGAAAAAGGTCAAAAACAGCGCCAGCCCCAGAAGCACCTGGTTTGGCGGCGCCGAAGGGGTGCCCAGCGCGTTTCGCAGCAGACCAAAAACGATGATGATGCGGGTAAAGCTGGTCATCATCAGCAGAATGGCCGGAATAAAGGTCAGCGAGGTGATGAAGACCAGCGTCTGAACCGGGAGCGACCAGCTCTGGCCGCCACCCGCGATCGGCGTGGAAACCAGACCGGGCAGCTGCGCATAAACCGCAGGAGCAAACAGGCCAACGCCCGCAAGCGTCAGGGATAACAAACGGCGCATCAGGTTCTCCCGGAACGCTTAAGCAAACTCTTCATGACGGACTGAAAATCCGCAGGGGCTTGTGCGCGCTCGTCCACCGTGACCGGGGCGGGCGGCAGTTTATGTAATACGTTGATGTTTGAGCCGGTTACGCCCAGTACCAGACGCGCATCTTCCACATCGACGATGACCACGCGTTCGCGCGGCCCAAGCGTCGTGCTGGCGCTGACCTTCAGGCCGCGGGTGCCGGCAGTTTTACCCGCCAGGCCAAAACGCTTTGCCAGCCAGGCGGCGATCAGAATAAAGGCAATAATACCGAACAACGCCCCGCTCACCTGGAGCAGCGGGGAGCCGGGAACGGCGGAAGGCTGTGATATTGTTGCCTGGGTTTTCATGCTTAACGGCTCAGACGACGCATGCGTTCAGACGGGGTGATGATGTCGGTGATGCGCACGCCGTATTTATCGGCAACCACCACCACTTCACCCTGGGCAATCAGATAACCGTTGATCAGAATATCCAGCGGCTCGCCGGCCAGGCCGTCAAGGGCCACAACTGAACCCTGCGTGAGGCGCAGCAGCTCTTTAATGGTCATCCGGGTGCGTCCCAGTTCAACGGTCAGCTTAACCGGGATGTCCATAATCAGGTCGATGTCCTGCAGCGTGCCGCTGACGTCGCCGCCGCCTAACTGCTGGAATACCGCGTCCGCCGCGCTTTTTGTCGGAGTCGTTTTTTGCTCGTTTAACGCGTCAGCCCACAGATCGTCCAGTGCTCCGCTGTTTTCATCGGACGGATTGTTCATGTCACTCATTTGGGCTGTTCCTCATTCAGCGAATTCAAAATCGGGTTGATCAAGTGCTCAACGCGTAACGCATACTGACCGTTAATCGTGCCGTACTGGCTTGTAAGTACGGGGACACCATCTACGTGGGCAATAATGCGGTCGGGTTTGTCTATCGGCAAAACGTCGCCGGGTTGTAATTTCAGGATCTGGGATAACCGCATCGAAATGTCGGCGAAATTCGCCACCAGCTCCAGCTGCGAGTGCTGCACCTGGCGCACCAGGTTTTCGCGCCAGTTCTGATCTTCGTTGCGTGAGTTCTCCAGCGGCGGGTTAACCAGCAGCTCGCGCAGCGGTTCAATCATGCTGAACGGCAGGCAGATGTTGAACTCACCGGTCAGGTTACCGATCTCCACGTGGAACGGCGTATTGACGACGATATCGTTCGGGGAGGTGGTGATATTGGTAAATTTCACCTGCATCTCAGAACGGACGTACTCCACTTCCAGCGGGTTAATCGCTTTCCACGCGTCGCTGTAGGATTCCAGCGCCAGCTTCAGCATGCGGTTAATGACGCGCTGCTCGGTGTGGGTAAATTCACGACCTTCCACTTTGGTCGGAAAACGCCCGTCGCCGCCGAACAGGTTATCCACCGCGATGAACACCAGGCTTGGGGAAAACACCACCAGACCGGTGCCGCGCAGCGGCTTCAGATGAATCAGGTTAAGGTTGGTTGGCACCGGCAGGTTGCGGGCAAACTCATGATACGGCTGGATGCGGATCGCACCGACCGTGATATCCGGGCTACGACGCAGCAGGTTAAACAGCCCCATACGGAACTGACGTGCAAAACGTTCGTTAATGATCTCCAGCGCCTGCAGACGTTCACGTACCACGCGACGCTGGGTATTGGGATCGTAAGGACGAATATTATCGTCGCCGGTGAGACCCGGTTGCGGTTCGTCACTCTTATCGCTGTCGCCGTTAAGCAGCGCGTCGATTTCTGCCTGAGAAAGAATACTGTCGCCCATGTCGTTACCGCAGAATAAAGGCTGTGTACAGAACGTCAGTGACTTCCTGCTTAGGTTGACCGTTTACCAGCGGGGTGGCCAGCGTCTGCTTGATGGCGTCGACCAGCTTTTGCTTACCCACGTCGGTAGCCAGCGCGGAGGCGTCCTGACGAGAAAACAGCAGGAGAAGGCGGCTACGCACTTCCGGCAGATAATCGTTCAGGCGCGCGCGGGTTGCTTCGTCCTTCAGGCGCAGCGTAATACCGACATACAGCACGCGATCCGCATCACCGAGGTTAACGGTGAAGGTGTCCAGAGGGAAAAAGACCGGCGCCGGCGGTGGGGCAGGTTCGGCTTTGGCCGCAGCGGTTGAAGGTTCCTGCTGCATACGCCAGTAACTATAGCCCGCGGTAGCGCAGGCGGCGAGCGTGATCAACACCAGCAGCGGGATCCAGATGGAACGCTTGCTTTTTTTGGTGATAGCGGAGTCTGTCATCTGATACGAGCTTCCTGTTTCGGTACAGCTTAATAAGGTGATTATCCCGTGTCCTGCCGTCGTCAAAGCGTGGAAAAGACGGGGATAATCACGCTACCTCTGGCGTTTAGGCGAAGATGTCTACGGCACCGTTACCGCGCGCCGCGGATTGCAGGGCGGCAGGGGTCGGCAGGAGCTCATCGCTCTCTTCATTAAAACCGCCGTGCTGGCCCGGGCGTGAAGCATGGTGCTGCTGGGATGAAGACTGTTGTTGCCCGGCAAAGCTCTCGCTGCTGACGCTGCTTTGAGAAAGCTGAATGCCGTTCTCCGCCAGCGAGGTCCGCAGGACCGGCAGCGCGGCCTCCAGCGCCGCGCGCACGTGACTGTGCGCAGAGACCATCTGCAGCTGTGCCTGGTTATCGTCCAGCTTCAGCGAGATTTGCACCTGGCCCAGATCTTCCGGGTGCAGGCGCAGCTCCGCCGTCTGCTGGCCCTGCTTAGTGAACAGGGTGATGTGCTGGCTCAGGGACTGCTGCCATTCATGTGTGCCCAGAGGCTGGCTTAGCACCGGGGCGGTGGCAACGGTTGCGGCAGGCTGGCTGGCCGCATGGCTGGAGATAATCGGCGCCAGGGTAGCGGTCGGCGAAGATGACGAAGAGGCGCTGGCTAAGTCCTGCTTCTCAGCGGCTGCGGCCACGACCGGTGCGGCTGGCGCGTTGGCGGCGAAATCCGGACCGTTGTTCTTCGCCTGGCTCTGATAGGACGCAGAAAGCGGCGCTTTATCATGGCTTCCCGCAGGCGCGTTCAGGGACGGCGGCTGTCCCGCACCGTTTTGCGAAAGCGTTGCTGAACTCAGCGCCGAGGTGGCGTGAACGCCGTCGCTGCCTGCCGCACGAGAGGCGGTCGTCTGCTGGTGCGGCAGCATCGCCATCAGCGCGCTTAGCCCCGCCAGCTCTTCTTCGCTCAGCTCGGTTTTAGCGTCATCTTTACCGTTGGCCGCGGTGAGCGTCTTAAGCGCGTCGCCCTTTGACAGCGGTACCAGCCCGGAGACCAACGTTTCAAGCGGCGCGGGCTCCGACGTTTCAACGCCATTCAGCGCAGGCTGACGCGAGAGCAGGTCGGCAATTTTGGCCTGCAGAGCGGTATCGCCTTTGGCCTCCTGCGCGACTTTCGACAGCTTGCTGCCGGCGGCTTTCAGATCCGCCAGGGTGAGCGGCGCATCGTTGCCCTTGCCCGTTGCATCCGTCAGGGCGCCCGCCAGCAGGGAGAGAAAGTCCTGTGCCCCCTCGGTGCCTTTCCCTGTTTGCATCCCGCCTGACAGGTCGCTGTCGCTCATCAGCAGTTGTTGCAGTGTGATCATTCCGGTTTCCTCATTGATGCGCGCTGGGCAAACTCATCCATTTTCTTCTGATCCAGGCGGTTTTCCGCCAGGGTCGAGGCTGCAATCTGCCGGTCCTGTAAGGTCTGCCAGGCCTGCAGCCGCTGTTTTTTCTCGCGCCAGAAATTCAGCGCGGTATCGACTTTTTGGGTCCACTGGTTTAGCTGCTGGCGGTGCTGCTCTATCGCCTTCTCGAGCGTCTGGATAAACTGCTGATAGTTAATCCAGCGCTGGCTGCCAATGCCCTGCGTCATATCGGTATTGAGGTTGGTGCGATATTCATGCTGATAGTCGATTAACATCTTCAACTGTTCTTCAGCCTGCTGGCACCCGCGTCGCATTGCGCCAAGCTGCAATGCGGCATCATCAACTTCTTTTTCAGCCAGATCTTTCAGCGTTGATAACGCGCTGTTTTGCGCCATGACCTTCGCCCTCCACCTGTGTTACACCTGCGGGAAAATCAGCTCCAGCGCCTGGATTGAATCTTCCCAGTCGGCACGCTCAAAAATGCCCTGTTGTAAAAACGCCTCCAGCTGCGGCCACAGGCTAATCGCCTTGTCGAGCATCGGGTCGCTGCCTTTGGCATACGCCCCCACGCTGACCAGATCGCGGTTGCGCTGGAAGCTGGAAAGCAGTTGTTTGAAGTTACGCACGCGGGCGTAGTGCTTCTCGGTAATCAATGCCGTCATCGCACGGCTGATGGACGCTTCAATATCAATCGCCGGGTAGTGCCCGGCTTCGGCCAGGCGGCGCGACAGCACGATATGGCCGTCCAGGATCGCGCGCGCGGAGTCGGCAATCGGGTCCTGCTGGTCATCGCCCTCGGTCAGCACCGTATAGAACGCGGTGATGGAGCCGCCGCCGCTGATGCCGTTCCCCGCACGCTCTACCAGCGCCGGAAGTTTGGCGAAGACCGAAGGCGGATAGCCTTTGGTGGCCGGCGGCTCGCCGATGGCCAGCGCGATTTCACGCTGCGCCATCGCATAGCGGGTGAGGGAGTCCATGATCAGCAGCACGTGCTTGCCGCGGTCACGAAAATCTTCGGCGATACGGGTGGCGTAGGCGGCACCCTGCATACGCAGCAGCGGCGACACGTCCGCCGGCGCGGCGATCACCACCGAGCGGGCGCGGCCTTCCGCACCCAGAATGTTTTCAATAAAGTCTTTTACTTCGCGACCACGCTCGCCGATCAGCCCCACGACAATCACGTCGGCCTGGGTATAGCGCGCCATCATGCCGAGCAGGACGGATTTCCCGACGCCGGAACCGGCGAACAGGCCCATGCGCTGTCCGCGCCCTACGGTGAGCAGGGCGTTAATCGGACGCACGCCGGTATCCAGCACGTGCTCAATAGGGGTACGCTGCAGGGGGTTGAACGGCTGGGTAATCAGCGCGCCGGTTTCGGTGGTGTCCGGCGCGGGCAGGCCATCCAGCGGCTTCCCGCTGCCGTCCAGCACGCGGCCGAGCAGGGCAGGGCCAAGCGGCAGCTGTTTCCCGCTTTGCAGCCCGTCGCCGCTGATGTTTTTGGCGTAAACGCGCGCGCCGGGCAGAATGCCTTCCACCTCTTCAAGCGGCATCAGGAACAGGCGCTGGCCGTTAAACCCGACCACTTCGCTTTCCACTTCACGCGTTTCCTGCCCATCCTGACGCTCAATGACGCAGGTCGCACCCAGGGGAAGCTGCAGGCCGGTGGCCTCCAGTACCAGACCGGTGGCGCGCGTCAGTCGCCCATAACGACGAACAGATGGCAGTTGTGCCATCTTCGTCTCAAAGTTGTCGAGCGTGGTGAGCCAGCGGGTAAGGCGTGCGGTCATCAGACGACTCCCGGTGCCGCCAGGCGACACAGTTCCTGCCAGCGGGTGGCGACGCTGGCATCCAGGTCGCCTTCATCGGCAGAGACTTTGCATCCGCCGTGGTGTAAGGATGGGTCGCCGCGCAGACGCCAGCCGTGCAGGCTCAGCGTTGCGCCCAGGCTCTCTTCAACGCGCTGCAGATCGTCCGGGTGGACGCGCAGCTGCGGTTTGCCGCTGAACAGCGGTTCCTGCTGAAGCAGACCCTGAATTTGTTTAATCAGCGCGGTGTTATCCACCACGGGCGTCTGGCCGATAACCTGACGCGCCGCCTCCAGCGCCATCTGCATCAGACGCGAGGCAATCACGCTGTCCAGCGCGTCCAGCGTGTGCTGGAACTCGCTGACCAGCTGCTGCATGCGGGCATGGATCGGCGCCTGCTGCTGGCGCGCCTGATCGATGCCGTGCTCTAACCCTTTCGCCAGGCCTTCCTGGTACCCCAGATCGTGCCCCTTCTGGCGGCCTTCGTTCAGACCGGCGTTATAGCCCTGCTCGTGCGCCTGCATTTGCAGCTGCGCCAGCATCTGCGCTTGCTGCTCCTCTTCGCTCAGCTCGGGCTGTTCAACGTCCGCGTCGGGCTCTGCGGGCGAGACCACCGCGGGCGTGAATTCGGCAAGGGGAGGGGCCAGATCGTCCGGCGTCCAGCGCTTCCACGACAGCTCATTAGACATAGGTGTCGTCTCCGCTGCCAATCACCATCTCGCCGGTTTCCGCCAGACGACGAACGATAAGCAGGATGGCTTTCTGTTCGTTTTCCACCTGAGACAGACGCACCGGGCCACGGTTGGCAAGGTCGTCGCGCAGGATATCGGCCGCACGTTGAGACATGTTGCGCAGGAACTTCTCGCGCAGCGGCTGTTCGGCGCCTTTGAGGGCGATAAGCAGCGACTCGGAATCCACTTCCTGGAGCAGGCGCTGGATGCTGCGGTCGTCCACTTCGACGAGGTTTTCGAACAGGAACATCTCGTCGATGATTTTCTGCGCCAGCTCGCCGTCGAATTCGCGAACCGCCGAAATGACGGCTTCTTCCTGCTGCGTTTTCATCAGGTTGATAATTTCCGCCGCCGTTCTCACGCCGCCCATTTTGCTGCGCTTGAGGTTCTGGCCGTCGAGCAGGTTGTTTAGCACTTCGGTCAGCTCCGCCAGCGCGGCCGGCTGAACGCCGCCGAAGGTGGCGATACGCAGCATCACGTCGTGACGCAGGCGCTCTTCGAACAGGGCCAGAATATCCGCCGCCTGGCCACGTTTGAGGTGAACCAGAATGGTGGCGATAATCTGCGGGTGCTCGTCGCGAATCAGGTCTGCGGCGCTCTGCGGCTCCATAAAGTTGAGCGTTTCGATACCGCTGGCGGTATCGCGGGTTTCCAGAATGTCTTCCAGCAGGCTGGCGGCACGCTCTTCGCCCAGCGCCTTGACCAGCACGGAGCGCAGGTAGTCGTTGGCGTTGACGTTCAGCGCGGCAAACTGTTCGGCTTCCTGTTCAAACTCTGACAGTACTTCGGTCAGCTGTTTGTTGGAGATTTGACGCACGTTGGCCATCGCCGCACTGAGAATTTGCACTTCTCGCTGGGAGAGGTGTTTAAACACCTCTGCCGCGCGATCTTCGCCAATGGTCATCAGCAGGATGACGCTTTTATCGGTGCCCGTAAGCGTATTACTCATGTTCGTTACCCATCCACTGGCGGATGACCAGCGCCACGACGCGCGGATCGTTATCTGACATTTCGCGAATGCGCTGGCTCATCACCTCAGCGCCCATGCGCTGGTTAGCACGACGCTGCTGCATCTGTTCATCTTTGCTGAGGCGAACTTCAACCGCTTCTTCCGTTTCCTGACGCGTATTCATCTGCTCGCGCGCCGCTTTTTCGGCTTCCGCACGACGCTGGAGCTGAGGACGAACGCCCTTACGCCACAGCAGCCACGCGACAATCAGCACCAGCAGCCAGCGGCCTGCGGACATCAGCTGGTCGATAAACGCCTGCTGTTGCCAGAACGGCAGTTCACCGCCGGTCTCTTCAACCGAGTTAAACGGAGAGTTCACCACGTTGAGGGTATCGCCGCGCTTCTCGGAGTAGCCCATCGCTTCGCGGGTCAGGTTCTCAATCTGCTTCATCTGCTCGGCGGTTAACGGCAACGGTTTGCCGTCCGGCAGGGTTTTGTAGTTCACCACCACCGCAACGGAAAGACGCTGAATATCGCCCACGTTCAGCTTAGTGTGGCGGATCGTCCGGTCCACTTCATAGTTCGTGGTTTCGTTACGGCTGCTGGAGCGCGGACCGGCGTTATTGGTCGTTGAGGTGGTCTGCTGATTATTTTGCTGACCGTTCTGCTGGTTGGCCGGCGGCGTTGAAATCGGCGCCGCGTTTGCCGGTGCTGGCTGGTTAGAGAGCGCGCCCGGCACGCCGCCAGGGTAGGCCCCGCCGATCTGTTCGCTGGAGTTGATCTGGCGTGAACGCATTACCGCTTGAGCCGCATCGCCGTTCGGGCTGTATTGCTCTTCGGTTTGTTCTTTATTAGAGAAGTCAATCTGCGCGGTAACCTGGGCGTGGACGTTGCTGTTACCCACCACCGGGCCGAGGATCGCTTCGATACGGCGCTGGAGACGGCTTTCAACGTCGGCGGCGTATTTCAGCTGCGCGTCGTTGAGGTCACGCCCGGCGGTATTGGATTGCGTCAGCAGGTGTCCGCTTTGATCCACCAGCGTCACGTTACCCGGCGGCAGGCCGGCGACGGCGCTGGAGACGAGATGCGTTACCGCGCTGATTTGCCCTTCGTCCAGCGCGCGGCCGGGCTCGAGGTTCACGGTAACGGAAGCTGAAGGGGATTTCTGTTCACGAACAAATAAAGAGGGTTTAGGCATTGCCAGGTGCACGCGGGCACTCTTTACCGGGCCTAACGTTTCAATGGTGCGGGCCAGCTCGCCTTCCAGCGCACGCTGGTAGTTCACCTGCTCGCTGAACTGGCTGATGCCGAATTTTTCCTGGTCCAGCAGTTCAAAGCCGACCGCGCCGCCCTTTGGCAGGCCCTGCTGTGCCAGGCGCAGACGAAGCTCGTGTACTTTATCCGCCGGTACCTCAAGCGCACCGCCATTATCGGCAAAGCGATACGGGATGTTCATCTGGGTTAGCTGGGTGACGATGGCGCCGCCATCCTGATCGGAAAGGTTGCTGTAGAGCGTGCGGTAATCAGGGCTTTTCGCCCATAAAACCATCGCTACAAGGATCGCAATTGCGGCAGCGCCTGCCACGATCAACGGGATTTTAGGATTCGCGCGAAGGCGGTTCATCCACTCGAGTGATTTATTTTGTGGCGCTGTCGATGCTGTTGCACTCATTGCGCACCTCTTAAATCCTGGTGGTTTACGTTATTCGTGTAGAGAAACAAAACTGACTCCCGGGTCGGCAAACACGACAAAAGTTCCATATTGATGGCCCTGCCATTATTTGACGATTCCGGATTTTCTATGCGTCAAATAACCTGGTTTTTTCACGCTATTTACCGCCATTATCTTATTGACAAGCTGTTAGTCTTGACCGCGTAAAAAACCATCCAGGGGAGAGTCATGGCTATACAGGGCATTGAAGGGGTCATCAGTCAGTTGCAGGCAACGGCGATGACGGCCCGTAATCAGAATGTGGCAGAACAGCAGCCGACCATCAGCTTTGCGGGGCAACTGCATGCCGCTCTTGACCGTATCAGCGATACCCAGACCGCTGCGCGTACGCAGGCGGAGAAGTTCACCCTCGGCGAGCCGGGCGTGGCGCTCAATGATGTGATGACCGATTTGCAAAAAGCCTCGGTTTCCCTGCAGATGGGAATCCAGGTGCGTAACAAGCTGGTGTCGGCGTATCAGGAAGTGATGGGGATGCAGGTTTAAGCCCCCTCGATCTTCGCTGGCAGCCTCAGCGCTTTAATGCCACAATATTTTTTTCTTCGAATGCAGGAAAGATGATGAAAAAAATAGCAATTGCTGGCGCGCTGCTGGCACTGACCGGGTGCGTTCAGGTCGATAACTATAATGACGTGATCAAGCATCCCGTCCCGGCGAACCTGGCGGGATACTGGCAGTCGAAAGGGCCGCAGAGCAGTCTGGTCAGCCCTGAAGCGATTGCCACACTGGTGGTGACGGAAGAGGGCGATACGCTGGACTGCCGCCAGTGGCAGCGCGTGATTGCCGTACCGGGTAAGATCATGCTGCGTTCAGACAGCTATTACAACGTCACACGCAAGCTGGATATCTATCCGCTGGATCGCGACGGCGCTACGCTTGAGTATGATGGGATGGAGTTGCAGAAGGTTGACCGCCCAACGGTGGAATGTGCGGATTACCTGAGCAAGAATCCGCTGGAGAGTAAACTGCCCTAAGGGTAAAAGCAAAACGGCAACCTCGTTGCCGTTTTTGGTGTTTGCGCCCTCTCCCTGTGGGAGAGGGACGGGGTGAGGGCATCAGGCCGCACGTTTCCCGTTCTACAACGCATCCTCAATCACCCACACGCTGACGCTTCCCCCTTTACAGGTAAAGGTGCCTTCGCCATCCGCCGCCGTGGTGACCGTTTCTTCACGATTGCTGAGAAAATCACGCCACGTTTTGTTGCCGTAGTTTTCCCCCAGGCAAATCACCTTCTCGCCGTCGTCGCCGTTCGACATCACCACCACGCAGCCGGGATCGTCTTCCGTGCCGCTGCGGCTGAAGGCGATGCAGTTAGGATGGTCAAAAAACAGCGTCTGCACGCCGTGGGCAAAGCGCTGGCGGGCGAGGATCAGCTCGTGAAGCTGCTCAATCACCGGCATATCAATATGGTACGTTTCACCGTCCCCTCCCGTATCGTCATAGCTTGCGCCGAACAGATCCGGATAGAAGACGCTCGGCACGCCGTTTTCCCGCAGCAGGATCAGCGCGTACGCCAGCGGTTTAAACCAGGCTTCGACCGGGGCTTCCAGCGCCTGCAAAGGCTGCGTGTCATGGTTCGCGACGAGGGTCACCGCATGGAACGGGTCGGCCTCCACCAGCGTACCGGTGAAGATCTGGCTCATGTCGTAATCTCGTCCCTGCCGTGACGCCTCGTGGAATTTCATCTGCAGGGGGGCATCAAACAGCATGGTTTTACCGTCGACCTGGTCAATATAGGCCTGAAGTTTGTCAACCTCGTGGGACCAGTATTCCGCCACGATAAACAGCGGCTGTTCGGCGACTTCCTGAACGTGCTCAATCCACTCTTTGTAAAACCAGGCGGGAATATGCTTGACGGCGTCCAGACGAAAACCGTCGCAGCGCGTCTGTTCCATGACCCAGCGGGCCCAGTATTTGATCTCCTCGGTGACGGCGTGATTGCGAAAGTCGATGTTTTCGCCCATCAGGTAATCGAAGTTACCCATCTCATCATCGACCTGGTCATTCCAGCCTTCGCCGGTGTAGTCGTTGACGATTTTAAAGATCCCGTCTTCATCCGGGTTTTCAATATGGTCGACGCCGCTGAAGCATTTGTAATCCCAGATAAACTGTGAGTATTGCCCGGCGCGGGCGGGGAAGGTGTAGCGAGTCCAGGCCTCACACTCGATGATTTCATCATCAATTTGTGTACGGTCCTGTTCGTTCACGCGCTGCACGCGGACAGGCTCTTTCTCATCAGCCCCCATTTTGTGGTTCACCACCACGTCCAGCAGGACGGCAATGTCGTTGCTTTTGAGGGCGTCGATGGCTTCCAGCAGCTGCGCTTTGTCACCGTATTTCGTGGCGATACTGCCTTTCTGGTCAAACTCGCCGAGGTCAAACAGATCGTAAGAGTCATAGCCAACCGAATACCCGCCGGAAGCCCCTTTATACGCGGGCGGCAGCCAGATCATGTTGATGCCGATTTCATTAAGATTGGGGGCTAACGCCGTGACTTCTCGCCACAATTCACCGCCAGCGGGGTAATACCAGTGAAAGCATTGTAACAGGGTGGGGTTTTTCATCGTCCGTGCTCCAGAAGCCATATGGCAGACTTCTGGAGTATGGATGAAGAAATCATAGTTGTGTGTCGCGGGTAACACTTTCTGGATAAAGAATATTCCCTGACAGCTTTCCATAGGTAGAGGTGATGGATTGCTGTTTGCCGGTCTGATCGATGAGATTACGCAGTTCGTCCATCCGCACTTTCAGCAGCGCCTTTAACGTATTCTCATTGTCGAGGATCATCTCCAGCAGCGCACGCGCTTGCTCAACCTGAGCCGGGGGGCATGACATGATGGGCGTTTGCGAAATCCTTTCCACCAGTTGAACGTAATGCATTTCCTGCTCAATAAGCGCATCCCATTGACCAGAATGTGCGAGATTTAGCATAGCAATGCTCTGAGCATGTAACGCCTGCCAGTGGCTAAGCGCTGCGCTGGGATTATTCATCAAAATTATCCTGAAATAGAGGACGCATTGGGGCCGATTTGCTTCCACGCATCCGCAATGTTGTTTAATAAACCCTCGACTTCAACAATTGCGTCTACGTCATTACTGACGTTCGCCAGTAATAAACGTCGAACCATATATTCGTACAAGGAGGCAAGATTACTGGACAGCTCGCTCTCAACCTCCATGTTCAGTCCTGCTTTTAAACCGTTGTCGATGATGTTAATGGCTTTCGATAACGCTTCGCCTTTTTCACGAATTTGTCCGGCTTCCATGAACAAACGCGCGCGAACAAGGGCGCTATGCGCCCCGTCGAACAACATGACAATCAGCTGGTGTGGACTGGCATTCATAACTGCGCTTTCTACTCCTATCTGCTGATAGGATTGAACACCAGAGGTCTTATACATATCCACTCCTGAAGGCTACGACTATTTTTGTGAGAACTGTTGGGTCAGATAGTTGGCCGTACTGGTCATTTTGGTGACTAATACGTCCAGGCTGGTGAACTGCGCTTTGTAACGCGCCATGGTGGCATCAATAGAGGCTTCCATAGAGTCGTAACGTTCGCCCAGGGTTTTCAGCGTTTTGTTGATACCGTCTTTCGCGTTCTGGATCACGCCCGCGCTGCCGGTGCTGGTGCTGAGCATGGTGGTCAGCGTGTTGTTCATCTGGGTCGCCAGACCGGTTTTCTTTCCGTCACCGATAAAGTACTGCTGTACGGCGGTCGGGTTGTCGGTCAGCGCCTTTTTCAGCTTATCGGAATCCACTTTGAGGTTACCGACCGTACCGTCTGCACCTTTCACCGGATCCTGAGTAATCCCCAGCTGAGCCATGATCTGAACGGAGCCAGCCTGAACTTCGGTCAGCAGACCGCGCAGCTGAGACTGGATCCCGCGCACGTTTGCATCACCCACCAGCGCGCCGTTGCTGGTGGACTGACCGCCAGCACCCGCGTCGACCGCGACATATTTGGTGAGGCTGTTAATGGTGGACTGCAGCGAGTTATACGCGGTTACCCAGTCCGTTACGGCTTTTTGGTTTGCATCCGTGGCGCGCGTTACTTCCAGCATTTCATCCGCTTTACTTTCTGCCTTCACGGTGAAGGTCATCCCCGGCAGCGCATCGGAAATGGTGTTCGATTGACGCTCAATCTTGATGTCGTTCACAACGACAATCGCGTTCTGGGCCGCGGTATTTACCGCCAGCGCGCCGGTTTTGGCGGTTGAGTCGTAGCCGATTACGCTTTGCAGCTTGTCGTCCCCGGTGACGCTGATGGTCATCTCGCCATCCGTACCGGTGGTTTTCGAGGAGAGCATCAGGCGGTAATCGCCGTCTTTCGCCTTGATTACGCTGGCGGTGACGTTGCCGTTCGCTTTATTAATCGCGCTCGCGATCCCGGCAAGCGACGTATCGCCATCGGCCAGGTTCACCTCTAAAGGCGTTTTTGTCCCCGGCTGGGTAATCGTAATTTTACGCGTCGTGCCGGTCGTATCGCCCAGCAGCTCAGTGTTGGTGGCATACGAACCCGTCGTGAGCGCCTGTGCTTTTGCCACCTGGTTGACATTAACCACATAAGAGCCGACGGATGCGTCTGCGGTCGTGGTTGCCGTAAAGGCCGTGTTGGTGCTGCTTACGGCGGTTGAGTTCCATGTGGTCGCTTTACCCAGCGCAGCTGTCGCAGTCTGCAGCGAGGTCATGGCACTCTGCAGCTTGCCGTACGCGCTTAACTGTGCGTTATACGTTGATTGCTGGGTAGTAATCGTCGTCAGCTTGGTTCGTTCTGCTGCATCCAACTGATTATATAATTCCCCGAGTCCTGCAGAACCTATCCCGAGGTTACTGATAGTAGCCATGCATATTTTCCTTAAATACGAAAGTAGTTCAGGACTCTTATCGGCCTCGAATAGTAAAAGTTTACGATGGTGAGAAAAAAATAATCCAAAGAATAGGCATGTCCTGGCGCGTTAAATGAAACGATTGCACTTTGGGATGATTTTTAGCGCGTCAATAACACAGATAAGTGTGTGCCTTTTTTGGCATATTCCGCGTATTAAAAAGCCGTAAATAATAACCTTATGATGAACCTTAATTGATTTTTTAAAAATAAAACCATTAATAATCATTGGGTTATAATTTTTTCGAAATTGATTCTAAAGTCTTTTCGGGACCCGTCGATAACCTTGTTGACGGTGAGAGACGCTGTGAGTGTTAGGCACCGGACCTAAAACCCAATTTTTGAAGGAAAGAAAATTATGGCAGTTATCAATACTAACCTGTTGTCCCTGACTACTCAGAACAACCTGAACAAATCTCAGTCTTCTCTGGGCACTGCTATTGAGCGTCTGTCTTCAGGTCTGCGTATCAACAGCGCGAAAGACGATGCCGCTGGCCAGGCGATTGCAAACCGCATGACCTCCCAGATCAAAGGTATGACTCAGGCAGCGCGTAACGCCAACGACGGTATCTCCATGGCGCAGACTGCTGAAGGTTCCCTGAACGAAATCAACAACAACCTGCAGCGCGTTCGTGAACTGGCTGTTCAGGCAAGCAACGGCACCAACAGCACGTCTGACCTGGCCTCTCTGCAGGATGAAGTTACCGCTCGTCTGGCTGAAATCGACCGCGTTGCAGGCAAGACTGACTTCAACGGCATCAAACTGCTGACTGGCACTGCGGGTGCAGCTGGTGATGGTAAAGTTGCGATTCAGGTTGGTGTTAACGATGGCGACACTATTACTCTGGACCTGAGCGGTGCTAAAGCTGACTCCACTACTCTGGGCGTAAATGGTCTTGACCTGAAAGCAATCAAAGCAACCGATCTGGACACCATTGACAAAGCAATCGCTAAAGTTGATACCGCTCGTTCCGGTCTGGGTGCTGTGCAGAACCGCTTCACTTCTGCAATCAACAACCTGAACAACACCTCTAACAACCTGTCTGCTGCTCAGTCCCGTATCCAGGACGCTGACTACGCAACTGAAGTTTCCAACATGTCCCGCGCGCAGATCCTGCAGCAGGCTGGTACTTCTGTTCTGTCCCAGGCAAACCAGGTTCCACAGACCGTTCTGTCTCTGCTGCGTTAATTTTACGCATCAAACCCCGCTTCGGCGGGGTTTTTTTGTCTCTGAATTTTGAGGATCCGCCCGTGAAACAGATCGTTATTACCCAGCCTAAACTGGTCGCAGATTTTTCCTGTGTCGGTGGGGAATGCCGTGAACATTGTTGTCAGGGCTGGACCATCGCGTTCGATAAATCCTCCGTCAACCGCTATCTCAACAGTAAAAACGCGGCAATTCGCCAGACGGCGAAGACGGGAATTAAAATTACCAAAAAACAGTACGGCCACTGGGGTGAGGTGATTTTCCATACGGAGAGTAAAAACTGCCCGTTTATGGATACCGATAAGCTCTGCTCAATTCATGGTGCGATGGGCGCTCAGGCCTTAAGCCCGACCTGTTCGTCGTTTCCCCGGACAAACCGGGTCTATAAAACCGAAATCGAAAAATCCCTTAACCTCTCGTGTCCGGAAGTGACCCGTCTGCTGCTGAACGATCGGGAGTCGATGGCGATGATGGAATCCATCAGCGTTCAGCAGGACGTTAATAATGCGCCAGCGATGGATTTGAAGGCTAAGGTCATCAATCTCTTCTGCCAGAACCTGTTCAGCGTTGAGGCGGTGAGCGTTGAAGAACAAGTTTATGCTGTGGTGAAATTCCTGATGGTGGCTGAAAAGCTACAAAAACTGGAAGAGAATATCAGCACGCTCGAAACGGTTTATTATTCACTGGTGAACGAGCTGGTGAGCGGTAAAATCAAGGCTGAATTGAGTGGCTTCAACCAGAACTATAGCCTTAAATTCGGATTAATTTCGCTTATTCAAAGCTTCTTTACAAAGAAAACGGCCAGCCGCGGTGGGGCAGTTTTAAACCGTTATTTCTCCCAGCTGTACCAGCAGTTCGAGGCTGTCGGTGACAGCGTGCCGGCTGAAAAGGTGATGGAAAACATCGAATCCGTCTGGCGCGATGTGGCGGGCAGTTACCTGGCGGAAAACGATCACCTCTTTAAGAACTTTTTTAAATATAAGCTCTGGCAGCAGGCATTCCCGCAGAGCAATGGCCGCAGCATGTTGAATAATCTTTATTTAATCGTTGCGGAGTTCTATTTTCTCAAATCGCTGCTTGCCGGTCAGGCCATCGCGGCGGGGAAAATTGAACAGGACAATATTATTGACGTTATTTACAGCTTCCACTCCCTGAGCCAGCATAATCAGGAAGCCGGAAAGCTCTTTTATCAACATATAGATAGCGTCAAATTGGGCGACGATCTTTCATTGTTACAACTGTTAATTTAGCCAGAAAAGTTGCCCCTGCTGCGGGCAACCTCAGAATAACCTCACTTTATCCCCCTTTTTCATCCAATTGAACGCCCTGCAGAATCGGATAATCATGCCGATAACTCAACTAACGCAGGGCTGTTTATCGTGAATTCACTCTATACCGCTGAAGGTGTAATGGATAAACACTCGCTGTGGCAGCGTTATGTCCCGCTGGTGCGTCACGAAGCATTGCGCCTCCAGGTGCGTTTGCCGGCGAGCGTGGAACTTGACGATCTGCTACAGGCGGGCGGTATCGGGTTATTGAATGCAGTTGACCGATACGACGCTCTGCAAGGAACGGCATTTACGACTTACGCAGTTCAGCGTATTCGTGGTGCGATGCTGGACGAGCTGCGCAGCCGCGACTGGGTGCCGCGCAGCGTTCGCCGCAACGCGCGCGAAGTGGCGCATGCGATGGGACAGCTGGAACAGGAACTGGGACGCAACGCAACGGAAACCGAAGTGGCGGAACGTCTTGGTATTGCTGTTGAAGAGTATCGTCAGATGTTGCTCGATACCAATAATAGCCAACTCTTCTCCTATGACGAGTGGCGCGAAGAGCATGGCGATAGCATCGAGCTGGTGACGGACGAGCACCAGCAGGAAAACCCGTTACACCATTTAATGGAAGGGAATTTACGCCAGCGCGTAATGGAAGCGATTGAAGCTCTGCCCGAGCGCGAACAGCTGGTGTTGACCCTTTATTACCAGGAAGAGCTTAATCTCAAAGAGATTGGCGCGGTTCTGGAGGTGGGGGAGTCGCGGGTTAGCCAGCTGCACAGCCAGGCCATTAAACGCTTACGAACCAAACTGGGTAAGTTATAGGTGATCCAATCACCCGAAAAATGCCGCACAACGTATTGACAACCAGGAGTTATCATGACGGTGCAGCAATCTAAAAGACGGCCTTTAAGCCGCTACCTGAAAGACTTTAAACACAGCCAGACGCATTGCGCCCACTGTAACAAATTACTCGATCGTATCACGCTGGTTCGCCGCGGCGAGATCGTGAATAAAATCGCTATCTCTCGCCTCGACACGTTAATGGATGAAGCCGCGTGGCTCGAAGAGCAAAAAGAGTGGGTGGCGCTTTGCCGTTTCTGTGGCGATCTCCACTGCAAAGAGCAAAGCGACTTCTTCGATATCATCGGCTTCAAGCAATTCCTGTTTGAACAAACGGAGATGAGCCACGGCACCGTGCGCGAATATGTGGTTCGCCTGCGCCGTCTTGGGCAGCATCTGAGCGTTAACAATATCTCTCGCGATCTGCTGAAGACCGGTTACCTGGATGAAAATCTGGAGCCGTGGCTGCCTGCAACCAGCACCAACAACTACCGTATTGCGCTGCGCAAGTATGCGCAATATAAGGTGCAAATGCCGGGTTCCGTGAAGCAGAAAGCGCTCGCCGGAACAACTTCTGATATATATTAAAAAAGAATAAGATGTAGCGCAGTCGCCTTTGACGTTGCAGGCGATTTCTCTACACTACGTAAAAATTCCACTATATCGGGGTATTTATGAAATTTGCACTTCTGGGTCGTCAGGCGCTGATGGGTGTTATGGCCGTCGCGCTGGTTGCGGGCATGAGCGTGAAAACGTTCGCCGCAGAAAACCTGCTGAATAAAGTAAAAGAGCGCGGTACGCTGCTGGTCGGGCTGGAAGGAACCTATCCTCCGTTCAGCTTCCAGGGCGATGACGGCAAGCTGACCGGTTTTGAAGTGGAATTTGCAGAAGAACTGGCGAAGCACCTCGGCGTTAAAGCCTCCCTGAAACCGACCAAATGGGACGGTATGCTGGCGTCACTGGATTCAAAACGCATTGACGTGGTGATTAACCAGGTGACCATTTCTGACGAGCGTAAGAAGAAGTATGACTTCTCCACGCCGTACACCGTGTCCGGTATTCAGGCGCTGGTGAAGAAAGGTAACGAAGGCTCCATTAAATCCGCTGCCGATCTGAAAGGCAAAAAAGTCGGCGTCGGTCTGGGAACTAACTACGAAGAGTGGCTGCGCCAGAACGTTCAGGGCGTGGACATCCGCACCTATGATGATGACCCGACGAAATATCAGGACCTGCGCGTAGGCCGTATCGACGCCATTCTGGTTGACCGTCTGGCCGCTTTGGATCTGGTGAAGAAAACCAACAATACCCTGGCAGTAGCGGGTGATGCGTTCTCTCGTCAGGAATCCGGCGTGGCCGTCCGTAAAGGCAACGAGGATCTGGTGAAAGCCATTGATTCCGCGATTGCTGACATGCAGAAAGACGGCAGCCTGAAGGCGCTGTCTGAGAAGTGGTTCGGGGCCGACGTCACCAAATAAGTCGGTGACCTGGAAAAAAGGCGCTTTTAAAAGCGCCTTTTTTATTTCTTACGCGTCTGCGTGCATAATGAAAAATATCACATTTTGTCTGAGTTACCGGAGAGTCCATGTCACTACAGAATTTAACGCGCTTTCCCCGTCTGGAGTTTATCGGCGCGCCGACGCCGCTGGAGTACCTGCCGCGATTTTCTGATTATCTGGGACGCGATATTTTTATTAAGCGCGATGACGTGACGCCGATGGCGATGGGCGGCAATAAGCTGCGCAAGCTGGAGTTTCTGGCGGCTGACGCGCTGCGCGAAGGCGCGGATACGCTTATTACTGCCGGGGCCATTCAGTCCAACCATGTTCGTCAGACGGCCGCCGTGGCGGCAAAACTCGGTCTTCACTGCGTGGCTCTGCTGGAAAACCCGATTGGCACGCGGGCTGAAAACTATCTCACCAACGGTAACCGCCTGCTTTTAGACCTGTTTAACGTGCAGGTGGAGATGGTGGATGCGTTGACCGACCCGACCGCACAGCTTGATGAGCTGGCGACGCGTCTGGAAGCGCAGGGTTTCCGTCCCTACGTTATTCCCGTCGGCGGGTCGAATGCGCTGGGCGCGCTGGGCTATGTGGAAAGCGCGCTGGAAATCGCCCAGCAGTGCGAGGGCGCCGTTAGCCTCTCGTCGGTCGTTGTCGCCTCCGGAAGCGCGGGCACGCATGCCGGGCTGGCGGTGGGGCTGGAACAGCTTCTGCCGGATGTCGAGCTGATTGGCGTGACGGTTTCCCGCAGCGTCGCGGACCAGAAGCCAAAAGTAGTGGCGCTGCAACAGGCGGTGGCAGAGCAGCTGGAGCTGAAGGCCAGGGCTGAGATCTTGCTCTGGGATGACTATTTTGCGCCGGGCTACGGCACGCCTAATGAAGAGGGGATGGAAGCCGTTAAGCTGCTGGCGCGCCTTGAAGGTATACTGCTCGATCCGGTCTATACGGGTAAAGCAATGGCCGGGCTTATCGATGGCATTGCGCAGAAACGCTTTAAGGATGAAGGGCCGATTTTATTTGTGCACACCGGCGGGGCGCCCGCGCTGTTTGCTTATCATCCTCATGTCTAAAAATCAGGTCGAAAAATAATAATGCAAGAAAGTATTCAACTGGTTATTGATTCCCTGCCATTCCTGCTGAAAGGTGCGGTATTCACGCTACAGCTCAGTATCGGCGGGATGTTCTTCGGTCTTGTGCTGGGCTTTGTACTGGCCTTAATGCGCATGTCGCCCATCCTGCCGGTACGCTGGCTGGCGCGCTTTTATATTTCCGTGTTTCGCGGTACGCCGCTTATCGCTCAGCTCTTTATGATCTACTACGGTTTACCGCAGTTCGGCATCGAGCTGGATCCGATCCCGGCGGCGATGATTGGCCTGTCGCTTAACACGGCGGCCTATACCTCCGAAACCCTGCGCGCGGCGATCTCGTCGATTGATAAAGGCCAGTGGGAAGCGGCGGCCAGTATCGGAATGACGCCGTGGCAGACGCTGCGACGCTCCATTCTGCCGCAGGCGGCGCGGGTAGCGCTTCCGCCGCTGAGCAACAGCTTCATCAGCCTGGTGAAAGATACCTCTTTGGCGGCAACCATCCAGGTGCCGGAGCTGTTCCGTCAGGCGCAGCTCATTACCTCGCGCACCCTTGAAGTTTTCACCATGTATCTGGCCGCCTCGCTGATCTACTGGGTGATGGCGACGGTATTGTCTGCGCTGCAAAACTACTTTGAAAACCAGCTTAACCGCCAGGAGCGTGATCCAAAATGAGTGCAATTGACGTCAAAAACCTGGTGAAAAAATTCCACGGGCAAACGGTGCTCCACGGCATCGACCTGGAAGTTGAGCAGGGCGAAGTCGTGGCGATTATTGGCCCGAGCGGGTCGGGGAAAACCACGCTGCTGCGTAGTATCAACCTGCTTGAGCAGCCGGAAGGGGGCACCATTCGGGTTGGGGAGATAACGATTGATGCCGGTAAATCCATCAGCCAGCAGAAAGGGTTGATTCGCCGCCTGCGTCAGCATGTTGGCTTTGTGTTCCAGAGCTTCAATCTATTCCCGCACCGCACGGTGCTGGAAAATATTATTGAAGGACCGGTCATTGTAAAAGGTGAGCCCAAAGAGGAAGCGACGGCACGCGCCCGCGAGTTGCTCGCCAAAGTCGGGCTGGCAGGGAAAGAGACCAGCTATCCGCGCCGCCTGTCGGGCGGGCAGCAGCAGCGCGTGGCCATCGCGCGCGCGCTGGCGATGCGGCCTGACGTGATCCTGTTTGATGAACCGACCTCCGCGCTCGATCCCGAACTGGTGGGTGAGGTGCTGAACACCATCCGCCAGCTGGCGCAGGAAAAACGCACGATGGTGATTGTGACCCATGAAATGAGCTTTGCGCGCGACGTGGCGGACAGAGCCATCTTTATGGACCAGGGGCGGATTGTGGAGCAGGGACCGGCGAAAAGCTTATTTGCTAACCCTCAGCAGCCGCGAACCCGTCAGTTCCTGGAAAAATTCCTTATGCAGTAGCATTTATGTACTCATTTGCTCCAGAAAGTTCTTCTGGAGCAAATTATTCTCGCTCATCGCCTTAAATGGTGTTCTTTTATTCTACCCGAACAGAATAATCCTTATCCATAGCACAGTTAATTGTGCTAGTGCCGATATTTTGTAGTTAGAAATAAGTTTTATGTGTTAGGTTATATTCACCATAATAATGATTATCTTTTCAGAGGCTTCTTTTAGTAAGTATGAAGGATTCAGACTTTTTCACCTGGCGACGGGATTGCTCCCTGCGGTTTCAGGAATTGACCTGTGCCGCCGAGGTATATCATGAACTTCAGCGACAAACTCAGGCGCTGGAATTCGATTATTACTCACTCTGTGTGCGCCATCCGGTGCCGTTTACGCGGCCTAAAATTGCTGTGCATGCCACTTATCCGCAACAGTGGCTGGCGCAATATCAATCAGAGAACTATTTCACCATCGATCCGGTGCTAAAGCCGGAGAATTTCATTCAGGGGCATTTACCCTGGACGGACGAATTATTTGCGGATGCTCAGGAATTATGGCATAGGGCGCAGGACTTCGGTCTACGTTCGGGAATAACTCAGTGTCTGATGCTGCCTAATCATGCGCTCGGCTTCCTCTCAGTTTCCCGTACTCGCGCGCAGGAAGGACCGTTTGCCGGCGAGGAAATAGAGTTGCGGCTGCAGATGCTAGTGCAAATGGCATTAACCGCGCTGCTGCGTTTTGAAGATAAGATGGTTATGCCGCCTGAGATGAAATTCAGCAAACGCGAACGAGAAATTTTGAAATGGACCGCGGAAGGGAAGACGTCGGCGGAAATAGCGATCATTCTCTCTATTTCAGAGAATACGGTTAACTTCCATCAGAAGAATATGCAGAAAAAATTTAATGCGCCAAACAAGACGCAGATTGCCTGTTATGCGGCGGCTACGGGACTGATCTGATTAGAGAGTACGTTCTGCGTGACAGACGAGTGGACGGCTGAATGCACTGCATCCAGCCGTTTTTTGTTACTGGCGGTACGCTTGTTTGATTTGCTTAACGGTGTTAGCAAATACGGCCGATTCCGCCTGGTCTTCCATCTGCGCGATTTGTTTTTCCATTTTAATGATCACACGACCAGCATCAGCCTGGCCCATCGCCTGCAGCATCAGCGTTAGCAGCGCTTTCAGGCAGTTTACTTCCTGTGCCAGTTCCTGGTTATTCTCCGCAGTGGCAAATTCAGGTGTGCTCATTTATTTTCCTCATTATTAAACGGCGCTAAAGCGCGACGACGAAAGTCAAGGCGGCGGAGTATACCACAAGCTGCAGCAAAAAATGCAGCGGTTGTTTTTCGTACTTTTACGCCAGTGTTTATTTGCGTAAACAGAGCCAGCCGGTAAACTGATGCTCTGGTACGGCTATTAATTGTTTGCGCCTGGTTTACTCGCCGTTAATTATTGTTACAAAAATTGAGAACAGTTTTTCCGCGAGGAAAGCGTGCAAGCTTTTTGTAACTTTTTGAATACAGATGCTTAAAAATTGCCGCAAAAGCTCTCATGGCAAGGGCTCTCTTTCCATGGACTGTACAGGCTAATTTCCAAAAACGAGAGTAAAATCGAATAGCCGATTTTTTAACGTTTTAATCTTGTGATGAAAACCGTTAATATAAGCCAAATTATCACTCAGTAGCGTTATCCCTATTCTGGAGACATTTCCTTTGATCAACGTCCTTCTTGTTGATGACCACGAACTGGTGCGCGCAGGGATACGACGCATTCTTGAAGATATTAAAGGTATAAAAGTTGCCGGTGAGGCGTGCTGTGGGGAAGATGCCGTAAAATGGTGCCGCACAAACTCGGCCGATGTGGTGCTGATGGATATGAATATGCCCGGTATCGGTGGCCTTGAGGCAACACGCAAAATCGCGCGTACCTTTGTTGATACAAAAGTCATCATGCTGACCGTGCATACTGAAAATCCGCTTCCCGCGAAGGTGATGCAGGCGGGGGCAGCCGGTTACCTCAGCAAAGGCGCCGCACCGCAGGAGGTCGTCAATGCTATCCGTTCTGTATTTGCCGGGCAGCGTTACATTGCCTCCGACATTGCGCAGCAGATGGCGCTTAGCCAGATCGAACCCGAGAAAACGGAATCACCGTTTGCCAGTTTGTCTGAGCGTGAATTGCAGATTATGCTGATGATCACCAAGGGTCAGAAAGTGAATGAGATCTCAGAGCAGCTGAATCTCAGCCCGAAAACGGTCAACAGCTATCGTTATCGTATGTTCAGTAAACTGAACATTCATGGTGATGTTGAACTGACTCATCTGGCCATCCGGCATGGTTTATGTAACGCGGAGACGTTGTTAAGTCAGTGAGTGATGTATTCGATTCAAAAGCATTTCTGAAAACCGTAACCAGCCAGCCAGGCGTCTATCGGATGTATGACGCTGGCGGTACGGTTATCTATGTGGGGAAGGCCAAAGATCTTAAAAAGCGTCTTTCCAGCTATTTCCGCAGTAACCTTGCCTCCCGTAAGACCGAAGCGCTGGTCTCACTCATTCAGAATATTGATGTCACCGTGACGCATACCGAGACGGAAGCGCTGCTGCTTGAGCACAACTATATTAAGCTCTACCAGCCGCGCTATAACGTGCTGCTGCGGGACGACAAATCCTATCCGTTTATTTTTCTGAGTGGTGACACCCATCCGCGCCTGGCGATGCACCGCGGCGCAAAACACGCGAAAGGGGAATATTTCGGCCCCTTCCCGAATGGCTATGCCGTGCGGGAGACGCTGGCGCTGCTGCAAAAAATCTTCCCGATCCGCCAGTGTGAAAACAGCGTCTACCGCAACCGCTCGCGCCCGTGTTTACAGTACCAGATTGGTCGTTGCCTTGGCCCCTGTGTTGCCGGGCTGGTCAGTGAAGACGAGTATGCGCAGCAGGTAGAGTATGTACGCCTGTTCTTAGCTGGCAAAGACGATCAGGTTTTAACCCAGCTGATCGCCAGAATGGAAAAAGCCAGCGCCGCACTTGAGTTTGAAGAGGCTGCGCGGATCCGCGACCAGATCCAGGCGGTGCGCAGAGTCACTGAGAAACAGTTTGTCTCAAATACCGGCGACGATCTCGACGTTATTGGCGTGGCCTTCGACGCCGGCATGGCCTGCGTGCATGTGCTGTTTATTCGCCAGGGCAAAGTGCTCGGCAGCCGCAGCTATTTCCCGAAGGTGCCTGGCGGCACCGAGCTGGGTGAAGTGGTGGAAACCTTTGTTGGCCAGTTTTATCTTCAGGGCAGCCAGATGCGTACGCTGCCCTCGGAGATCCTGCTCGATTTTAGCCTTGATGACAAAACCCTGCTGGCCGATTCGCTTTCCGAACTGGCCGGGCGTCGGGTCAATGTTCAAACCAAACCGCGCGGCGACCGTGCACGCTATCTGAAGCTGGCGCGGACCAACGCGGCGACGGCGCTCACCACTAAACTGTCCCAGCAATCGACGGTTAGCCAGCGTTTAACCGCGCTGGCGACGCTCCTGAAGTTGCCGGAAGTGAAGCGAATGGAATGTTTCGATATCAGCCATACGATGGGTGAGCAGACGGTGGCGTCCTGCGTGGTATTTGACGCCAACGGCCCGCTTCGCGCCGAGTATCGCCGCTATAACATCACCGGCATCACGCCGGGTGATGACTATGCTGCCATGAATCAGGTGCTGCGCCGTCGCTACGGTAAAGCGATTGAAGAGAGCAAGATCCCGGACGTGATTCTTATCGACGGTGGGAAAGGGCAGCTAGGTCAGGCGAAAGCGGTATTCGAGTCGCTCGACGTTGAGTGGGACAAAAACCATCCGCTGCTGTTAGGCGTGGCAAAAGGGGCCGATCGTAAGGCCGGTCTGGAAACGCTGTTTTTTGAGCCGGAAGGTGAGGGCTTCAGCCTGCCGCCGGACTCCCCGGCGCTGCACGTCATTCAGCATATTCGCGATGAGTCGCACGACCATGCCATCAGCGGCCACCGCAAAAAACGGGCGAAGGTCAAAAACACGAGCACGCTTGAGACTATTGAGGGCGTTGGGCCAAAACGCCGCCAGATGCTGCTGAAGTATATGGGCGGATTGCAAGGATTACTCAACGCCAGTATGGAGGAAATTGCAAAAGTGCCGGGTATTTCGCAAGGGCTGGCAGAAAAGATCTACTACTCGTTGAAACATTGAGGGCTCTGTAGCAACATAGAGCTAAATTTTACTGACAACAAATAGTTACCGTCACTATGCAATATAATATCCCTACGTTGCTCACTCTCTTTCGTGTTGTACTCATTCCGT